>JBBKWQ010000321.1:0-5585 GCA_037969115.1 Ilumatobacteraceae bacterium
TCGCCCACCATGATCACGTGCTCGCCGAGGTCGGGGTCGCCGTGGATGTCGAGCTCGCGCAGGGCGTGGTCGATCACGTCGGCCTTTGTCCGACGTTCGGACGTGAGCGTTGCGCCGGCCCGGACGTCGAATCGGCCGCTGATGCCGAAGTAGTCGAGGATCGGGTGTGCCGTCTCTTCGGGTTTCGCGGTCGCGACCGACAGCGAGAGCCTGGCAGCCGCGAGACCGTCGAGCATGTCGATGATGCCGTCGTACAACGTGTTCTCGAACGCGCCGATGCGCTTGTACCGGTCGCGGTACGTGTTGATGACCCGCTCGAGAGCGTCGTCGGGGATGCCGATCGACGGCAACCCGATCTCGAGCGGCGGGCCGATGACCGATCGCACCTGGGCATCGGTCGGAATGGGAAAGCCCTCGCGTTCGCAGGCCCATTGCAGCGACCTCAGGATTCCCGGCTCCGAGTCGCTGAGTGTGCCGTCGAGGTCGAGCAGGACGTGCGTTCGCATGGTCAGCACTGGCGACGGTCCGTCGGATCCCGACGGGTCATCGGCTCACTTCGCTGAAGCGCTCGAGGTCGTCGTGTGTGCCGACGGCGATGATCACCTGGTGTGGGGTGATGACGGTGTCCGGGTCGGGGTTCGTGGTGAACGTGCCGTCGGTGTGGCGGAGGGCCAGCACCAACACGTTGGCCCGCTGACGCAGGTTGGCGTCGCGCAGGGTCTTGCCGGCGAGACTCGACCCTTCGGGAACCTCGACTTCCTGCATCCGGAACTCCATCGACCGTTCGTGCATCACGACGTCGACGAACTCGGCGACATTCGGCTGGACGACGAACGATGCCATGCGGGCGGCGCCGAGTTCCTGCGGGTTCACGACACGGTCGGCCCCGGCGTTGGACAGCTTGCGGATGCTCTCGTCCTGTCTTGCCCTGGCCACGATGAAGAGGTCGGGGTTGATCGATCGGCTCGACATCGTCACGAACAGGTTCTCGGCGTCGCCCTCCAACGCGGCGACGAGCGCGGAGGCCCGCTCGAGGCCGGCGGCCTTGAGCACCATGTCGTGTGTTGCGTCGCCGACCACGGTGGGCAGATCGATGCCCGAGACGCGCTCGGCATTCATGTCGATCACCACGACCTGTTGATGCCTCGCCCTGAGGTCGTGTGCGACACCCTTGCCGACGCGGCCCCACCCACAAACGACGACGTGGCCCTTCATATCGGCGATCTTGCGGTCCATTCTGCGCCTCCCGACGAATTCAGCGAGCGGACCTTCCACGACGGCCTGGACCACCAGCGTGAAGGTGTAGAAGAAGGTGCCGACCCCCGTGACGATGATGAACATCGTGAAAACCTTCTCGGCAGGCGAGAAATCCTTGAGTTCCCTGAAGCCGACCGTGGTCACCGTGGTGACGGTCTGATACATGGCGTCGAGCAGTGACAGCCCGAACATCCAGTAGCCGAGTGTGCCGACCACCATGACCACCGCCACCATGGCGAGCGCCATGCGCAGTCGATCGAGTGTGTGGGTCACGGGTCGTCACCGTAGCGGGACCCTGGGACGGAGAGCGGTGCATGCGGCACGTACGGTCGACGCACTCGGGGACCGTTGCGGCTCGGTGAACCTGCTGGTCAGCTGGACGAGCCGGCGATCGCGCGCCAGACCTTCTCGGGTGTGCACGGCATGTCGATGTGACGCACGCCGAAATGGCCGAGCGCGTCGATGACAGCCGACTGAACTGCGGGTGTCGACCCGATGGTGCCCGACTCTCCGATTCCTTTCGCCCCGAGCGGGTTGACCGGCGTGGCGGTCTCCATCGGGATCCGCTCGATCTGTGGAAGCAGATCCATCGAGATCATCGTGTAATCGGCAAGGTTCGACGTGATCGGATTGCCGTCGTCGTCGTAGCGGACCTCTTCGTACAGCGCCTGGGCGGTTCCCTGAGCGATGCCACCGTGCACCTGCCCGGCGATCAACATCGGGTTCAAGATGGTTCCGGCATCGTCGCAGGCGATGTGACGAAGGTGCCGCACCTCGCCCGTGTCGACGTCGACCTCGACCACTGCGACGTGTGTTCCGAAGGGGAACGTTGCGCTGTCGGCGACGAACACGGTGTCTTCGACGAGTCCACCGTCTGCCTTCGAGGCCATGGCCAACTCGCCCCACGTGACGGCGACCGCCGGTGTGCCGGCGACGTGGAAGCTGGCGGTTTCGGTGTCGAGCACGATGTCAGCGACGTCGGCTTCGAGTTGGCGGGCGGCGAGTTCCTTGGCCTTGTCGACCAGGCCGATGGCGGCCTGATTCACCGCGGCGCCACCTTGCTGGAGTGACCGAGAACCCATCGTGCCGCCGCCGACCGGGGTGAGGTCGGTGTCGCCCCACACCAGGGTGAACTGGTCGATCGAGATGCCGGTCTGCGCACTGGCGATCATCGACCATGCGGTGTCGTGTCCCTGTCCGTGCGGCGACGTGCCCGTGTAGATGGTTCCGGTGCCGTCGTCGTGGATTTCGATCTTCGCAGCCTCTTGCTTCGGGTCGACGCCACCCGTGATCTCCACATAGATGCTGACGCCGATGCCCAACTGCTTGGAATCGCCCGCATCTCGGCGGCGCTGCTGTTCGGCGCGCAGTTCGGCGTACCCGGCCTGCTCGAGGGCTTTGTCGAGGCTGGTCTCGTAGTCGCCGCAGTCGTAGGTCTGCCCGGCCGCCGTGGTGTACGGCGCCGAGAACTTGGCAATGAGGTTCTTGCGGCGTACCTCGACCGGGTCCATCCCGATCTCGGCCGCGAACATGTCCATGGCGCGTTCCGCGGCGGCGGTGGCCTCGGGCCGTCCGGCACCGCGGTAAGCGACGGTGGGTGTAGTGTTGGTGACGACCGAGAAGCAGTGTGCTTCCACGTTGGGGATGGCGTACACGGCGGCTGCCATCGGCACCGTCATCGCCGCTCCGAGCACGGTCCCCATCTCGGCAAATCCGCCCGAGTCCTGGATCAGCTCGAGCTGGAGGTGCGAGACCGTTCCGTCTCGGCTCCCGCCGATCTTGACCTTCTGGAGCTGTGCGCGGCCGTGGCCGAGGTTCATCATGGACTCGCTGCGCGTTTCGCGGAAACGAACAGGACGACCGACCGCTTTCGCCAGCGGCCCGAGGAGGATCTCCTCCGCGTAGGTGCCGATCTTCGCGCCGAACCCACCACCGACGTCAGGGGTCTTGATGTGGACGTGTGCCTTGTCGACGCCGTTCGCGCCGGCGATGGTTGCGACGGCCCCCTGCACCTGTTGCGACGACAGCCACTGCACGATTCGGCCGTCGTGCCATGCGGCGGCCGCGGCTCGTGGTTCGAGCGGGCACGGTGCGACTCGTTGGTTCAGGAACGTGGCGGAAACGACGACTTCGCAACCTTCGAGGAACGCGTCGCCCGAGGTCGAGCTGCCACCGAGGAAGTTCGAGTCGAACACGGTGTTCGAACCCGCACCTTCGTAGATGTGGAGATCGCTGGCCATCGCAGTCTCCATGTCGATGAGTGCCGGCAGCACATCGATGTCGATGACGACGTTCTGGGCGGCGTCGGTGGCCTGCTCGTACGTGTCGGCCACGACGGCCACCACCGGTTCGCCCACCCATCGAACGCGGTCAGAGGCCAACAGCGTGCGGGCCACGGAGGGGTTGTACGGCGACGGTACTGGCTCGAGGTTCAGATCGGCGGCGGTGAACACCCCGAGGACGCCGGGCATTCCACGTGCCTCGTCGGTGTCGATCGACGAGATCGTGCCGTGAGCGGCGGTCGAGCGCGCGTACACGACATAGGCGGCGCCGTCGAGCAACGGATCGCGGACATCGTCGACGTAGATGCCTCCGGTGGTGAGGAACTTGGGGTCCTCTTTCCGCAGGACCCTTTCACCGAGCACACTACCTGCCACGAAAACCTCCAAGATCGATCCGTCGTCGCGTGACGACGAGCGGAGAATGACGTCGATCGACGCCGAATCGGAACTGTAGTCAGTGACACGAGGTGGCGCTGAAGCGGGCCCGTAGTCGTGGCGTGTTACGGAGCGGCGCGAAGCGCGACGATGGAGTTGACCAGGCTGTACGGCCAACCTGCGGGCAGCTCGGTCGGGAGTGCCGGGTAGTCGAGCACCGTCTCGCGCCGTTCCTCGCCCTCGATGTAGCCCAGTTCCTGCCGCGCTGCCTCGGCCGCGCCGTCGTCGCTGCGAAGCCGTTCGACCTCGGCCCGCAGGTCGTTGTTCACGGCCTCGAGCTGATCGACCTGGTCCTGGCGTTGGGCGAGCATGTCGTCCTGGTTCAGATAGGTCCGTACGGGAATGACGAACAATGCCGCAGCCAAGGTGCCGGCGATGGCCACGGCGACGATGCCGAGCAGAAACGCCGAACGGCGGTCCTTCGACAGGCGTCGATCGATGGCGATCGGGCGGGTGAGGTCGCCGAGCCGCGACCGTCGTGCGTATGACGGTCGCGGCGCCTTGGTCGGCTTCTTCACAGTGGCGCGGGTTGCAGGCACGTCGAACAGTCTCGCAGGTCGACCGGTGCGAACTCCGGCAACGCCGTGGTTCAGCCCCGAGCAGTCTGCGCTGCCAGAGCGCTGCGACCGCGGAAGGCGGCGGCCTCGCCGAGATCGGCTTCGATGCGGAGCAGCTGGTTGTACTTGGCGACGCGGTCGCTCCGGGCCGGGGCACCGGTCTTGATCTGCCCGCAGTTCGTCGCGACGGCGAGATCGGCGATGGTGGCGTCCTCGGTCTCACCGCTGCGATGGCTCATGACCGAGGTGTAGGAGTGCCTCGTGGCCATTGCGACCGTATCGAGCGTCTCGGAGAGCGACCCGATCTGGTTGACCTTCACGAGAATGCTGTTGGCAACGCCGCGGTCGATGCCCATCTGTAGTCGTCGCGTGTTGGTGACGAAGAGGTCGTCGCCGACGAGTTGGCAGCGGTCGCCCGTGAGCTCGGTGAGTTTGGCCCACCCGTCCCAGTCGTCCTCTTGCATGCCGTCCTCGATCGAGACGACGGGATAGGTGTCGACGATGCGCGCCCAGTAGGCCGCCATCTCGTCGGAGCTGAGCACCTTGCCCTCGCCATCGAGGTGATACGACCCGTCGCGGTAGATCTCGCTCACAGCCGGATCGAGGGCGATAGCGATGTCGTCGCCAGGCGTGAACCCGGCGCGGTCGATTGCCTGCACGAGCAGTTTGATGGCGTCTTCGTTGGTCGCGAGGTCGGGGGCGAAGCCACCCTCGTCGCCGACGCCCGTCGCGAGGCCTTCGTCTTGCAGGACCTTCTTGAGCACGTGGTAGGTCTGCGTGCCCCAGCGCAGCGCCTCGCTGAACGAAGGAGCGCCGACGGGCATGATCATGAACTCCTGGAAGTCGACGCTGTTGTCGGCATGCACTCCTCCGTTGAGCACGTTCATCATCGGCACGGGCAACACGTGGGCGTTCGGGCCGCCGACGTACTTGTAGAGCGGCATCTCGGCGTGGTTCGCCGCCGCCTTTGCGACGGCAAGGCTGGTACCGAGGATCGCGTTGGCGCCGATGCGCGCCTTGTTGTCGGTGCCGTCGAGGT
Source organism: Ilumatobacteraceae bacterium (assembly GCA_037969115.1). Classification (GTDB taxonomy): domain Bacteria; phylum Actinomycetota; class Acidimicrobiia; order Acidimicrobiales; family Ilumatobacteraceae; genus JBBKWQ01. The sequence goes on from JBBKWQ010000321.1 coordinate 5,571, forward strand.
CGAGCATGATGCGAT
>JBBKWQ010000322.1:0-2763 GCA_037969115.1 Ilumatobacteraceae bacterium
GAGAGGCGCTCGATCGCCCACGGGCGGTCGACTTCGGTGGCCGCTTCGACCGGGGGCAGGATGACGTCGACCGGCCGTTGCCGGCCCGCAAGGCCAGCGGCCGCGTACGCCGCCCCGAGTGCGACGCATTGGCGGCCGCCGTACAGCACATCGTGGGCTGCGTACGGGGCGTACGACGAACCGAGCAGCATCACGGCCTCGCGATCGTCGGACCCGGTGCCGGTGGCGTCGGGGTCCTGTCTCGTCGGACTGGCGGTCTTGCCGGCGTACCGGTTGATTCGGGCACCGAGTTCCGCGGGATCGAGCAGATCGATGAACGCTTCGTCCGGGATCTGTGACCGTCCCACGTTGAGCGCCGGATGTGGGCGACCCACGGCGTCGATCGACACGGCGGCGACCGGGACGCCAGCGTCGACCACCATGACGAACGACTCGGTTTCGTTGGCGTCACGAATCGCGACGGTGAGATCGGACGCGAGCACACGAAGAAGCGCGAGCGGGCTCGGTTCGAGGGCGACGTCGACAAAACCGCCACGCTCTGCGAGCCCGTCGAGTGGTCGGATCCGGTCCGCGTCCCAACCGACTGCCAACAGCCACTGTCGAGGTCCCTGATCGATGAGCACCGAGGACGCGATGTCGTGTTCGACCTCGAGTTCCTTGCGGAGGGAGTTGAGCTCCGGGCCGGTACGACCGGTGGCATCGATGCGTTGCATCGTGGAGGCGGCCGGGAACACGGCGACCCGAGTCGGGTATCGCGGATTACCGAGCTCGGCCCTCAGCCGAACGAACGCGTCGACGACCAGCCGGTCGTCGTCCCAGTTGGTGATCGGTACCTCGGCCGCAGCGCGAATGCGACCCGGCTGGTCGTGCGAGAGCACGATGCCTCTGACGACCGAACTCGTCAGCTCGAGGCCCACGCCGTCGCCACGTCGGGTCGCGTTCACGTCAGCGACGACCCATCAGTTCACTCGATCGCTGGTGCGGTCGAGGCGTCGTTCGAGTGGGCTGAGCGGCCTCCCGAAAACGGCGTGGCGAACGATGAGACCATCGCCCAACGGGTCGGGTCCGCTGTGGCCCGATGCCGGCCGGGCGTTGTCATCGAGGGGAGCGAGGTGCCGTGCCACCTCGGTCGCGGTGTTGGTCTCGGTGAGTGCCGGAAGGATGTCGTGACGTTCGACGCCGGCCGCGATCGACTCGAACCGCGCCCGGCCGGGTCCCGTCTCCTCGATGATCGAGCTGCATGCCGCCGGGGCCATCTGGCTCGATGCACACAGCGCGAGCAGCCGAAGATCGGGCGGCGGCGCGAGCAGTGTTGCCCGCATCGGCGACTCGCGCCGGAGCCACAACTCCGGGGCATCCACCACGACCAGCGTCAGGTGTGACTCGATGAGGCCGCTCATCCGGTGGGCGTGTTCGGCGAGCCATCGGTCGTAATCGGCGTCGGTGCTCAACAACGACGGCGTCGAGTGCAGCCGTGTGTGGGGGAACCACTTCGCCCAGTCCCAGTTCGCCAACAACTCGGGCCGAGTCGCGACGACGACGTCGACGTCGGCAGGTCCGTGCATCGTTGTCAGTTCCAGCAGCAGTGTGCGTGTGAGCGCGTACCGGAACCGTGCCGATCCGGCCACGACCGCACCGAGTTCGCCGGCCAGGTTCAGTGACATGGACTCGGTCGCCGTACTGTCGAGCCCGAACTGCAACGTGAGCGCATCGGGGTCGGTCAACCGGCGATGCCACAGCGCATCGCGAGGGCCGGCGGCGTCGCGTGCTGCGTCGACCACCGAGCTTCGATCGGGGGCCCGGTGGTGTCGTGGCGGCCTGTTGAACGGAACCGTTCCCGAGGGGTCGGGGCGTGGCAACGAACGACGCGGCGCGTCTTGCGCAGGCGACTCGATCGCGAAGACTCGGCCGCCCGCCTGGAGCAGCCCGCCGGTCCAGGGCGTCGACGCCCTGACCAGGTCGCCGGCGAGTTCGGGCGCATTCGCCTCAGCGGGGAGCACCTTCACGAGGAGCCGGTCGTCGACGTGCAACTCGAATGCGGCGGTGGCGACCGGGGCTTCGTTGAGCTCGTCGGCAGTGACTCGGCGCCCTGGACCGACATGGAACCGGCCCGGCGTGAGACGACGGATCGAACCCGCGCCGTATCCCGTGACCTGCACGAGGTTCACCGCCGGCCCGGAAGACGACTCGATGGACTCCGAGCCGGTCGACACGATCGACCCTACGAGGAGTTCGGCATCTGCCAGCAGCGTCTCGGTACTCATCGGCCGCCCGTCGATGGTGGCGAGTGGCGGCACCGCCTGGCCGGTGACCATTCCGACCAGATCCCCGATCGTGGTGTCTCGCCGATACTCGGCGAGCGTCACCTCGGCATCGCCGTGTGGCGTGCGCACGATGAGGTCCATACGTGCAGACTATTGCCCTGCGCGGTCAGTCGCCCGCTCTGAGCGATATCCTTTGATCTGATGGCGGGCATTCGAACGGTGTCGTGGCGTATGGCGGTCGCCGCCATCGCCGCGTTCGTACTGGTCAGCACCGCGATCGTCATCGTCGTGCGGTCCGACGGCTTGCCAGCCGTCGACGCCACCGCTTCTCGCGCCACCAGGTGGTTCGTCCACCAGGGAACCGGTCGGGTCGTGCTCGTCGATGGGTTCTCGGGCCGGGCACTGGCACGACTCGACACCGGCGCCGACGGCGCACCGATCGGCGTGGCCGAAGGGGCGGCCGGCGCTTACCTGCTGAACGGCACCACCGCCGAGGCGC
>JBBKWQ010000323.1:0-2509 GCA_037969115.1 Ilumatobacteraceae bacterium
GTTGATACAGCGCGGCGCCGACGGGGTCCTCGGCGCCGCGCTGTATCAACAGGCCGGGCTCATCGAGGTCCCCACGGTGCAAGCGCTCCTCGATACGTGCCGAGTACTCGACGCCCAACCCGTCTTGGCCGGGCCACGAATCGCCGTCGTCACGAATTCGGCGAGCCCAGGAACGCTGGCCGTGGCCGCTCTCAACCGGGTCGGTCTTGACGCTTCGGTCGCCGACAACCGTCTCGACTGGCGAGCCAACGACGCCGACTATCGCCGAGCCATCGGCGACACGCTCGCGCGACCCGATGTCGACGGGGTGATGGTGATCTTCGCCCCACCGCTCCCGTCGCATGCCGGCGTGATGGGGGCATCGGTCGATGCCGCAGCTTCCGGCGGCACCAAACCGGTGGTTGCGGTTCTGATCGGCTCGACCGACGGCCCGGTCTCTCCCGGGTCATCCGTTCCGGGCTTCGCGTTCCCTGAACAGGCCGCCGACGCACTGTCGAAGTCGTTGGCGTATGGTCGCTGGCTCGCCACCGAAGCAGCCGTCAGCCCCATCGAGTCCCGGCCGGTCGACCCCCGTCGTGCGGCTGGCATCATCGCGTCGATCCTCTCCGACCGCGCCGCGGCGCACGAGGCACAACCGCGACCGGAGAGCGAGCCGAAAACCGTGACGGTCGACGTCGATGACGCAGCGGAACTGCTCGCGGCGTACGGCATCCATATGCCGCCGACAGCGTCTTCCTCCCACGCCGACGCAGCCGACACAGCCGACCGGCTCGGCTACCCCGTGGCTGTAAAGGCCGTGCGGCGCAGCCACGGCCGATCCGCGGAGGCGGGCGTGGCGCTCGATCTCGCCGACTTCGATGACGTCGCCGACGCCGTCGCCACAATGCGCGCCTCGCTGGGGGCCGATGCCGACGTCGTGGTCGTGCAACGGATGGTGGCGCCAGGAGTCGACGTCCGCGTGCAATGCAAACACGATGCGCGTCTGGGTGTGATCGTGAACGTGGGCTACGGCGGCATCGACGCCGATCTCATCGGCGACCGGTCCAGTCGCCTTGCCCCGCTCTCACCGGCGAGTGCTCTCGCGATGCTCACCGAGACGAAGGTCGGCGAGGCGTTGCACGGCGCTGGCATTGATTCGTCGCCTCTCGTCGACGTCATCGTGCAGGCGGCTCAGCTCGGAGCCGAGCAGCACGACATCGATGAACTCGATCTGAATCCCGTGGTCGTGTCTGCGGACGGTGCGCTCGTCACCGACGCAACGATCACGCTTCTGGATCGCCCGCACGAGGATGGCCCACTCCGCCGACTCGGCTGAACCGCACCATCCGACACTCGCCGTCCGCGACGGTCCGCCAACCGTGTTCACACAAGTGGTGGAATGGAGGCGTGCTGCAACCCACCGTCCTGATCCCGTTCGTGCTGACGCTCGCGGCTCTCGTCGGTTTCTACGTCTGGTACCGCAACAAGATGAAGGACCTCGCAGTCGACACCGACGACCGCCCGATTCCTGGCGCCCGCCTCACTGCCGAGCGGCTCCGGGTCCTGCCATCGCCTCCGTGGAGAGTGGTCTACGAGGTCGGAGAGAAACACCTCGGTCCGATCGATCATGTCATCGTGGGACCCATCGGCGTGCTCGCGGTCGAGACGATGACATCGGCTCGCCCGTCTCCAGACGACCCGGTTGCCGAGGCCCAGCTGATCGCCAACGCAGCAATTGGACGCGGCGACGTCGATGACCTCGCAGCACGCGTCGGCGCCAGTTGCAAGACGCTCATACGCGTCTACTGGGGCACCCCTCAGCCGGACTGGCCCGCCGGATTCGAACAGGTCCCCGGATTGATCGCCGTCGAAGGACAGCGTCTGAACGAATGGCTCGTCGCGCTCCCCCCGGGCCCGCTGCTCCCGACACAGGTCGACCAGGTCTGGCAGGCCGTGTCGATCGGCATCGGTCGACCCGACCCACTCGGATGAGACGCACCCGCTGATTCTCGTTGTCGGCGCGCAGCCGTCCGCTGGGGCGGGTTCGTTATGGTGCGGACATGACCACCGCCGAGGAGTTCGAAGGCCCGACGACCGAGCTCCTGCAGACGCTGATCCGCAACGAGTGCGTCAACGACGGCACCGGCGACACCGGAGGCGAGACCCGAAACTCCGAAACTCTGGTCGCCTATCTCGACGGCCCCGGCGTCGACATCGAGACGTTCACACCCCGCGAGGGTCGCGACTCGATAATTGCTCGCATCTCCGGCTCCGATCCCGATGCACCCTCGCTGTGCCTGATGGGACACACCGACGTGGTCCCCGTGAACGAGAGCGGATGGAGCAACGATCCGTTCGGCGGCGAGGTGATCCGTACCATCGAGGGCTTGGACGAGGTCTGGGGTCGCGGTGCAATCGACATGCTCAACCTCACCTCGTCGATGGCGGTCGCGTTCCGGGCCCTCGCCGATTCCGGTTTCACGCCCAAGGGTGACCTGATCTACTTCGGCGTCGCCGACGAGGAAGCAGG
>JBBKWQ010000324.1:0-28481 GCA_037969115.1 Ilumatobacteraceae bacterium
AGAGCATCCACATCGCGTCGCGCACCTCCGCGCGCAACGCCCGGTCGAAGTGGTGGGTGCGCGGACGGCCTTCCAGGCGGTTCCAACGCGTGATGGTCGGGTGGAGCCGGTGGACGAGCGCCCGGTCGAGTGACGCGACGACGTTGATGTCAGGCATGGCTAACTCAGCACCAGTTTCGAGTAGATCCGCACGTTGCGGAGGAGGTTGTTGGAGATCGATATCTCCGGATAGGTCCACGCCGAATGGGTGGCAGGCAGGAACGCGCTGTATGCGGTGCCGTCGATGTCGGTCGGCTCGAGAGCCCGCATCTTCGCCGAGTCGAGCGCATCGTTCACGGACCCGACGAGATCGCTCCACGACCATTGTCCGTCGAACACCGCAGGCAGGGCGAGCAACCAGGCTTGCGGGGGTTCTGCGTTCGGGCGATCGTGATGGAAGGTCAACCCAGTGGTCTCGTGTCGTTTCGGGATCACCTCGGTCCACTCGTCGACGAGTAGGCCGCAGATGGGCTGGGTCGGGTCGAACGCCCCGGTTCCGAAGTCGGCGGTGTACAGCAAGCGGTCGCTGTCGAGTTGACTCTTGCCCGTCGGATCGCCCGGATCGGGCTCAGGCGGAAATTCGAGGGCGAGCCAGCGGCCATCCGGTGAGAACGGCAACTGGACCGGCGTGAGGATCGGCTCCTCGGCGTCGGGAAGGGCGCTGCACAGCAGCACGATGTTCTCCCAGTGGTGCTGCTTCTCACGCACCCTGGCGACGCCATGCATCCAGTCGTCGACCGGGAAGTCGCGGCCTCGGCCGCCGGAGCTGATGGGATCGGTGAGGTATTCGAGCAACGCGCCCGAACGGCTGTGGGCGACGGCGTTGGCCAGCTCGCTGCGAGCGGCGGCCGGCAGCGTGATGCTCGGCACGAGTAGGAAGTCTTCGCCGAATACGGCTTTGGCACCATCCTGGAGAATCTGCGAGCGTCTGGCCTCCGGCGCAGCGTCGTGCGCGATCAGGGCATCGCCGGCGGCGGTGACGCGGGACATGACGTCCGCGCTCAGGTCGGCCGTTCTGCGGGTGAGCTCGGCCCTGAACCGGTCGATCTCGTCGCGTTCGGCGATGAGGTCGAACGGATCGGGGTCGAACGAGTCGAGCGGCAACAAGGCCTCGACGTCGACCATCAGTTGGGTGAGCGTGGCGCGGGCGACGTCGGCCGTCTGCTCCACGGCGATTTGCTTGGCGACGAAGGCCGCTTTCTTCGGCACCAACGCCGCCTGGTGATCGTCAGGGCTCGGCGCATCGCTCAGCGACGTCACGGCGGTGGAGATCAGCACCTCGGCCGTTCGCAACAGCTGGCGACGCTCGTCGGAGGCGGTTCCAGGGACACGCTGCTCGAGGAGCAGCTGTTCATAGCGAATGAGGTGCTCATCCCACTTCGCAACGAGCGCGGCCACGCGATCGACGAGGGCCGAATAGGTGCGAGCGCGCCATTCGTAGGCGAAGCCGGTGCCGGCCTGCGGGATCCGGTAGGCGGCGAGAGCACTGACGGTTTGCACGAATGCCGTCACGGCGTCGTCGATGTTGACGGCCGCGTTGCCAATGGTGGTCGTGAGGGCTGCGAGCGCGGGCTGGTGGACACTCTCCAAGCTCGTCTTGGCGTCCTGAAGCCGCGCTCGCGGCAGAGTGCTCGTGCCTTCGGCCGTCTGGGTCGCGTCGCCCTGCCGGACGAGGTCGGACGGTCGCAGCGGCCGGGTGCCGACAACGACCCGACGCAGGCTCCGCAGCAGCGCCTCGAGCTCGAACCACGTGACCTTGCCGGGGATGCGATCGGTGTGGCGAATCACGATCGAACGGTCGTGGCGAACGGTCTGGGTCGCGTGGATGTGCTCGAGAATTCGGTCGTCGAGGTCGCCGAGCGCCTGGTCGGTGCGCGTCTCGAGGCGGTACAGCAGATCGATCGGCGTCAGGCCCAGCTGGCCCTGCGTCACCACGACCGTTTCTTCGAAGCCGGTCGTTCGGTTGACGATCGTGACCTGGCAGCCCACGTCGTCGGGCAGTGGCAGCCTCGTCTCGAGCCAGCGGTTGAGGTTGGGCTCCGCGATGGCGAGCGGGGTCAGTGGAACCGCCGGCGCCGGTCCGGTCGGGCTCAGGTGGATGGCGGTCCTCAGCGTGAGTGTGGTGCCGCTGCGTGGCGTCCGGATGACGTCGGGCTCGACCGGGTAGTTGCCCTTGGCGAAGGCGTCGAGAGTCCCGGCGGAGCGGTCGAAGTTGCCGGTGACGGCCTGGTACACGCCTTCGGAGAGCACGACGTCGGCCACCGCATCGTTCACGTCGCGGATGTGCGTCACCGCTGCGGTGATGGCGGCCTCCTCCGCCGCGGATCGTCGGGGCAACGTCGACACGCCGAACGGGTAGACCTCGTCGTTGTTCTTGTCGATGTGCTCCGCGAGCTTGCGGCCGTCCACGACGTTCATCGCCGCGATCGACTCCTTGGCCTCGCCATCGACCGTCGCGGTCTTCTGGATCTGGTTGGCCGTGAGCGGGAACGCCCGTCGAAGGGGGTAGATGAGATCGCGCACGCTGAGCGGACCGTGGTCGTGGACGTGCCGCTCGAACTGGTAGCCGAGGAGCGCACCGAGTGACTGGCCGCCGCGCATCCCTTCCAGTACTGCGAGCGCGTTCCGCACCCGGCGTGACGACAGGTTGACCGACAGCCGTCCCTCGTGGGCGACGTGCGCGTTGCGCAGCACGGCTGCGGTGGTCGCGTGTCCCATCGACGGCGCGTGGATGAGCCCGAGGTTCGTCGGGTCCTGCATCAGCGGCCGAGTGTCGTGCTTGTTGATCTCGGCCGCGACGTCGGCGGGCAACTCCGCCGGGACGAGGTTCTTGCCTTCCGGTCGCAGATGCTCCAACCAGCCGTATGCCCCGAGGTAGAGACCGTCGGCGATTTTGGTGGCGCCGTTCACGCTCCCGCCGTCGCGTGGGCCGACCGACGTACCGGTGGTCGGCTGGTCGCGGACCGTCGAGCGCAGCTGCTCGAGGCCCCACGACAACAGGCCGGTCTTCCACGCGTCGAATCGGTAGCTCACCGTGTCGACGTGCTCGGCGAGGAGCCGTTCGAGCCGTGCTGTCGGCAGCCCGCTCAGGCGGTCGAGGGCGGCCATGTGCTCGGGAAGCGGCCCTTCCAGAACGCGTGCGTTCTTCGCGATGTAGTCGCCGAGCAGGAGTTGGGAGTGACCGGTGACGACCTGCGCCGGGCTGAACAGCGCGGCATACCGACTCTCGCTCTCGGCCGCCGCTTCCGTCACGTGCACGAACGCGGGCTCGTGTCGAGCGATCGACGTGTTCTCGATGATCCCGGCTCGCACCTGCAGGCCGAGGGCAGTTTCGTGGAAGCTCAGCTGCAACGCGTGCCGAAGCATCAGGTAGAGAAGCGCGGTCGGTGTCGTTCCGTTGTCGAAGCCGTCCTCCTGTTGCAAGGCAGCGATCCCTTGCTCGGCCGCGTCGACGAGCCAGTCGATGTAGTTGCGCCCTGCCGCGTAGGCGCGGATGTGATCGGCCTCCGACAACGGGCGGTCGTCGACGATCGGGCCGTCGAGTGGGGTTTGGCGGGCGCGGTAGATCTTGGTGAGCAGCTCGGGAACCTCGGCATCCGCGTAGCCGAACGAGCGAAGCAGCGCCAGCGGCAACTGGGCGGGGAACAGGCCCATGAGGCCGAGGGCGAGGGAGATGTTCAGGAAGGACATCTCGTGGACCTTGTGCTCGAGGCTGTCGGCACCGAGGGGATAGAACTCGGCGGACGCCGGGTGCAGGCCGAGAACATCGAGCAGCACCTGGTGGGGGTCACCGCTGCCCTGGCCGATCCGGCTGACATCGGCGACGAGGGGTCGCCAGTCGTCTTCGACCTTTCGCAGGACGCCGAACAGCTGTGCCGGGAAGGTGGTGCCACCGCGATCTTGTATGCCCCTGAACCAGGCCAGGCGGGAGAAGTCGGCGACGGGTTGGATGCCGTACGGCTGGTCACCGATTCGAAGGGCAGGAAGGGGGCCCCGCCCCGTGACGTGCCGTGTGAAGAAGGAGCGGGTGTCGCCGACGACAGCGTCGGAGAACACCGGCGCGAGGAGGGTGTCCATGAGGTAGCCGAGCGTCGCCGGCCACAGAGCGATCTGCATCGCGTGGCCTTCGCTGCGGTCGGCCTGACCCGCGCCGGGAATTCGGCTCGCCAGCGACTCGGCGATGCCGAGACCTTCGGCCAGCCACTGGCCGTCGCTCCGTAACAGCGGGTCGCTCTGGTGGCTGAACTGTGGCTGCTGCTTGAAGAACGCCTCGAAGCTCTCGTCGGGATCGTCGCGCCAGGTGTAGCCCGAACCGACCTGCTCGGTGTCGTTCGTCGGCGTTCCCTGCGGCAGTAACTCGAGGCCACGGCGGCTGTAGAGGTGGTGTTCGAGCAGCCGCTCGAGTCCGGCCTTCCCCTGCGCAGGCGCGTCCGAGAGGCGGATGCCGAGAACGAGCACGCGTTCAAAGCCTGTACTCGCCTGGCTGGGTGTGAGGTCGAAGCGCAGGGCCATGCCGACGTCGAGTGCCCGCTCGAAGTCGAACATCCATGCCAGGTCGTCGGGGATCTGGAGGGTGTCGTCGACGGGCTTGAGCTGGTCCGCGGGCTCGGCGTTCGGGTCGGGCCCGGCGATCAACGTCGGTGCCACTGGCTTGCTGAGCTTCACGATCGGCACGGCCGACCCGGCCTCGTAGCCAAGGAGCACGAACCGCTCGGGCAAGAGATCGACGCGCGGCGCTGATGACCACGACGTGCGTCGGGTGTCGAGATCGTCCACCGAATCGAGTTGCGCGACCGCCGTGTCGACGCGCGTGGTGACCCGTGTTCGTGGCGGCGAGGGTTCGTCGGCCATGTTGACCGGTCGGTGGTGCTCGATGATGTCGGCGGCCTGGACGGCACCGATCTTGCCTTCCAACCACGCCCGCGCGTTTTGCGTCTCCGTCGGATCGCCGGCGGCGCGCCACACCCTCGTCCAGAACTCCTTTACCTCATCGGGTAGTGGAGCGTTGGCAACGACCACGAGCAGCACGTCGGAGGCATCGTGACGTTCCAGTTTGTCGACCGGGTTGGCGGGCACGAGTTGGCGCACCACCCAGCCGGCCCGTCCCGACCCGATCGAGGCGACGAGCTCGCGCCATGCTGACCGCTCCATGGGCTCGTCGCCCCCGGCGCGCCAGACAGCTGCCCAGAACGTGGTGCCACTGCTGACCTCGGTTTCGGTGAGCGACGCCTCGAAGCCGTCGACGAGGCAGGTGTCGGGATAGACGCGCACCCACAGCTGCGGCTGTCCGGTGGCACTCGGTTTGAACCGGGTCTCGAGCCGGAGCGGGAAAAGCAGGATGGGATGCTGATCGGTGAGTCGCGCCAACCCTTCGGTCGGGTCGCTGAATGCCGCAAACGCCTCGTTCAGCCCGAGTCCGGCGCCCCGCAATTCGGAGAGTCGCTCCTTGGCTGCGTTCGCCCCCCTGATCGCCTCGTCCCGCTCGGTCTCCAGTAGCCGGAGCGCGTCGGGGTCGTCCTCGTCAGCGATTCGCGCCTGGTGCTCCACCCGTTGCTCGGCCCTGCGGGCCGCGTCGGCAGCCAGCAGGGCCTCGGTACGGAGCGCTTCGTGCTCGTCGCGGTGAGCGGAGATCTGGGCCTGCAGTTCCTCGAAGGCGTCCATGGTCACTGCAGCTTCTTCAGCATCTCGGCGGCGTGCACGGCCATGAGGACAGGCACCTGGTAGAGGATGTACGCGACCTCCGCGGCGTGGGTGTCTGCGCGCCAGTGATACGCAGCATCGTCGTCGAACTGGGGCTTCTCGGGAGTACCGGCACCGGGGTCGGTGAGTGACACGGCTCGCTCGCCGATCTTCAGGAAGCCGACGGCCCCAGGCGTCGGCAACGTTGCAACGTCGGTCCATGACAGGTCGTTCCAGGTATTGATCTCGATGTTCGGCGCAGCCTGCGCGATGTCGAGTCCGAAGCGCGGCTCGCCGGGACGCTCCTTGATGACGAAGAACCACCCCGGATCGTCGGGGCTCGTGACGGTCTCACCCTTCGCCGTCTCTGCCGTCAGGTCGAAGCCGAAGAAGTAGATGTCGGGGTCGACCTTCGCTTCGTAGAGCGGGGTCTTCACGATGGTGCGTAGCGGGTTGCCGGGTGGGACGTCCATCAGCCTGCGCGGCTTGCTCTTGTCGGGGGTGCCATCGAGGTTCGTCTCCCACTGGGCCCGGTGGGCGTAGATCACGGCGGTCGGGTACTTCTTGAGGAGTTCGCCCCGAATAGTGAGGACCAGCTCCTCCTCCTTGTCGCCTTGCGCTTCCCGGTGGTCGAAAGACCCCAAGCCCTTCGACGTGGACCATCGATGTAACTCGGGGATGTCGCGGAGGCGCTCGCGCAGGACTTGTGGATCCGTGGCCGCTTCGGCCAGGAACCCGCTGACATCCCAGAACTGTCGGAAACAACTTCCCCGCTGGTCGGTCGGGTACTCGCGCCACAGCAGTTCGCGGGAGAACTCGTGGTTGAGCCCGACCATGTACGACTCGATGAACTTCTGATTCGTCTCGAGCAGCGTGACGGAGTTGTTCGGCAGCAGTTGGATGTTGGGGAGGAAATACTCGCTCGACCGGTCCTTCAACGGCTGGTACATCGGGGTGTCGATCTCCGGGTACACCATCACCTCGCCGAAGTCTTCGACCAGTTCGACCGCGATGCGAGCGGGAATCTCGAGCGATCCGAGGATGCGTTTCGGGACAGTCGCGATCGGGTCGAGCCCGGCAACCGTCGCCGCGCCGATCACGCCGAGGTCGAGCGCGTGACGGACGACACGTGGGAGCTCGCGCTCCGCGACATCGACGCTGTAGGTGTTCCGCAGCGCCTCCTTGAAGCGCTTCGCCGTTGCGTTGTCGCTACCGCGGTGCGGTTCCGTAGGCGCCCGGCCTGTTGGGGCAATGTCGAAGTCGGAGCCTCCAGGGAGACGATCGACCGCATCGGGCGAGCGCGTGTCCGCGTCGAGGGCGTCGAGCGCGTCGGCATCGCGCAGCTTGCGGCCGAGCCACCATATGAGGAGGATGGCCGCGGCGACGAGGATCAGTCCGGCAACGATGCCGAGCACCGGCTTCACGAGCAGGAGCACGAATGCGATGAGGAGTGCGACACCGAGCACCGCCCAACGCCACCAGCCGAAGCGGCGCAGGAGGTCGCGTACAGAGTCCGACAGCGACGTACCGCTACCGAGCTGGTCGGCAAGTTCGGGGCCCGTGGGGAGCGTGGGTGCCACCGCCTTTGTCGGGGCGGCCGACACCTCGCCGTTGTTGACCCGTTCGATCAGTGTTGTCGCGGATGCCGTTGCGGTGAATCCGACGAGCCTGCCGATGCGGGCACGCGGACGCAGCGATTGACGGAACACCTTGCTCACCAGGGCCGGCGGCGCGGTGCTCTGCTGCATGCTGTGGGCCACGGTCATGCCATCGGCGAGTACCCGCCGCTGCACCGGAGCGGTCAGCGCGAGAAGGCGCTCGGGTGCTTCCGCGTGCATCACTGTCAGCTCGCGGCGGTGCCAGATCAACGACGTCAACATCGCCATCTGGCCGAAGCGGATCTTGGCGTTGCCCTCCAGAACCTTGCCGACCTGTTGCCAGGCTGCCTCCATGTACGGCTCCTGGTTCTGCTGCACGACACCGGTGCCGATTCCTGCGGCCACGCGGTGGCGCGGGTCGAGGTTGAGCTCCTCGACCCAACGATGTTCGGCCGGATCGGCGAGAGTGTCGTCGAGGCGGCTGGCTTGCGCGTGCCAACGGCCGTAGAGCGGCGGAACGATCAGTGGATCTTCGTCGTCTTCGACGTCGGGGATGCCGGTGTTCGTGTTGGCGTCGGTGGCGCTCAGGTCGGAGTAGTCGGTGGCGAGGTTGACCAGCTTGGCGAGGTCGGTCTGGAAAGGATGCGGATAGCCCGCCGGGTGCGCTGGCGGACCGCCCCAGTTCTCGAACTTCTCGTAGTCGGCCAGGTCATCGGTGCCGAGCGTCGACGTCGGTGCACGCAGTGCTCCGCCCAGGCGCAGGATCCCGCCCAATTCGGGGATGGCCGGAAGGTTGGCGCCGGGATCGAGGACATCGATCGGACGCCGGCCGACTTGTGGGTCGACCGTCGTCGGCTTGAGCAACCGCACGAGGTACTCGAAGTCGCCAACCGACCCGGTGCGGAAGTACCAGCGGTGGTAGAAGGGAAACAGGTTCGGGTCGGCGCGTGGCGGGTTCGCGACCCACGCCCCTTGGGTCGCGAAGGCGGCACCGCCGGGATCCTTGCCGAGGCCGGCGAGGCGACCGGTTTCGAACGACGGGATCACGAACGCGTGGTAGGCAGTGTTGGCCTCGAGGATGCGCGGGCACAGCAGGCGCGAGTAGGCGCTGTCGCGGTCGTCGGCCACGGTGGCTGCGAGATCGCTTGCCATTGCAGCCTGGTCGTTGCGGTTGCCCGCCATGGCCCCGTTCACGTGGACGTGCGCCCAGGCCCACAGCTGATCGAACGGTGGGAACAATCCCTCGACTGCGGCCGTCGTCTCGATGACGGGGAGCGGGCCACCGGGCAGCGTCCCACGGTCGTGGAACTCGTCGTCGGTCAGCACCACGAGCGCGAGCCATGGGCGCATTCGGCGCTGGTCGACCGATGGCTTGGCCGGCGTGTAGCGCCAGGGGAAGTCCTCCTCGTAGAACTCCACGTACGGCATGTAGTTCGTCTCGAAGTTGGTGATCCAGTGCCGCGGCTCGGAGCGGACGATGCTCGCTCCTTCGATGCCGATGACGTCGCCGGGACCGTAGAGGGCAACCGACCTCGGCACGGTCTCCGTGGTCGTGCCACCGGCGATGAGGTCGCCGGTGATCTGCAACGTGACGTTGACGGAGGCGCGCTGCGGCACGGACGTGTCCTGGTCGCCCTCGCGCAGCTGGGTGCCGAGTCCCTGGCGCGCCCACGGGAGAAAGGAGTACGAGGCTGTCGGTGGTGTGCTCATGCGGCGACGTTCACTTCCGCTGTCGGGATGACGTGGACAGTTCCGGCGAGCGCCGGGTTGTCGGAGACGATGCTGTTCAAGTGGGCCGCCGCTTCGGCGTGGCTGCCGAACACAGCCGTTGCACCCAAGGAACTGTTGTTGGCAACGTTGGCCACGGCGAAGTGGTCCGTCTGTACCAGGATCTTCTCGGCGAAGGGCTTGAGCCTGAGCTCCGTGGTCTGGGAGAGCTCGTGCCGGCAGATCGCCGAACCGCGCTGGAAGTGCGAGAACAGGTTGGCCCAGAACAGCACGAATCGCTGTGGCAGCCGCTCGTGCCCGGTATCGATGACGATCTCCTCGTAGCGGACCGTCCGCACAGCGCCGGGGCCCGTGGCCCATGACGTACCGGTCGCCCCGAGCTCCACCCCAGCGTCGAGCATCTCGAACGCCGGCGTCGAGAGCTTGGCCGCATCGTCCATCTCTTGGTACTGGGCCCGGGCGAAGTTCTCCTTCGCGGGTTGGATCACCGACAGCCCACCAGAGGCCACCGACACCGAGACCTTCTTGACGTCGGACGGCTTCTGGTTCCCCACCTTGTCGATCGGCAACCCCAGCGGAATCAAGCGCTGGCTGATCTGCAGCCGGCCGACTGGGTGCAGTACCAGCAGGGAGGGATCGCCGAGTGCGCGGAGGCTGACGAGCAGGCGGCCCGTAGTCGGCGCGGTCGCTCGCCATGTATCGAGCTTCTCGAACTCTTTCGTGAGGGCCGGGAGCACGGGCAGCGGCGGGAGCGTCTCGGCCCTCCGCTCGCCGAAGGTCTGGTCGACATCGACGGAGATCGAGAAGAACAGGAACTCGATCGACGCCGATCCGGTGATGTGCCACGGAGTCGGGCCCTCGAGCGAACCGCGCAGGTGGACCCCCCACACGCCCATCCCGAAGACCTTCACCGAGAACCCGGTGCTGATCTCGACGATGAGGTAGAGGGGCGAGAAACGAAGCAGGGCGTCGAAGCTGAAGTAGCCCTCGACGCTGAGCGCGCTGAACCCGAAGAACGCTTCTGCTCGCGCGCCGGTCTGGACGCTGTTCGAGGTGATCGCGAAGTAGGTCTCCACCCGCACCCGGGCGAAGCTCTCGTTGATCAACGACAGCGACAGGCGGTTCGGCGAGGGGAAGGGCAGTGGGGGAGCGGTGAACCGCGGATGGAAGCCGCCGACCGAGAGCACGAAGTTGGGGTTGTCGCTGTAGTCCATCAGCAGCCCCATCTCCCCGTCGAGCGTGATGAAGAGGATGCGGGACCCGAACAGAGAGGCGAAGAACCAGATGCGGCGCTTGTCGAATTCGAGCGCGCCCATGAACGACACCTGCAACACCACGACGGCCTCGTTCTCGGTGGGCAGGTTGGCGCCGAGCCGTCCGAGGATCACGATGTTGCCGGGGATCTCGATGATCACACCGAGTGACACCGACACCAGGGTCGGCGTGCCCCAGCCGATCTTGGCCATCGGGCCGATGAGGAACACTCCTTCTCGTGGCGGGAAGATGGCGCGGAGGTCGCTGATGATGCGCGGGGCGTTCTCCACCACGTTGGTGGGGAACAAGATGCTGTTGATGGCGCCCGTGCGGATACCGCTGGCGAGAGGCTCGAGCAGCATGCCGCGGTTGAGGCCGAGCAGACCGCCGACACCGATCAACGTGAAGCCGAAACCCAGCTGGAAACCCGGGTTGAACTCTGCGGTGATGATGATCAGCATCGAGAAGCCGGGCTGGCCGCCGGGCATCTTGGTGTTGATCAGCCCAATGGCCTTGAGCGACAGGAAGTTCGAGATGGTCAGCTCGATGGCGCCGGCGTACTCGCCCTTGTCGAAGTTGAGGTAGAGGTAGCCGCCGCCCTTCACGACCCCTGCGTCGATCGACAGCCCCACGCCGTTCGGCGGCTTGAACTTCATCGCCAGGTCGAGCGGGCCGAGGTTGCCCTTCTGGTCGGCCGGGAACGTGAAGTGCGCCGTCATGCCGACGTTCTCGACAACCGCCTTCAGAACGGCGAGGTCGCCTTTGATGGACGCCCCGAGGTCGATCGGTATGCCGTCGGCGAAGCGCACCGCCATGGTCGCGCCGAGGATCTCGATCGGGCCGAGCTGGATGTGAGCGGGGATGGCGATCTCGAGCCCGCCGCTGCCACCGAAGTACAGGCCCTGTGTGGTCGAGAACCCGACCGTGAGGTCGGTCCCGATCGTGATGCCGTCACCGGGCAGGAGCTGGGCAAGGAAGCTGTCGCTGTCGTCGCCGGGCTTGATGACGATCTTCGCGCCGTCCACCGCGAACTCGAGGAACACCTCGAACTTCCCGTTCGATTGGAAGCGCGTGCCGGCCAGGACCGATGCGCCGCCCAGCTCGAACCGGCTGGCGTCGGGGCTGCCGATCAGGATCATGGGCTCGCCCGGTTCGCCGATCACCAGGGCGATGGTGAGTGTTCCGGACGCTGCACCCAGCGCGCCCGAGCCGAAGCCCGTCTGGAAAGTCACACCCTCCGGTCGGACCAGGGCGCCAGGACCGCCGGCCAGTGACGCAGTCCCGCCGACCTCGATGGCAACGTTGTCGCCCAGTGGCACCGTCTCCTCGAAACCTGCTGTGCCATACGGCAAGAGCGCGAATCCAGCCTTGGCCGTAGTTGTGTCGGGGAGCAGGAAGAGCCCCACCCCGAGCTCCATCGCGACGGCCGACTCGCTGCGGAAAAACACCAGTTTGACGACGGTCTCGTAGGCACTTGCAGGATCGAGCGCGCCGGCGTTCAGTTGGGCGAGCATCGCTGCGTCGACCACGTCGTCGCCGGCGTCGAGCCCCCAGCTCGTCATCAGAGCGCCGAGATTTCGAGCCAGATCTGCGCCGCGGAAGTCGGGTTGCCCCCAGTGGTAGGCGTCGCGGAAGAGAGCGAGCGGATCCTCGACGAGGCGGCCGAGCGCTTCGTAGGCGACGACCCGCTTGAGATACGCCGGGCGTCCTCCTGCCGCGGCGACCGTCTCACGACGGAGGATGCCGAGCGTCATCAACAGCTCACCCCAGCGCGGTTGCTGATTCATCAAGTACTCGACCAACAAGTGGTCGACGAGCTCACGCGGGAATTTGGCTCCGAACCCGGCCGGCAGCCCGGCACCGCCGGCGATGTCGGAGATCGCGGTGAATGCGGCGCGCAGCCCGTTCACCAGCGAGGCAATGTCGACTCCTGCGGCCGTCTGTGAGCCGTTGACGAGGTTGTAGACCTGTTCTGCAGGTGCGCTGAGCGCCTCCACCACGGCCGGCATCGGGCTGAGCTCCCAGCCGAGATCGAGCAGGAAGTCGTGCAATCCAGCAGGGGACGACGTGGCGTCGACGAGAGGTTGGAGGGCGAGCCCCAGCTCCTCGGCGAGGACGGTCAACGCGTCGCGATCGGCCATGGCGTCAGGCCCTTCCGAAGAACTGGTTGTCGCTCTCGCGAAGTCCCGTGGTGACGGCCGGAATCGCGGAGCCCACGTCCGGATAGAAGTTGAAGATGACGTTTCCTGTGGTCCGGTCGAGGATGGGAAGCAACACTGTGTAGATGAAGCGCACTCCCTTGCACACGAGGTCTCGCTTCGATGTTCCGAACGTCCAGTGGTAGCCCGCGAAGAAGTCGGTGAACGACGTGAAGCCGAGGCGCTCGTACTGGGGGAACGGGTGCGTTGGTTTGAACCGATCGTCGCGGGGGATGTCGGCGCGCAACTGCGCCAGCCGCCCGGGCTGGTCGCTCGGGATGTCGGCTGCTGTGGGGAACGTGAGCGTCCAATCGACGTCGTCGGTTTCGAATCGGAACTGGCGACGAACGTTCATCGTCTGGCGGGTCCCGATCGTCGTGCCGAGTGGCACCTTGATGCTCTCGTTCTTGGTCTTGGTGATGTCTTCGGGGATCAGCGGAACCCAATCGTCGTTGCCGACGGCGACGTTGCCGAGATAGGTGAAGCCGCCCGCGCGGAACGCTGCGAGGGCGGCATCATGATCGGCGAACCCGCGCAACTTGCCGCGTGCGCCCACGGTCGGCGTGACCCCGAGCTTGAACTCGTATGCCATGTACTCGAACATGCCGACGCCCGATGCAGGGTCGAGTCCGTGGAAGTGCTTCGGAGCTGTGACGTTCACCTGGTCGCCCAACGCCTCTTTGATCTTGACGAGGAATGGCGCCGCAGGGTTGCGACTGGTGTCGGTGCGATCTCGGCCGACGTTGCAGCCCTTGATGTGGAAGTTGTGCGTGACGGCGCCGCCGGACACGAATCCGATGAGTGCGTCAGGGATCGCGACGGAATCTGAACCGGCGCCGATCGAATCATGGACGCCCTCGAAGTCGCTGAATCCCGCCTGGCCCCGCGACAGCCTGATCGTCATGAAGCCCTTGCTCGCGGCGTGGGTGCCGATCACCATGTCGCCGATCGGCGGTGTGACCGCCGGGTCATTGTCGAGGCGATCAATGAGATCATGGATGGTCACGACGTCGCGCCGATTCACCAACGTGGTCGATGGCCGCCTGGTGAGCATGCTGCGGAGGTTGACGTGGTGGGCGGAGGAGCCCGGGGCGAATCCGTAGTCCAAACCGGCACCCCCTCCGCAGTCTGTCGAGCCGTTTACCTCGACCGAAATCGAGCGGGTCCCAACGCCAAAATGCTGACACTTGAACACACCGGCGTCAACACCCAACGTGGCTTATCTCGCGCGGTCGGTTGCAGGACAGAGGGGTCGGGTAAGCAACCGGTCGTGACGTCACGGATTGCTTCCCGACTTCGGCGAGGGAACATTCCCGGATCGACCAGGTGGGGCGTCGCTCACCGGATCTGAGACGCGAGGCAGGCTGTCCGGTCGGAGCCGGACAGCCTGCGATTCGATGTCGGTCGCGACCGACGTGGTGTCAGTTCCCGCGAATCACACCGAGTAGATCGTGCCGAGGGCGGACCAGACGTTGATCCGGCTACGGACGATCCCGTTGCGACTGTCGGTCACCGGCGTGCCGGAACGCTGCAGCGCTGTCACCATCTGTGCGACGCTCGCGGCGGGCCGATACTGCCGCAGGAGCGCAAATGCCCCGGCCACGTGCGGTGCCGCCATCGAGGTGCCGATCTTGGTGCAATCGGAGCGGTTGTTCGGCACGGCCGAGCAGATGTCGGTGCCGGGCGCCAGGAGATCGAGCGTCGCGTTCGAGTTCGATCCGGCGTTGGCCACGTACCCGAACACGGCGTCGGCTCCGGTGCTCGTGAGCGTCGTGTTGCCGACGCTCACGGCGTTCGCGAAGCACGCCGGCTTGCTGACTGCGTTGACATAGTCGTTGTTGCCGGATGCGACGACGACGCCGATGCCCACGCCCGTGAGTGCGTTGATCCACCCACCGACCTTGCCGGCGTCGGTCGTGGCTGCGAACGTGCCGTCGCAGTGACCGGTGTAGCCGCCGCCGCCGATGCTCATGTTGACCGCTGCGATTCGGTAGGTCGCGCGCAGGTCGTAGACGTACTTCAGAGCCCAAGTCAGATCGCTGTCGTAGACTCGCGGACCGGCGAGCGACGTGCCTTGAGCGGGCTCGTAGTGGAACACCTGGATCGCGATCACCTTGGCTCCGGATGCCACGCCGTACATCCCGGCCGCGGTGTGGGCGACATGGGTGCCATGGTCGCATGCGCTCCATGGGCAGGGAGCAGCAGCGCCTGTGCCCGACTGGCTGGCGGTGCCGTTGGGACACCCGGCTGCGTATCCCGGGTACGCAGTGGCGTAGCAGCGCTCTGCCACGACGTCGCCGGCGAGCCAGGGGTGCAACCGATCGACACCGGTGTCGATCACGGCGATGTACTGCCCGGCACCGGTGTAGCCGTTCGCGACAGCCTTGTCGACGCCGATCCGGTAGTAGTCCCACCAATTTGCGAGCTGCGTCGTCCAGCCGTCCGATGTGGCCGCTTCGGGAGAGCCGTTCGATGCGACGTCACCTCCCACGGGGCCGCTGGCGGCGACCGGTGTGGATCCGTCATCGGTGAGCACCTCGGGCAGCGACCGCGACTCGTCGAGCACAACGGCGGACACCTGGCGCGAGGCCTTGAGCACTGCGAGCTCGACCATGTCGGCGTGGAAGGCGATGATCGGCAGATCGTCCATCGCCTTGAACTTGCGCAGCTTCTTGCCGCGCATCTCCTTGTCGATCTGGCCGCGCGCTGCCTTGATCTCCTTGGACTGCCGGTCGGCTTGACCCGGTGTCAACTCATGGCGCAGCTTCCCGCCCGCCCTGAGCGTCACGATCACCGGAACCGTTCCGTCGCGAGCGGCGATCGCCTCGAGATCCGACCATGGGGTCGCATCGGGAACGGTGGCCGAAGTCGGCGCCTCCTGCTCGGCTGAGGCGACCGACGTCGGGAGTGCGATCAACGAAGCGATCGCGGCTCCGGCAATCAGCATGGGCTTCAGGATCTTGCGTCGGGCGGGTGGGATGGTGTTCATCGTGGAACCTCCTTGAGTCGTGCCGACGGGTGGCCGGCGATAAGACGATCCTGAGGCCTCCGGGAGTCCGGCACCGTGTCGCGGCGCACACTCAGTGGGTGCCGGCCACGACGGTCGGCGGTCGATCCACCGGCGCTCAGACGGTTGGCGCCCGCTACGACGTCGAGCAGTGGAACGGCAGCGCGAGCCCGGGGCCCGGGTGCGGCTTCGCTCGGTCGGTGCGCTCGACGTTCGTCTCCATCGACACGGACGGACCGTGCGCTGCAGCACAGACGCCGGCGGCGATCTCGTTTTTTATGGGTGGCGTGGCGAAGACGCCACCAAACACAGGAGGAAGACCAATGAACCCGATCACCACCATCCGCCGCAGCCTTGGCACCGCTGCAGTCGTCGGAGCGCTCGCTCTGACCGTGGGCGCCGGCGACGCCCAGGCAGCCACCGGCACGGTGGGCCCCCACTCGACGGCAAGGGCCAGCTGCGGCACCGTCGAGGTCCGGGCCTCCGCCCCTACGATCAAGGCGGTCAACCGCACGACCTCCGTCGATCAGCAGTGGGTGGTCGCGCAGCCGGTGCTCTATAAGTGGAACGGCACGACGTGGGCGAAGCTGTCGACGTACAGCGCGATCATCGGTCTCGCCACCGACACGGCGTCGCCGACAGTGTGGTACGACTTCGTCACCCGGTCGCAGACGAATTCGTCCGTGATGGCTCTCATGACCACGAAGGGTTACTACAAGCTGGCGTACAACTACTTCTGGTACACCGGCAACACAGTTACCGGCAGCGATTCGCTGTGGGCGACCCACACGAGCCCGATTGGTGCCGTGCAGCCCTACTGCACCCGGTGACCAACAGCGGTGCCCGTCCCCCATGGCGATCAACACGCTGCGGCGCCACCAGGCGCCGCAGCGTCGCCGTGTCTGGGGTCTGACAGATGAGTGGAGTCAGTGATCTGGTGTGCGAGTCCGGTTCATGCTTGACACGAGCGCGTCGAGGACAGTCTCGCCTCCGTGGAACCAACCGGTTTGGATGTCCCTGTCTGACGTGCTCGCCCTTGGTCAATCGCTGATCAGCGAGGGCGTGAGGCGATCGACGAGGTCGATGAGACGGTGGGGGAGGTCAGCCAGATGTGCAAGTTCGGGGTGCAGTCGGTAGGTCGGGGCGTACAGGCCCACTGCTGCGACGATCGTGCCCTGTGAGTTGCGGAGGGGTACGGCCAGGCCGGTTGCGTCCGCAACAAGTTCTTCGACGCTCCAGGCGTAGCCGTCCGTTCGCACCTGATCGATCCGACTACCGAGCAGCGCTGGATCGGTCATCGTGTTCGGCGCTGACCAATCGAGGTCGCCGTCGAGGTAGGCGTCGAGCCGGTCGTCGATCCAGCCACTCATCAGAACGATGCCGGATGCAGTGGTGTGGGCCGGCCAACGATCTCCGGTTACATCCGCGATCTGAACTGCTGAAACCGGTGCAACGTGCGCGACGAAGAGTGTTGTGTCACCGTCGTCGATCCCTGCGGTAGCGCCCTCGGCGAACGTGTCGACGATTCGGCCCAACAGGGGCATCAACCGTTCGGCAGTGGGCACGCGCGGACCGGCTGCCGTCAAGGTCGCGACGCCCGGACCGAGACTGACCAGTCCGCCGGCTCGGCGCGCGACCATTCCGAGCGCCTCGAGTGTTCGGACGAGCCGAAGCACCGTGGCGGGGGGGAGGTCGGTTCGACGGGCCAGTTCGCGCACGCCGAGCGACTCGGGTTCGGCTGCCACGACCTGCAGCACGAAGAAGGCCCGCTCGACCACTGACACGGTGTCGCGGGACGGCGACGGCTTGTGCTCGACGTCCAAGCTCATTAAAATGACCATAGTACAAAACGTTTCATGACACGAAACACAAAGCAGGACGGACACGAATGACCGATCTCGTCGCCATCAAGCCCGCGATCAACCTTGCGAAGACCGCAGGCGCGCTCGACGCCCCCGATCGATCGATCTACTCGGCTGAGGAGTGGGAGACCCGCGTCGAACTCGCAGCCCTGTATCGGGCGGTCGACCGCTACGGGATGAGCGATCTGGTCAACGGTGCCATCGGCGCCCGCGTGCCCGGCACCGGCCACCACTACGTCACCCATCCGTATGGGATGTACTGGGAGGAGGCGACCGCCTCGAGCTTCATCACGATCCACCCCGACGGCACACCCGTCCACGACGACGAGCGGTGGACCAACGACGGCGCGGTGAACCTGTGTCGTTGGATCTTCGGCGCACGACCCGACATCAACTTCTTCGTCCACGGGCACGACGAGCCGATCGCCGCCGTCGGGTCGATCGAGTGCGGTCTGCTGTGGATCAACCAGCCGGCGGTGTACCTCGGCCACATGCTCGGCTACCTCGAGTACGAGTTCGAGGAGGACGAGTCCTTCGGCGAGCGCTTTGCCTCGTCGGCTGCGGCACACAATCTTCTCATCAGTCGGAACCACGGTCACTACTCGTTCGGGCGCGTGGCGGCCGAGGCCTTCTTCCGGGCGTACTTCCTGCGCCAAGCCTGCGACGTTCAGATCCGGGCGATGTCAACCGGCGACCAACTTCACCTCATCTCCGAGGCCGAGGTCACCCGCTTCCAGCAACAGATGTACGCGTCGCCGCACTACAACTACGACGGCGCCACCGAATGGCCGGGCCTGCTCCGCAAGCTCGACCGTGAATGCCCCGGCTACGACCAGTGAGCGGCACCGGGCTGATCGCCGCAGTGCCCACTCCGGACTTCGTCACGTATTCGGCCGACCCATCCATCGCCGACGCAACGCTCCACGACCGGTGGGTCGAGGTCGGGTGGACCAACGGTGACACCGCTCGTTTCCACAACATCTGGCTAGCCGACAATGCCGCCGACACCGGGGCGATCGACCCGCACTCGCACGAGAAGCTCATCGACATCGCTGACCTTCAGGCCGACATGAGACCGCTGGATGTGTCGGTGAGCGCGCAGGGCGCTCTGATCGTGATCTGGGACGTGAACCGCAGCACCCACTACCACCAGGGCTGGCTCCGAGCCCATCGCTACGACCCGGCCCCCCAGAACGATTCGGAACCACGTCGACTGTGGGACGCGTCGAGTCAGATCGACCTGCCGATCTTCGACTGGTCCGATGTCGAGCACGATCCGGACACGAGACTGCAGTTCCTCACCACGGTGCGCTCGTTCGGCCTGGTCATCCTCGTCGACGGCCCGACAACCTTGCCGGACTTCCAGCGGCGGATCCAACAGATCCTGATCGTGCGCAACATGAACTGGGGCATGTTCTTCGACGTCCTCTACGAACCCGACGGCAAGTACATCTCCAACAAGGGGGTCGACATCGCGCCCCACACCGACGGCCCAACCCGCGAGCACATGCCCGGGGTGATGTGCTTCCACTGCCTGGACAACACTGTGGCGGGCGGCGACAGCTTCTGGGTCGACGGCTTCCACATCGCCGACCAACTCGAGGCGGACGACCCCGAGGCCTACCGCCTTCTCAGCACCATCCCGTGGCGCACCGCCGACCGCAGCCCCGACAGCGCCTACGCACACGACGCCCCCCTGATCTGTCTCGATCACGCCGGCCGTCCGAGCGAGATCCGCGATACCCACTGGCTCCGCGAGCCGCTGGTCACGGACTTCGAGCTCGTCGAGCCGATGTACCGTGCGTATCGGGCGTGGTCGGAGCGCACGCGCGACCCGGCCAGCCAGATCCACCATCGCCTCGAACCGAGGCAGACGGCGATCATCGACAACCGTCGAGTACTCCACGCGCGCGGTCCCTACGACGAGACCCCAGGCGGCCATCGCCACATGCACGCCTGCTACAGCGAACGCGAAGAGCTCGACTCGGCGATCCGCATCATCACCCGCACTCGGGCCGGTCCGAACGGTTCAACGTGAAGATCATCAAGCTGTCCACGTACGTCGTCTCGCTCGATCGGAACATGGTCAACACCCGCTACGTCAGCGACGACTCCCTGGCCGTCGACCTCGAAACCACCATCCTCCGCCTCGAGACCGACAACGGCATCGTCGGCTGGGGCGAGACCTGCACCGCGCCGTCGTACTACCTCCCGACGCTCGCCTCCGGCGCACGGGCCGCCATCGACCACGTCAGTCCGCTCATTCTCGGCTCCGACCCGACACGGGTGAACGATGTGATGTGCCGCATCGACGAGGCGATGCGCGGCCAGCCCCCGGCCAAGTCTGCGATCGAGATGGCACTGTGGGACCTCGCCGGCAAGGTGCACGGCGTCGCGCTCGTCGACATGTGGGGCCGAAACCGCCGACCATCGAGCTCAGGGCTACCGCCTGTTCCAACAGAAGATCGGTCAGGGCACGGCGGCAGACGAGATTGCCCGAATAACCGCGTTGGAGGCCGACCGACGCGTCGACGAGGTGTTCTGGTACGACCCCAACCGAGCCTGGTCCATCGGGCACGCGATGAAGATTCTTCCCGCGCCGTGCTGGGCCGCTGTATCGCACCACACCGCACGACCGACCCGGGGCCGACGCGCTCGACCCGGACGGCATGGCAATCGCGACACGACTGACGAAGACGGTCGCCCGCAGCACCGACAAGTTGCTCGCCCAGGTATTCATTGACGTCGCTGGCCTTGACGACCGATGGGCGGGCCGGTCTCGGAATCGGTGACGACTGGCGACCCGAGTCGCTCGCCGTTGGGTGCGTTCAACGGCGGCTGGATCAGCTTCCGGTTGCAGTGGGTTCGGCGACGGTCGTCGCGCGGAGCTCGGCGAGGTAAACGACCAGCGCGAACAGGAGCGAGAGGCCCATGATCGGGGCGAAGATCTGCTTGAGGAGCGATGTCGTCGTGAGGAGGCCGAGTGCGAAACCGGCGAGCCCGACGTTGACGCCAGCCCACAGCACCTTGTTGGCGAGCGCCACCCGTGGCGAGGTCAGCCTCAAAGCGAGGACGCCGAACATGATGTTGGTCATCACCCCGATGAACATGGTGTGATCGAACGCCAGCAGCAGCCCTTCCTGTGACTCGGTGAGGACCTCGAAGTCGATCACGTCGCGGATGATCCACGACACGAGCACGGTGAGCAGGACGAGGTAGACGACCAGGAACAGCAGTGCGAAGCGCGGGAACAACCCGACACCGGCGCCTCGCCATCCGTCGGGCGTCAACATCGATCGCGAGCGCCAGAGCAACGTCAACAGCGCGCCGATCATCAGCAGGTTGGCCGGACCCGCGAGCTGCTCGTCGGTTCCGGTGACGAAGGCGATGTTGATGACGATCCCGGCGACGAACAGCAACCACATCTGAACGGATCCGGCGCGACCGTCGTCATCGTCGTGGAGCAGCCACTCGACGACAGCGAAGCCCGCGACGAGCAGGTAGCCGATCACCATCGCCGGCGGGTGAGCGTCGGCGAAGCGGCCCGCTGTCTCGTCATCGAGACCGGGCACCTCTCCGTTCGCGGTGTAGAGACCGAGGAGGATCCCGAACACCGCACCGATCAGGAGCGAGATCCAGGCAAGAAGCAGCCCGAGCCGAGCCGCGCTCGACGATTCGTAAGCCCGGTAGCTGTTGACGAACCACGTGAGCATCCAGATGACCACGACGAACAGGACGGTCCCGAAGATCGGACGCTGGATCCGGTCGTCGAAGATCGAGTCGCCCGCCAGGAACGCCAGCACGTAGAGCACGACCGCACCGATCAACGACCAGGCCATGGTGGTGACCGTGCGTCGCTCGTCGGCGGCGACTTCACGACCTTCGGAGTACATCAAGAACGCGATGCCGGCGACACCGAGCGTGATCCAGCCGAGTGTGCCGCTGTGCACGTGGCTCATGAGCACGTCGTGTTCAGGCTCCCAGATGTCCGTGCCATTCAGAATCCCGATGACGATCGTGTATATGAAGATCGTTGCGGCCGCGGTCAACGTGATGCGCGAGGCCTGGGCGAGCCCGGAGCTCGGTGCGAATCCTGACATGGCCAAACCCCCGCTACGACGATGTGTTTTGCGGAGCGTAGTTCAGAATCGACCACACCGAATTCCGTCCGATGCGGCGCTCACTCGTCGGGGACGCCGCACGCCTCCAACTCGGTGGCCTGGTCGCCGCCGCCGTACTCGACCCGTTCGAACGCCGCAACGGCCGCGATCTCGTCCGGCGTCAACGTCTTGGCGTGTTCCGGCATCACCTTCGTGACGAGTGCGTCGTTGGCGCCGTAGGTCGGCCCGTATTCGGTCTTCCAACGCTCGCTTCCCAACGCGATCCATGCCTGCTGATCCACGCAGTCCGGCCACGTCTCGAGAACGTCAGACAGTGAGGGCCCGACCCCGCCCTGGCCGCGGTTCCCGTGACACGCCGAGCACCGGTCGCCATAGACGCCGCGCCCGGCGCGGAGAGACTCCGACGTGGCTGACCCCGGACCGCAGCCGACAGCAATGACGACCATGACGGCGACCACCGCCCCGACGTGCCTGATCACGAGAACAACATAATGCAGCGAGGTGCGTCACAACATCGCCCGAATCCGAGTGCCCTCACGGGCACGCTCTCGATGGTGAACCGAACATGGCCGCTGGCTTGTCGAGCCCGGTGGTGTAGCAGCGCACCCACCCGCGCACCAGGCGGGTCGAGTGGGAGCGCTTGTGCGCGTCTATGGGCAGGTCTCGGCGTCGACCCCGAGGTCGGACGCCGCAGCACCGAGCGCCTCACATGCTGCGTTCATCGCCTCGACCTCGTCGTCGGGCTCCCAGAGGCTGCTCAGCTGCTCGGCCGGATCGCGAGTTGCGATCTCGGCGAGGCGCACGTCGGTGGTCTCAATCAGCGCATTGACCGCGGCGACGTAGTCGTCGTGTTCGCTGCGGACCGATGCTGGCGGATCGAGCTCGCGAAGGGCGGCTCGGAATGTCTGCAAGTGTTCGTCCGCCCCGGTCCAGAACCCGGCGAAGAACGCTCGAATCGTGGCGGCGTCCTCCGGTGTCAGTGCGCCGGTCTCGGCTCGCTTCTCGATCGCCTCCAGTTCCTGTTCGAGCGGCGCCTGGAAGAGTGACTCGGTTGCGTCGCTCATTTCGGCGACGATCGCTTCCACCGCCAGGAAATACTGGGTTGCGTCGTTCGACGCAGCTGAAATCGCGGGACGCCCCACGCCGCCGTTCAGGGTCGTCAGCAGTTCGCGCTCGAAGCGCTCACGGTCGGCGGCAACCGCGATTCTCACCGTCGCCCCGCTCGTGTCGATGCGGGTTCGGCCTTGTTCCACGCCATCGACGTCGATGACGACCGGTTCGTTCTCGAAGGTCACCACTGTTGGATCGAACGCGGCTGCGGCGGCGAGCTCGTCCCAGAAGTAGAAACCGAACTCGTACGGTCCGACGCCGCAAACAGATCGTGCACGGCGTCAGCCGCTGCGGTGACCCGATTTCCGGTCAACGCGTCGAACCACGCCTTGGTCACCGGCACTGAGTTGGTCGCGTCGAGCGGCACCATTGTCACCGGAATGCCCGATCGGAGCACGATGTCGACGGCGCTCGGATCGATGAAGTAGTTCCACTCCGCGACGCCGTTCGTCGCGTTGCCCTCGACATCGAGGGCACCACCCATCGACACGATCTCGGCGACGTGTTTCGGCGGATCGGGCCACTGGTCGATGGCGACTGCGAGGTTCGTGAGCGGGCCGAGGGCGATGATCGTCACCGGACCGTGGTCGGCGGCGATCGAGGCGAGAAGCTCGGCTGCGTCGGCATCGTCAACGACAGCATCGGTCGGCGCAAAGTCGAGGCCGTCGAGCCGGTCGGCGGCCTCCCGCCAGTCCGCCGGCCACTCATTGCCGGCTCCGACGGTTTGCTGCTGTCCGCATGCGACCGTAATATCGGGCAGGCCGACGAGCGCCGGCAGCGCTCGGGTGTTCGCGACCCCTCGATCGCAGTGCGACTCTCCGGTTACCGGTGTCAACGTTCGAACCCGCATGGCAGTCTCCCATCGATCTCCTCGACCAGACAGACGAGTTCGACCGCCACGCGGGTGACACCGATCGTGTTCGCACGGCCTCCCCGCTGAAGCGCTCGCCACTCGAACGGGCCTCGACACTGTTCGCGTGGACCTGCGCGTTCTCGCCCGCCGCTGGGTCTCGGCCGAAGTGAGTGTGATTCGCTGTCTATTTGTCGGCGGGTTCTTCGTCGACGGGTCGACGTCGAACGGTGATCTCAGTCGTTTTCGCCGGGCGTCTCCAGAGGAATAACGCACCGCCAGCCGAGCTGAGCAGGGCGAGCAGTTTCGCTTTCGACCAGCGAGTCATGATCCCTCCCGAGTGGAGTTGTCCGAACTCCCGGTAGTCGCGGCCCGAGTGTTCGTGTTGTCGCGATCCAGGTTCGTCACGTTGATGGCGGTCTTTCGCGCTCGGTCGAACATTCCCATGTCGTGGTTCCTTTTCTTTCGTGCCAGCGGGATCCGACACATACCAAGGCAGGGTAGGGCATCCAGAACGAATCGGGGGAGAGCGCGGTCGGCCACACTTGTTCGACGTTTGACCTGCTGAGCAACCTGGACCCGATAGCCCGGGACTGGCGACGTGTGCTCTGAAGTTCCCGTTCGGCCCAACCCGCCGCGGACACCCAGCTCTTGAACGCTTCGAGGATCGCCTGACTCGGGTCGAGGTGCATCTCGGTGACGAAAGTGGCGACGAGGATGGCAGCGGTGCCGACAACCGATGCCTGCTCGAGGCACGCCCGGCGGGTATGCAGCCGGTCGTGGTCACCGACTTCGCGCGCGGCATGTCTGTGAAGAAGCGAGAGAACACCGCTTTGAGGGTTGGTGCGGGGTTTGGGGCAGTCGATTCCTGGGTATAGACGATCATGATCATTCTTGGACTTCTTCTGCTTCTGCTCGGTGCCGTGCTCTCCATTCCCCTGCTGTGGTCGGCTGGTGTCATCGTGCTCATCGTCGGACTCGCGCTGATGGTCGTTGGCCGGTCCGGGCGGCAGATCGGCGGGCGCGCTCACTATTGGTGAGGCGCGCAGGTCACCGCACGGGACACGTCGACTTCTGACCCGACACCGGAACGCCCGGACGCCCGGCGAGCGTCGCAAGTTGAATGTCTGCGAAGTTGGATGTCTGGAATCTCTCGACATTGGGTACAGGTAGTCGAGTCAGCCCTGCTGACTCGATCGACCAGTTACGGAGAGATGACGCAGATGAAGATCAAGTCGGACCGAACCGCAGCCGTTGACGAGCGCGAGCGCACGGTGACCACCCCGTCAACCATCGTCGGCGAAGCTGGAACCGATACATCCGCCCCGGTTGCGGTCGTCGACCACGCGGCCGTCGGGAGCGAGACCGTGCTCACCTCACGCACGACGAGTTTCGAGCCGGCGGCGATCGTGGCCAGTGTCGCTGCTATCGCGCTCTTGCTGCTCGGTGGCATCACTGCCGCACGAGCCGGGTTCGACGGCAGCCTTGACGAGCCGGTCGTCACCGTCGCCCGCTACACGGCGACCGCATGGCTCGCGCTGATCGAGCTCGGGCTCGGTCTCGTGCTGTTGATCGCTGGGCTCACCCGCTCTCACAGCGCGATCCTGTTCCTCGGGATTGCTGGTGGAGTGGCGGCGCTTGTTGCCGTGTTCCAACCCTCGGTCGGTGGTGGGTCGCTTGCCATCGAGCGTGAGTTCGCCGTGGTGGCTGCCATCGTGATGGGAGCGATCGTCGCCGCTGCACTGTTGCCCACGGCGAGGCGGAGCAGTGTCGTAAGACGAACGAGCGACGTGAACTGAACGGACCGCCTGACCTCGGGCATCATGGTCAGGACGAGTCGGTGAGGCCTTCGACTACGTGGCGATTCAGCTCGGCGAGGCTTGCGGCGATCAACCGGCCGACGTGCGCCTGGCTGGTTCCGATTCGCGCTGCGATCTGCGCCTGTGACAAGTCTTCGACAAACCGCATCTCCAGAATCGTTCGCTGTCGCGACGGCAGACGCTTAAGCAGCGAGGACAGCACGTCGCGGTCGAGGACGTCATCGAACGCCACATCCACAGAAGGCACCCGACCGGAATCAGCCGTGTCGATGGTGCGGGTCCGGTAAGCGTTGCTTGCTTCCAACGCCTCGATCACCCAGTCGGTCGGCAAGTCCATTCGTGTGGCGATCTCCGACGCCCGCGGCGAACGGCCGAGTCCACGCGACAAATCCTCGCGGGCCGTTGTCACGGCACCCGCCAGGTCCTTGGCGCGGCGCGGAACGTGGACACCCCACGTGCGGTCTCGGAAGTGCCGACGCAGTTCGCCCATGATCGTGGGCGTCGCATAGGCCCCGAACTGGACGTGGCGGTCCGGATCGAAACGCTGGATCGCCTTGAGCAGACCGATCCGCGCCTCCTGGAGGAGGTCGTCGAACGGCTCGCCACGGTCCGAGAAGCGTCTCGCACTACGTGTGGCGAGCCAATCGGTTTCGGCCGCGATCTCATCCCTGAGTTGCTGGTCGTGCGACACCGAATAGCGAGACAGAGCATCTCTGAGCCTCTCTTCATCCGCCTCGGAGGTGAACACATCCCGTTTCATTCGAGTGTTGGGTCCGCTAGCGCAGCACCTGCGACAAGGAGGGTTCGGGCGGCACGCGAAGGTAGACCGGGCCGATCGGCGTCGCGCCCACGACTCGCTCACCATGTTCCGACTCGGTCACCACGACCTACCTTTCTCACCAAACCCAGCGGTCGGCCCGCTGCGCGGGCGACTCGACCGCAGCATGCCACAGCTCCTGGCCCGTCGTGGTGAGGTAATCGGTCAGCCGATGGCCGGCTGCCGATCGCGGGGTTCGAGGTCGCGGCCCCGGCGACGGCTTTGCTTCCGCGAGTCGTGGCCAGAGGATGCCATCGGCGGCGCTCTCTACTGGTCAGTGGGTCGAGCGAGTGGTGCCGGAGCGCCCGCGATATCGGTCCCGATAGGCCTGTCAGGGGGTCGGGATATGCGTTGGCGTGCAGGTCGGTGGCCGACTTGGCGCCGGGGCGACACTCCTGGCCCCTCGCTGCAGCTGAAAGACGCGTCAGCGATCAGTGCTGCGGTACTTGCCAATTTTCTTGGACGCGATCCGCCGTCGCATTCAGGAGTCATGGACGTCTCCATCGGTGCGGACGACGATGACGGACTTGCCGCGTGTCGCGCCTGCTTCCATCTGGCGGATTGCGTCGGCGGTGTCCTCGAGGGTGAAGCGTTGGCCGACGGCAGGGACGACGTCACCGGTCTGGATGAACTCGGCGAGCCGCTCGATGATCGAGTGGGCTTCCTTGCTGATGAACGTCGTGAGGCGCTGTTTGGTGAACGGCGAGAGCAGCATCGCTCGAAGCTGTCGGCCGACACCGCCGGTCCAACGGCCTCCGTCCTCGCCGCCGACGATCACGAGGGTTCCTCGGCTGGTGAGGGCCCGGCGGAGCCGGCGGACCGGTGTGCGGCCGCCGACGTCGATGATCAGGTCGTACTGCCGGGCGCCGTCGGTGGGGTCTTCGGTCGTGTAGTCGACGACGTGATCGGCGCCGAGCGCACGGACGAGGTCGAGCTTGGCCGTGCTGGCAACGCCGGTGACCTCGGCGCCAAGTGCCTTGGCCACCTGTACGGCGAACGTGCCGACGCCGCCGGAAGCGCCGATCACCAGCACGTCCTGGCCGGCCTGCAGCTTGCCGACGTCGGTCAGTGCCTGCAGTGCGGTGATGCCGGAGATGGCCGACGCAGCGGCTTGCTCGAACGTGGCGGTGCTCGGCTTGAGGGCGAGCTTGTCCTGCTTGGCGGCGGCGTACTCGGCGAACGAGCCGGTGGCGATGCCGAACACGTCGTCGCCGGGGGAGAAGCGGGTGACGTCCGATCCGACTGCGACCACGCGACCGGCGACGTCGAGGCCCTGGATCGGCTGTTTCGGCTTCGTCAGCCCGAACCCGGCGATCCGGATCAGGTAGGGGGTGCCGGTCATCAGGTGCCAGACACCCCGATCGACACCTGCGGCGTACACCTCGATCAACACCTCGTCGGTGGCGATCGCCGGTCGGTCGACGAGTTCCAACTCGAGCTGGTCGGCAGACCCGTACGAGCGCTGCACGATCGCCCGCATCGTCGCCGGCTGGTCGTCGGTGGAGGTGGTCGAGTTGGTCGGGTTGGTCGGGTGGGTCGTTGTGCTCGTCATGGTGTTGTTCCTCGTGTTGGTCCTTGCTTCCGTCGACCGTACTTAGTACGATCCCGCTGCAGGACGATAGTCGTACTTAGTACGGTTGTCAATCGTGAATGGAGAGTTTCCTGATGTCGCCAACCACTGACACGTCAGCGACCACCGTCAACGAGGCACCAGAGGCGGCCGTCTCGACGCGGCCGGCCCTCAATCGAGTTCGAGTGGTCGCTGCCGCGGTGGCGCTCGCCGACGTGATCGGGGTCGATGCGTTGACGATCCGGAAGTTGGCTGTCGAGCTCGATGTGAAGCCGATGACGATCTACCACCACGTCCCCAACAAGGAGGCGATCATCGACGGCATGGTCGACCTGGTCTTCGGCGAGATCGACCTGCCACCAACTGACCTCGACTGGAAGCGGGCGATGCGGCAGCGAGCGGCGTCGGCGCGCGTCGTGTTGGCCCGGCATCCCTGGGCGGCTCCGCTGATGGAATCGCGTACCTCGCCAGGGCCGGCGACGTTGCGCCATCACGACGCCGTGCTCGGGTGCCTGAGCGCCGGCGGCTTCTCGATCGAGATGACCGCCCACGCCTACGCCGTGATCGATGCCTTCGTCTACGGGTTCGCACTGCAGGAGGCGAGCCTTCCGGCCACCGCCGGTGACGAGATGGCCGATCTCGCCCAGACGATGACCGCCCTCATGCCCGAGGGTGAGTACCCGAACCTCGTCGAGTTCACCACCGAACACGTCCTGCGACCTGGCTACGACTTCGGCCGTGAATTCGACTTCGGCATCGACCTCATCCTCGACGGCCTCGACGCAGCCGCGGCCGCTGCCCGGTGAGCCAGGGACGCAGGTCTTCGAG
>JBBKWQ010000325.1:0-5479 GCA_037969115.1 Ilumatobacteraceae bacterium
CACCATGGGAGCGCTCCACAGTGTACGGCGGCTCACCGAGTGAGCGCCAGTTGCAGCGCAGGCCACGAGGATGACTGCCATCGTTGCGAGGATGAGGAGTTCGACGTTCACGAAGGGGGGATTGCCCGATGTGTCGACGGCTCAAACATCTTTCTCGAAGAATCTTCCCGAGGTGCGTCCTGCAGGTCGCGTCCAGCGTGAATATGGGAGTTGGCCGGTCTTCGAGCGTGTACGACGCAGCCTCCTCGTACTGCACGACACGGATCTTTCGCTACAGAACCCGTTTCTGCCCGCCGAAGATTGGGTACGACTCACTTGGTAGTGAGGACACACACGACCGACCGAGAGGCCTGCAATCGAAATGAAGTACTTCAACCCAAAGGGCGGACGGCGATCCGGTAAGCGAACCCCGACTGGTCACGATGGACAGGCCGAGACCGCCGTGGCAGCCACAGCGCAGACGGTTGGCTCCGGCGAAGAGGCCGACGCGAGCTCGGCGGCCGAGTTCGCAGCGGAGAACGAGCTCGGCAGCGAGGCGGCGCGTCAGTTGGCGATCCGGAGTCGCATCAGCACGCTGCTCGCCGAATCGGGACCGACGATTGCCCTGCAGCCGATCATCCACCTCGAGACTGGTGAGCTGATCGCCCATGAGGCTGCCGTCACGTTCCCTTCGGCGCCTGACACCCGGCAGTGGTTCGTCGACGCCGAGCAAGTCGGTCTGGGTGTCGAACTCGAGATCGCAGCATTGCGGTCGGCGCTGAACGAAGTCGATCACACGCCGGGCTCGTCGCTGATCTGCGTCAACGTCTCACCCGACTTCCTCACTGATCGGAAGCGGCTCGACCTGATCGCCGAGTTCCCGAGCCAACGGTTGGTGCTCGAGATCACGGGCGATCTGCCCGTCGAAGACCATGGCCTCGTTCGACAGGAATTGAGTCGAATCCGAGCGCGCGGGGTTCGCATCGCCGTCAACGTCGCCGGGTCCGATGCATCGTGCCTGCGTCGCATCCGTGACCTCGAACCGGAGTTCGTGAAGCTCCAGGTCGACGTCACCACGTCACTCAGCCGCGACGAGAACTGTCGAGCGATCGTCACCGAGATCGTTCGCCTCGCCACGCTCTCCGGTTCGTTCGTGGTCGCCGAAGGAATCGAGAGCAGCGAGCAGGTCAGTGTCGCGCAGCAGCTCCGCGTGGACGCCGGGCAAGGATTCCTGCTCGGGATGCCGACGTCGGCCGAGTTGGGTGAGTTCGTCTGACACGGTGTTCCGAGTCGTCGGCGGGCTGAGACGGAATCGTGCGGGGTTGGATGTGCGCGATGCAACACATGGTGGGGTGATGCCCGGATGATCGAATTTCGCGCGGCGACGAGACTCGACGCGGATGCCATCACCGATGTTCAGGTCGCAGCTTGGCGATCGGGATACGAGCACGTGTTCCCGGAATCCGTGTTGTGGGCCGACGACTTCGATTCCTCGCGCCGGTTGTTCTGGAACGACTGGCGGTTCGCGCCCGGCCATCGTGTCCAGGTGGCGGTGAACGCGCTCGCCGACGACGAACGCGTCCTTGGCTTCAGTTCGTACGGGCCAGAGCGTGATCGCGGTCACGGCTACACGGGGCTCGGCGAGGTGTGGGCGCTCTACGTCGAGCCGCGACTGTGGGGCACGGGATTGGCGACGGACTTCTTCGTGCACATCGAGGAGCGCCTCAGCGCCGAGGGTTTTGCGAGTGCCGTGTTGTGGGTACTCGCCGAGAACGGACGGGCGCGAGCGTTCTACGAGAAACTCGACTGGGAGCCGACCGGCAAGAGCGCCATGTTCACCGAGTACGAAAATGCTCAGGTTCTGGAAGTTGAGTACCGAAAAGATCTGATGTGAACTTCGATATTCGACAAACCCGCACCGAAGCGGAGCATCGTACGGCGCTCGGCGTCGCGGCAACTGTGTCGCTCGAATCTCCATCATCCGACGAGTGCTGGGAACGGCACCGCGACGATGCAATGAACTCGTTCTCGCTGTCGGCGTGGGACGGCGACCGATGTGTGGGCAGCATCGCGGAAGCGCCGGTCGAGACGGTGGTTCCCGGCGGGGCCTTGCTTCCCACGAGTGCCGTGACGGGATTCGGCGTGCTCCCCACGACCAGCTGCCGAGATGGCGGCCGGGCGCTCGTCGAACGATTGATCTCGGACAGCACGACTCGTGGCCACGCGTTGATGAAGACGAGGGTGAAGGAGTCGGCGACGTCTGTGAGATGCGGATTCGGTATTGCCGGCGACAGCTGCAGTGTCGAGGTCGACGCAGCCACCGCTCGACCGGTCATGGTGCCGGATGTGGCCGGACGGATGAAGATCCTGTCGGCCGACGAGGTGTTGAAGGTGGTACCGGAGCTCTACGAACGCGTCGGGCTGCGCCGGCCTGGTGCCGTGACTCGCGATGCGACGATGTGGAACCGCTCACTCGACAGCGCTGCTACCGGCAAAGAAGGTTCGTTCGTGGCGGTCCATTGCGATACCTCAGGGTCTGCCAGCGGGTACGTGCAGTACGACGTGTGTCGGGGTGAAGGCTCGAAAGATGTTGAGACCGGTGCGGGCAGGATCCACGATCTCTTCGCCGACGATGCTCGCGTCGAACTGGGGCTCTGGTCGTTCCTGCTCAGCCTCGAACAGGTGACCTTGTGGCGGTCGAGCGGCCGCCCCGTCGACGATGTCGCACGATTCGGCCTCGAGGACGCACGCGCGTACCGGCAGCTGTCCCGCGCTGACGAGCAGTGGTTGCGCATCGTCGACATCGACGTTGCGCTCCCGGGGCGCACCTACAACCCCGTCGACCGCTCAGTGGTGATCCAGGTGACCGACCCGCTGATGTCGTCGAACACGGGAACCTGGCGCATCGACGGTTTCGGCGCGTTCCGCTCGCACGACCGACCCGAACTCCTCGTGGGCATCGATGCCTTGTCGGCTGCCTACTTGGGTGGCACGGCTTGGTGGATGCTGGAAGCCACCGGGCGGGTCAAGCAGCGCTCGACAGGCGCCATCGAGTCCGCCGACCTGCTCTTCGCCAGTCGCCCTGCGCCGTTCTGCGGTACCACTTTCTGAGTCTGTGGTGCACCGCTGTCTCAGCGGCTCGACAGGTATCGCAATGCCGCGTTCGCCGCGTTGAACCCGCACATGCCATGGACCCCGGCTCCGGGTGGTGTGGCCGACGAACAGAGGAACACGCCGGGAACACCCGTGTCGTACGGATTGATCGCGAGCCTCGGTCGTATCGCGATCTGGCGTCCGCCGTTGCGACCCACGCCGATGTCGCCACCGATGTAGTTCGCGTTGTACGACTCGAACTCGGCGGGGCTGCGAGTCGTGACATGTCGGATTCGACTCCGAAAGCCCGGTGCGTAGCTTTCGATTCGATCGATGACCGGTTCGACCACGTCGGTGGCATGACCGTTCGGCACGTGCGCGTACGTCCAGATCGGGTTGATCCCGTCGGCCGAGCGCGTCGGGTCGGCGAGGTACTGCTGGCCGACGAGCACGAACGGTCGTGCGGGCATAGTGCCCCGAACGATCTGGCCTTCTGCTGCGACCGTTTCCTCGAACGTGCCTCCGAGGTGGACGGTGCCCGCTCGGCGGACGAGCTCGTTCGTCCAGGGAACGTCACCCTCGATCGAGAAGTCGACCTTGTAGGCCGCCGGCCCGTACTGATATCGGCGGTAGGCACGGGCGACGCGTCTGGGTAAACGTTCGCCGAGCAAGCGGTCGGCTGCTCGAGGCGAGACGCTGAGCAGCACGACATCTGGGGCGGACGTGCCGTTGAGATCGTCAAGCGAGGTGAACTCGACATTGGTCTCGATCGCGCCTCCGAGCGCGGTGAGTTTGCGGGCGAGTGCGTCGGTGATCGCCTGCGACCCACCCTGAGCGACGGGCCAGCCGTACGCATGTCCTGCGGCGCCGAGCATCAGCCCGACCGAGCTCGACAGCGGTGCGCGCAGCGAACTGAACGCGTGCGCCGCGATGCCTCCGAAGAGTGCTCGGGTCTCGTCGGTCTGCCAGCGCCGCACGGTCGTCGAAGCAGGCAGGAGGGCGTTGAGACCGAAATGGGCGAGCACGAGCGGATGCTTCGGAATATGGAGGATCGGTCGGAAGACGTCATCGGTGAGGTCATCGAAACGGGCGGCGATCTTGCCGATCAGGTTTCGCCAGCTGTCGCCGTCGGCATCCATGTGCTCGGCAGTGCGGTCGATGTCGCGCCACAGCACGCCGGCACGACCGCCGTCGAGCGGGTGGGCCAACTCGATCTCCGGCCACGACCAACGCAAACCGTGTTCGTCGAGACCGAGCTGACGGAAGAACGGAGACGCTGCGCCGGTCGGGTGGAACGCAGAGCAGTCATCGTGGATGACGCCGGGCACGTGATGTTCGCTCGATCGTGTACCGCCGCCGATGCGGTCGGCGGCTTCGAGCACGCGCACGGTGAGTCCTGCCTCGGCGAGAGCGACGGCGCCGGCCAGCCCGTTGGGGCCGCTTCCGACAACAACAGCATGGGTCACGCGCCCACCTTGTCATGGCGTCGCATCGGTCACCAACGCGGTGGTTCGATCTCGAGGATCGTGACGTCTGGGCTCGACGCGATCGACGGGGCGTGCCCGCCGGCCACTTCGACCGTCCGCGTCGGGTAGAACACGCGGTGCTTACACTCTAAATGTCGCATTCTGGACATCGAGGGGAATCAACGTGATACGTGCTCTGATCGGTTCGGTCGTCATCTTGCTGGTGTCGACATTCCCTGCCACATGGCTGTTGATGCTGTTCCTGGGAAACCTCGATCTCGGGCTGTCGTACTGGGGCACGTTGCCACTCGGCATCCTGGTGTCGAGCCTGATCGGCGGCGTCACAGCGCCCACGTTCATCGAGC
The DNA here is from genome assembly GCA_037969115.1 of Ilumatobacteraceae bacterium. Lineage (GTDB taxonomy): Bacteria > Actinomycetota > Acidimicrobiia > Acidimicrobiales > Ilumatobacteraceae > JBBKWQ01. The sequence goes on from JBBKWQ010000325.1 coordinate 4,904, forward strand.
GATAGCGACGCAGTCCGGTGCACGCGGCCGGGAGCGAGTCACCTGCGGATCGCGGTTGTCGATCGGGAAAGCGCCTTCCGATGACGCCCCGATCCGAAGACGCGCCTGTGCGCGATTCTCCGGCAAGCCAGCCGCTAAAATTCGGCCATGGAGTCCGAACACTCGGATGACGAACCTCTCGACTCGCTCACAGGTGAGTCGGTTGCCTACGGCGAGAGTCGGTCGAGCGTGCTCACGCCGATGGGTCAAGTCGAATCGATCGGCAACTTCGCGCACGGCCTCGGGTCGCGCCGGGTTAAGAGCGCGCTCGTCGTCGGCGGAGCGTTCATGCTGGCGCTGGCGGCGTTCGCTGCGATGACCTGACGTACGGTGCGCTCAGCAATTCGGCGCAACACGGCGGTGACCGCGCCGCACGGAGTGGCGGGCAATGTCCGCGCGTCTGCCCAGCGTGCGGCACCAGGGGCGGGCCGTTTCAGCCCGATCGTCGACGAGAAACCGCCAAAGTGTACTCAGCCGAGTGCGAGTTCAGGCTCCACTGACGATCACAATTTCGTTGCCTTCGGGGTCGGCGACCCG
>JBBKWQ010000326.1:0-2523 GCA_037969115.1 Ilumatobacteraceae bacterium
ACTCGGGCGTGTCGCCTCGGAGCAGGCTGACACTCGGTTGATCAGCGACCATCGAGAATGGCCTCGATGAGATCGCAACCGGCACGAGCTGTTCTGGTGTCTGAGTCGTCGAGGAGGTCGACGGCGACGACGGATCGAGGCATCACGTCCCGACGCATGATGAAGTCACCGGCGTCGAGATCAGAGATCGATCGAAGCGTGAGGTTGCCGGTCGAGGTGGCCTGAAGGTGCATCGAGTTCTTCAGTTCAGCCACCGCTTCCTCCGGCAGGTACACGTCGAGGTGCCTGGCGTGCACAACCAGGTCGACGTTGTAGTCGGCGATCGCGCTCACACCGGTCCGTACGGCGTCGTCTCGGCTCGCAATGCGGTCGAGGAAGGCGTCGAAGGTATCGAATGTTTCGGCTGTCGCCCGGCGTTGTGCGAGCCATCGCCAGTCCGTGGCGTCTCGTTTGCGGAGGTCCGCAAGCCGTGACTGTTCGGTTCGTCGTAGACCGAACACGTCCACGAGTTCATCGGAGACGGCCGCTCCGAAGTCGCTGAAGAGCGCCGCCCACGCCATTCTGGGCGAGAGGCTGCGCCCGGCTGTCGGGCGGCGACGCCGTCGGTAGTCATCGACGGATGTCGGATCGACAGCCCAGACGTGACCGTGCTTCTCAGCGCGGACGTCGCCCGCTGAGATCAGCTGCCGGAGCCGTTGCGTGCTGACGGCGAGCCGCTCGGCGGCCTCACGTGCCGTGATGGTGTTTGCGACCACAGACACACTTTACTTGCGATCTTGCAACGATACTGTGACTTGATTCCCGCCGATGGTTGTCGGACGTTCGCCGGCATGCAGCAACAGTCCCAGAAACGTACTGTTTTCGCACGAGTCTCACAGTCCGAAATGTCGGGTCCGATCGGACTCATTGGGGAGTCGACCGGTTGGCGACGAACTGCTCGATCTGCTGCATCGAGAATCGGACGCTCCGACCGATCCGGATCGGGACGAGCTGCTCGGACCAGATCAGTTGATAGATCGATGACCGGCTCAACGAGAGCGCCACGCCAGCTTGGGTCACGGTGATGAGGAGCGGCCGCTCTGAGATCGTCGCTCGGGTGATGTCGGACGGAGTCGTCGGTGTCGTGGTCATGCTGATGTAAAGGCAGGGTTGTGCACGGCAGGGGACATCGACGCACGGTCGTGGATTGAACACGACCCGATCGGGCGCGCGGGCACGATCTTGCGAAGCGTCGTGCGGGTCTCGAGAACGGGTCCGGCTCATCGAATCTGCGCGACTGCCGGGCCGTCTCGGTGCAGCACCCCGCTCACGCGGTCGCAGCGGCGGGCGAGAGCCGCAGCAATCCGCCGGCGAGAATTCTTGTCCCGTTCTTTGCTCCGCGCGGCCTTTACGTCGGTAATGGCACCATTCTTGCCCTCGTTGTCTGGAGCGGCTTGCATTCGCGCTGCTCTGGTGTGCTGCGCTGCTGCCCCGCGCTGGCGTCGCGCTCTTGTGGTGTCTCGTCCTGCGCCGGTTGCTTGCTGCTGCGCGCTCGGGTGCCGGCGGCTGGGTGTTGCCGGCCCGCTCGCCCTGGGGTGCGTTCATGCCGGGGCGCGTCGTCGTTGCGCCGCCGCTTGTGGAAGTGGTTTCAGACATTTGCACCAGGGTGATCGTGCGCGGGTCGTGTCGTGCTGACGGTCGGCAAGGTCGGCCCGGGGAACGCCGGCTACTACCAGTCCGCTGTCGTGGCTGGAGTCGAGGACTACTACGCAGGTGACGGCGATGCTCCGGGTCGTTGGATCGGCCGCAGCGATTTGGTGGGTGCTGTCGCCGGCAGTCTGGCGACTGCGGTTGAGGCCGGATTGTTGTTGGAAGCGAAGTGCGCACGGGATGGCACACAGCTTGGCAAGACGATGGTGACGGTGCGGTCGGTGACGGCGTTCGATCTGACGTTCTCGGCTCCGAAGTCGGTCAGCGTGCTGAGCGCCCTCGGTGCTCCCGATGTTGCGGCCGCCGTCGAGGCTGCGCACACTGCGGCGGTCGAGCAGGCGGTCGCGTCGGTGTCGCCGCGTATCGCGTACACCCGAACGGGCCACGCTGGGGCGGCGGTCGTTGATACCGACGGTGTGTTCGGTATCCGGTATCGGCATCGCACGAGTCGGGCGCTCGATCCGCAACTCCATGACCATGTGTTGATCGCGAACTCGGTGCGCACCGTGTCGGATGGTGAGTGGCGGACGCTCGATGCGCGGGGTTTGTATCGGAACGCGAAAGCGGCGGGTGTCGAGTACCAGGCGTTCTTGCGGGCGGGGCTGCGTACGTCGTTGGGCGTCGAGTTCGGAGAGGTCGACGCGAACGGTCAGGCCGACATCGTCGGCGTCGATTGCTGACTGGACGGCTGGCTTCGTGGAGCGAGAGGGTCGCGACCCGACCTCGGCCGAGGTCGGCAAAGCGCACAAGACGATCACACGGGCCACACGACCTGCCAAACCCGATGAGGCCGGTCTCCCGACGGCGACACTGCGGGCCGAGTGCCGACACGAT
>JBBKWQ010000327.1:0-5625 GCA_037969115.1 Ilumatobacteraceae bacterium
CCTCCCGGCCCTCCCGGCGGTACGCCTCCTGGAGCGCCGCCACCACCCGGTGGCATGCCGCCCAACCCACCGCCTGGGTACGGCTACGGCTATCCCCCACAGCAGCAGGGATCCGGCACCAACGGTCTCGCCATTGCGGCGCTGGTACTCGGCATTCTGTCGATTCCGGCCTGTTTTCTGATCATTCCGGCTGTGCTCGCACTGGTCTTCGGCGCTGTGGCTCTGAATCAGATCAAGTCACGACCCGGACAGGGAGGTCGCGGCATGGCGATCGCCGGTCTCGTCCTCGGTGCCGTCTCGGCGGTGCTGTTCGTCCTGTTGATCGCACTCGGCCAAACCGATTTCTCGGTCGAGAGCACGCAGTTCGGCGCCCTGGTGATGTCGATGTTCGTCTGAGCGCACCGGCGGCGGTCGTCAGGAAACGAGCTTGCGATCTCTCCCTGGTGGCGGCCAGACGGCGGCACCGATCGCGTCGCCGTACTTGTTCCGGCGGATCACCCACACGCTGGCCTTGCGCCAGTCGCGTTCGGCGTCGATCTTCATTCCCGACGCGGCGAGCGACTCGACGGCAGCCGGGATGAGGTCTCCGTGGCTGCACATCACGGCCCCATCGGGTACGTCGTGGATGAGATCGAGCAGGCCAGCAACCGGTTCATCCTCCTTGAGGCGCAGATCGATCTCGACCGGCATCGAGACAAGCTCCCCCAGCGGCTCGAGTGTCTGGATGCAGCGGACGTAGTCGCTCGAGAGCAGGACTGTCACTGGGTGAGACGAGAGGCGCTTGCCGAGCTTGTTGGCTTGTCGCAAACCCTCTTTGCTGAGTGGGCGATTCAGATCGTCGTCGAGCCAGCCGCGCCGTTCGCCTGCCTTCGCATGGCGTACGAGGAACACGGCTCGACGCTGTTGATTCGCTTGACTCATCACGGGCCCTGGCGCGGGCCGGACCGTTCGCCGATCAATGCACCATGCCGCTTGGACAGGCGCAGGGCAACCACGGCGAACGTCCAAGCGGCGAAGATCGTCACGATTGCGCTGATCCACGACAATGCGCCGATCTCAAGGGCGGTTCGAGCGATTTCGACGTTGTTCGTGGCGAAGCCGGCGCTGTCGAATCCCTCGAGAAACCCCCAGATGCTCAACACCGGCGTCACGATGCAGTACAGCACGAACCAGACCGTGATGAGCGGATCGACCGGTGATCGCCGCCACTGATCGTGGCCCGGCGCGACGTCCGAGTTCGACGCCTTCCACATCTCGCGCAACATGAGGAAGGGAATGACGAAGAGAAAGGGCGGAAGAAACCAACCGCCGATCGCCCACCCCTTCGACCAGGTGCCGCCCCGGTGGAGCGACTGGTGGTTCGCTGCGATCCGGAACATCCAGATCATGACGAGAATCAGCAGTGCGAGTGAGGCGACCCCGCCGACGAGTTGCATCGCGACCGGTGCGACGTAGCTGGCGAGGAAGTCGTCCTCGGCGGCATCGAAGACCGCTCGAGCGGCGTCCTGTTCAGACGTCGTCTGAGCGGATTCGAGAGCCTGGTCTGCGTCGACGAACGCTCGCGCCTCGTCGGTGATCGACGCGGTCGCCACCACTGCGATGACGCCGGTCAGGGCAACCACGGCGAGCAGGACCACGATTGCCGTGGTCAGACCCTTGACGCGTCGAAGCGGTCTCCATCCCCACGCTGCGGCATCGATGGCGGGCGCGTTCGACGCGCCGGACGGACGATAGGGCGGTGCGGTCAGATCGGGCGGAGGGGGTGGAGGCGTGAGCCCGCCATTGTCGGGAGGAGGCAGAGCAGACACGACCGGTACGGTACGCCGTCGTTGCTCAGCCTGTCGAAGTGTCGTTCGATGTCACAACCCAATCGCGGCGGCCGACGTGGCTGAAGTGGAGGTGAGTCGGTGCGTGGTCCGGGTGGGCGACGCTCCAGGCGGTGTCGCTGAACCGTTCGTATGTGATCGTTTCGGGCACGACACCCAACGTCTCGATGTCGCATCGCAGTACCCGCACCTCAGCACTGGTCGATGGCTGGAGACGAAGATGACGGATCGGCACGAGGTGCGTGAGCGGAGCGTTCGGCACGACGACAGCGGTCGCTCCGTCGAGTTCGGGTCGGTGGGCGCCGTTCATCTCGCCCCAGCGAGTCCGTCCGTCCGTGCCGAGCCACAGGTCCGGTTCGTCGAGGTCGCGGAAGAGGAGGAATTGGCGGACCTGCCACAACGGCGACACGCGGATCACTGCGGTGGATCGATGTTCGATCGACGTGGCGGTCGCGGTCCATGCCTCGTTCTCCCATGCGAGTTCGAGGGTGTCGGTGGGCAGGCCCGATGATGTGACCCAGGTGAACGTGGCTCCATCTGACGAGAACGACGACGTGTCTGCCATCGAATCGTTCGTGTGGTCACCCATCGCGCCAGTCTGCCCGATGCGCAGTACCGTTCGAGGCGTGACGCCGTTGGAGGATGCCCAAGCTCTGGTGATCGGCTCGTGCCCACCGCTGCCGCCGGTGACGGTCGGGTTCCGCGAGGCAACCGGACTGGTGCTCGCAGCCGACGTGGTCGCGACCGAACTGGTGCCACCGTTCGCGAACACCGCCGTCGACGGGTACGCCGTCGTTGCTGCCGACCTTGCCGGCGGCCGTGCCGAGTTGGTCGTGGTTGGCGAGATCGCGGCAGGTTCGGCATCTGATCACGTGCTTCGGCAGGGTGAGGCGATCCGCATCATGACGGGTGCCCCGATGCCGGCCGGCGCCGATGCCGTGGTCATGGTCGAGCAGAGCGAGATGGTCGACGCCGATCACGTCGTGCTCACGGCCGCTGTCGTCCCGGGGCAGGCGATTCGCCTCGCAGGAGACGACATCGAGCCGGACGATCTCTTGTTCCCGGCCGGCACGGTCGTACGTCCGGCCGTGATCGGCGTGCTCGCAAGCGTGAATGCCCGGGAGGTCGTGGTGTATCCCCGAGCCCGCGTTGCCGTGCTCTCGACGGGCGACGAACTCGTCGACGACGGCGCGCCGCTCGCGCCCGGACAGATCCGTGAGAGCAACAGGTCGATGCTCGCCGCGCTGCTGGCGGAGTCCGGCTGCGACGTGGTCGACCTCGGCGTGGTCGCCGACGACGAAGCCGAGCTCGAACGAGTGCTCCGAGCTGCGGCGGCCGACGCCGACGCGGTCGTCTCGAGCGGCGGAGTCAGCATGGGCGACTACGACGTCGTCAAAGCCGTGCTCGGACGCATCGCCGACATGACCTGGATGCAGATCGCGATCAAACCCGCCAAGCCGTTCGCATTCGGCACCATCGACGGCACGCCGATCTTCGGCTTGCCGGGGAATCCCGTGAGCTCGTTGGTGAGTTTCGAGATGTTGGCCCGGCCGGCGCTGCGTCGGATGATGGGACACAGCCGTCTGTCCCGGCCCACCGTGGTGGGCGTGACCGATGTCGAGTTGCCGAGGCGGCCCGACGGCAAGGCGCATCTGGTCCGTGTGAGCTCGGTGTTCGCCGACGACGGACGTTGTCACGTGGTACCCGTGGGTGCGCAGGGGAGTCACCAACTCGCGGCGACCGCACTGGCCGACGCCATCGTGGTGGTGCCCGACGGTGAGGGCATTCCCGCCGGGTCGGACGTTGCAGTGATGATGCTCGTAGGCTGATGGCATGGCCGGCACACAGGATCTGATCGATCCGTTCGGGAGGGTGATCAACGATCTCCGGATCTCCGTGACCGATCGCTGCAACTTCAGGTGCACGTACTGCATGCCGGAGGAAGGTATGCAGTGGCTGCCGAGGAGTGAGGTCCTCACGTTCGAGGAGATCGAGCGGCTCGCGCGCATCTTCGTCGATCGCTACGGCGTTCAGGGCGTCCGGCTCACCGGTGGTGAACCCACCGTTCGCGCCCATCTGCCCGTCCTGGTGCGCAAACTTGCCTCGCTCGGTGTCGACGTCGCGATGACGACGAACGGGGCGACACTGCGTCACCATGCGCAGGCGCTGCGAGACGCAGGATTGCGTCGCGTGAACATCAGCCTCGACACGCTCGACAGGGTGAAGTTCGAGCAGATGACTCGTCGCGACCAATTCCACAACGTGCTCGACGGCATCGCCGCGGCGAAGGCCGTCGGGTTCGACCCGGTGAAGATCAATGCCGTCGTCGAGCGTGGTGTGAATGACGACGAGATCGTCGACTTGGCCCGGTTCGGCCGGGATCATGGCGTCGAGGTCCGTTTCATCGAGTTCATGCCGCTCGATGCCTCCGGCCACTGGACGAGCGACACGGTCGTCGGCCAGGACGAGATGGTGGCGGCCATCGAGCAGGAGTTCCCGCTCGACCCGGTTCCGGCCAGGGGTGCCGCGCCCGCCGACCGTTGGCGATACCGCGACGGAGCGGGCATGGTCGGGGTGATCCCCACCGTCACCAAGCCGTTCTGTGGCGATTGTGATCGGGTTCGCCTCACGGCCGAGGGCCAGTTCAGGACGTGTCTGTTCGCCACGGACGAGTTCGATCTTCGGGCGGCGCTCCGCCAGGGCGAGAGCGACGACCAGATCGCCGCTCGCATCGAGCGGGCCGTCGGTACGAAGTGGGCCGGGCACCAGATCAACCAGGTCAACTTCATCAGGCCCGAGCGATCGATGAGCCAAATCGGCGGCTGATCCGCCGACGGCTACGATCGGCAGTGTCATGAGCGAAGATCTCTCCTTCACCCACCTCGATCCGCTGGGCCGAGCCCGCATGGTCGATGTCACTCCGAAAGAGCCCACCCACCGTCGAGCGGTCGCTCGCTGCAAGGTTTTCATGGAGCCGGAGACCACGGTCGCGATCGCCAACCGTGAGGTGAAGAAGGGCGATGTACTGGCTGTCGCCCGGGTCGCGGGGATCCAAGCGGCGAAGCGCACATCCGACATGATTCCGCTCTGCCACCCGCTGCTCATCGGCAGTGTCTCGATCAATTTCGACATCGGTGACGACCATGTGGGTGTCGAGGTCTTCGTCGACACGATCGATCGGACGGGCGTCGAGATGGAGGCGCTCCACGCCTGTTCCGTTGCCGCGCTCACGATCTACGACATGTGCAAGTCGGCCGATCGTGCCATGGTGATCGGCGAGCTCACGTTGTGGGAGAAGATGGGGGGCCGATCCGGTACCTACCGTCGGTCGGACACCGATGTGACCGACCCGGCAACGGCCGATGAAGCGCATGGCGGCACCGGCACGGGTGACGGTGTCGCGCTCGGCGCCCCCACCGTCGACGGTCGGCCCTGACGAAAACTTGAGGCGTTGTCACGCTGGGTGATCGATGATGCGTCCACGGTGATGTGACGGACGTCACGGTGGAGATTGCGTTGTTCGTCACGTTTGTCGTAGAATCGTAACATGCCTCAATTGGTCCTTCTTGTGGTCGCAGCTGCCTGGGTAGCCGTCCTTGCTCCGCCGCTGCTCCGGTCCCGCGTCGAAAACCGCCCGAACTCCTCGGTCACCGATTTCCGTCGGCAGTTGAACCGCCTCCAGAGCACCGTTCCCCAGCGCACGAACGGCTCGATGCGTGCCATGGCACGTCCACTGGCACAGTCACCGTTGCAGCGGCCCGTGGCCACCGGCCGGCCCGGTGTGCACCAGGCCCACGCC
>JBBKWQ010000328.1:0-4966 GCA_037969115.1 Ilumatobacteraceae bacterium
CCTCGACATCGACCGAACACGCGACCGCACGACCGCAAGAGCTGCGCTCGGCGTCCCGCAGGATCGTTTCCTGGTCGCCGTCATCGGTGGATCGTTGGGCTCGGGCATCCTCAACGACGCCGTCGTCGAGGTGATCGACGCAGCGCGCCACGACAATCAGCTCGCGATCCATCATGTGCTCGGGAACCGCTTCATCGAGAGCGCGACCGCGGCGCTCGACGGGTCGGACGGGTTGTTGTACCAACGGGTCGGTTTCGAACCACGGATGCCACTGTTGTTGGCGGCCGCCGACCTGCTGGTGGGCCGCGGGGGCGCGGGCACGGTACACGAAGTGGCGGCGACCGGCGTGCCGGCGATCCTCGTTCCGTGGGCCGGAGCAGCGGAGGACCATCAAACCGAGAACGTCGCCTGGCTGTCGGAACACGGAGCAGCCGTACTGCTGTCCGAAACGCGGGCGGGGGAGCTGCCGGCGACGATCCAACGGCTCCGGATCGACCACGTGACCCGACGCGCTCTCGGTGAGCGGGCCTTCGAACTCGGCGAGGTGCATCGATCTGGTGCGTTGGCCCAACTCGTGGAGTCCGTGGCTCTAGCCTGAGGGCGCCGTGTCGAATCTCCCTGTTGCTCTCCTCGACCTCGGTTCGCCCAAGCGCCTTCACGTGGTCGGCGTCGGCGGCCCCGGAATGAGCGCGATCGCACTCGCACTCGCCCAGATGGGCCACGTCGTCTCTGGCTCCGACATCCGCGAGCGCCCGGTGCTCGGCCGGCTCCGCGCTGCCGGTGTCACCGTGCACATCGGTCACCGGCGTTCGCACGTGCTCGGCTGCGATGCGGTGACGTCCTCCACGGCAATCATGTCCGATCTGAACGAACTCGACGAGGCACGCAAACTCGGCATTCCCACCATGACCCGCGCCGGGATGCTGGCATCCATGTGCGCTCAGGCGAAGTCGTTGGCAGTCGCCGGTACGCACGGCAAGACCACGACGTCGTCGATGCTCATGTTGATCCTCGCCGAAGCCGGCCTGGCGCCCAACTTCGTGATCGGCGGCGATGTCACCGACATGGGTACCGGCGCACAATGGACGGGAGGTGAATGGTTCGTCGTCGAAGCCGACGAGAGCGACGGCACGCATCTCGAGCTGCCGCTGTTCGGCACGATCGTCACGAACATCGACATCGACCATCTCGATCACTACGGCAGCCTGAGCGGAATCACCGACGCCTTCGACCGATACCTCGGTCAGATCGGCGGCCCGAAGGTGGTGTGCGGTGACGACGCTGCTCTCGTTCGGCTCGCAGCTGACCACGACGCCATCACCTACGGTCTCGGCCAACACGTCGACGTACGGGGTGTCGACCTGCACCCTGTTGCGGGTTCGTTCCGCTTCGGCGTGGAGCGAGGCGGGAACCGCGTGGCAGACATCCTCCTCCCCATGCGAGGTATCCACAACGTGGTCAATGCGCTCGGGGCACTTGCTCTCGCCATGGAAGTCGGCGTCGACGCGGACGTCGCCGCGCGGGCGCTCGCCCGATTCGGAGGAGTTGCTCGAAGGTTCGACATTCGCGCAGTCGGCAACGGCATCACATTCGTCGACGACTACGCACACCTTCCCACCGAGATCGCCGCCGTGCTTGCCGCCGCCAGACACAGCGGCGACGGTTGGCGTCGCGTCATCGCCGTGTTCCAACCCAACCGCTACAACCGGATCGCGGAGATGTGGGACCAGTATCACAGCGCATTCGTCGACGCCGATCTCGTGGTGCTGACGGACGTCTACCCGTCCGGCACGGTCCCGATTCCGGGCGTGACCGGGAAGTTGCTCGTGAACGCCGTTCTCGACGCCCACCCTCAGAGCCGCGTCGCGTGGATCCCGCGACGCGACGACCTCGTTGCCTACGTGGCGTCGCAGGTACGCGAGGGTGATGTCTGCATCTCGATGGGATGTGGCGATATTGCGTCCTTCCCGGATGAGGTGATGGCGACACGCAGTGGAGCCGAGCGGTGAAGCCGGCGACTCACACCACGTCCGCTACCGCCGATGCGGTCGAACACGCGGCGAGAGTGCTCGGCGACATCGCCGTCCGCAATGTTGCCCTGGCGCCCATGACCACATATCGAGTCGGCGGGAGTGCGGCGTTGTTCGTCTCGGCCGGCAGTGTCGACGATCTCCGTCGGGTCGCGCTCGCCCGCGAAGAGACCGGGCTACCCGTGGTGCTCATGGGTCGAGGATCGAACATGCTCGTGGCCGACGCCGGCTTCGGTGGCATCGCGGTCTCCGTGGCTGCCTGTGCGGACGACATCGAAATCGGCGACACCGACGGAGCTGCGGAGATCGACGTCGTTGCCGGCGGTGGCGTCGCACTTCCGGTCCTTGCGCGCCGAACTGCGGCGGCAGGCGTGACCGGTTTCGAGTGGGCAGTCGGCGTGCCGGGATCGGTCGGGGGAGCGGTCAAGATGAATGCCGGTGGCCACGGTTCTGACATGGCTGCCTGCGTCCGTTCGGTCGAGATCCTCGACCTCGCTGCGACTCGGCCGCGGGTCGAGCGGTGGGACGTGACCGACCTCGGCCTGGCCTTTCGGAGCTCAGTGCTCACCGATGAGCAAGTCGTGCTCTCGGCTCGACTGCTGCTCGAGCCTGGCGACCGCGACGCGTCCGAGCGTCAGATCAGAGAGATCGTGCGATGGCGGCGCGACCACCAGCCCGGCGGCCAGAACTGCGGCTCGGTCTTCGTCAACCCGGTTCCGGGCGAGGTCACCGCAGGAGCACTCATCGACGGGCTGGGCCTACGCGGGTTCCGGATCGGTTCGGCAGCGGTTTCCGAGAAACACGCGAACTTCGTCCAGGCCGACGAGTCGGCGACGGCAGCCGACGTGCTGGCCGTGATCGAGGAGGTGCGGCGGCGCGTCGCCGAGTCGTCGGGCTTCGTCATGCGGAGCGAGGTGCGTCTCGTCGGATTCGACGGTGCCGATCGAACGACCGAGTTCGACCATGACTGAGCCCGAGCCACGGCGTGACGTCGATCCCGATCAAGCCGCGCTCGACGAACTTCTCCGTGCGTTCGGTGCCACGGTCGACGACGAAGTCGCGGATGTCGACGAGGGCGAGGCCACCGGCGCCTTCGACCTGAGCGAGCAGATCGACGACGAGGTCGACGGCCAGGACCAGATCGACGACGAGGTCGAGGACCAGGTCCAGATCGACGACGAGGTCCAGATCGACGACGCACCGCAGGAATCCGAGTCACCGGAGCTGTCGAATTCCGTGATCTCCATCGCCGACGACGACCTCCCCGACGCGGTGTACATCGAGGGATCACTCGATGGCGACTCATCCGACTCGATCGTGTTCATCGACGACGACGACAGTCTCGACACCGTTGCAACCGGTTCGAGCCGCGAGCTCCGACGTGGTATCGAGCCGAGAATGCGCGATCGGCGGCTCGCGGTCAGCCGTGCCGAGGGTCGACGCAAGTTGTGGTTGATCGCCGGACTCAGCCTCGTGCTGTTGCTCGCCGTGGGTGCCCTGGCCGTGCTGGGCTCACCCTTGTTCTCGGTGTCGGAGAACGAGTTGTCGATCTCGGGCGCCGTGTACACCGACGAGGACGCGCTCGCAGCGGTTGTCGACGACCTCGTCGGAACACCGGTGTTGCTCGCCGATACCGACGCCGCCGAACGGCAGCTCGAACAGATCCCATGGGTCGACGAGGCCCAGGTGCGTACGCACTTCCCTCGCGGGCTCACGATCGAGATCCGCGAACGTGAGGCGGTCGCCACCTATCAGGGTCAGGACGGGAGCTTCCGCGTGATCGACCGCGCAGGCCGAATTCTCGACGTGATCCCGGGACGACCCATTGCGTACATGTTGCTCGTCACCCCGGAGCCGGTCGATCTCGCAGCCGGCCAATACGCCCCGATCGGCTATGCCGCAGCCGCCGAACTGGTGAAGAACCTCACGCCTACTGTGCGCCGAGTGACCGTCAGCGTCGAGAGCACGGCTTCGGGCGACAGTTTGAAGCTGCATCTCGAATCCGAGTCCGGCACAGCGACCGAGGTTCGCTTCGGCGAGGCCAAGGAACTGTTCTCGAAGCTGGTTCGGTTGGAAACCGTGATGGCCAAAATCACCGAAGGCGGAATCAGCGAGGTCGACGTGTCGACCTCGGAAGTCACGCTCACCGCGACGGGCAGCTAGCATCACCGCACTCAGTGGCATCGACGTGCGAGGATGGCCTCGCACCAGGTGCTGTGATCCATCATGCTGAATATGAACCGTCTGCCCGCCCGAGTAGCCACTCGGATAACCACCATGCCTCGGAGGTATCGCTGATGTCCGGCGCGCCCCAGAACTATCTCGCTGTGATCAAGGTCGTCGGAGTCGGGGGAGGCGGCGTCAACGCCGTCAACCGGATGATCGACGCCGGACTCAAGGGTGTCGAGTTCATCGCCGTCAACACCGACGCGCAGGCTCTGCTGATGAGCGACGCCGACGTGAAGCTCGACATCGGGCGTGACCTCACGCGTGGGCTGGGCGCGGGCAGCGACCCCGAAGTGGGGCGCGCGGCGGCCGACACTCACCAGGAAGAGATCGACGAGATGGTGAAGGGCGCCGACATGGTGTTCATCACCGCCGGCGAGGGCGGCGGCACCGGCACGGGTGCAGCGCCCGTCATCGCCGAGATCGCACGCAACGCGGGTGCACTGAGCATCGGTGTGGTCACGCGGCCGTTCGGCTTCGAGGGCCGCCGCCGCTCCGTTCAGGCCGACACTGGTGTTCAGAAGCTCAAGGAGAAGGTCGACACGCTGATCGTCATCCCGAACGATCGACTGCTCACGGTGGCCAACGACAAGACGAGTGTGCTCAACGCGTTCAAGATGGCTGACGAGGTCCTGTTGCAGGGCGTGTCGGGCATCACGAACCTCATCACGACGCCCGGTCTCATCAACACCGACTTCGCCGACGTCAAG
>JBBKWQ010000329.1:0-18591 GCA_037969115.1 Ilumatobacteraceae bacterium
TCATGGGAGCATGCATCACGACGGTTCCCGTCACGACGATCGCTCGGCTTTGTGAGTGCTGTTCGAGCCAGGGACGGACTGACAGACTCCCTTCATGAATCGTCCCGTCGCGAAGATCCGGAGCGGCGCACCTCCGGCTTGGTTGCTCGAGCACACCGAACGCAACATGCACCAGATCGGCCCATCGCAAGCCACGCTCGCTGAATGGTCGCGCGCCGGCCTGCCGCTGCCCGACCTGACGGCGATGCGGCGTTACCGCGTGGACCGCATCCGACAGCAACTCGCCCTCCACGACTGCGACGGCGCGCTGCTGTACGACCCACTCAACATCCGGTACGCGACCGACACCACGAACATGTCGGTGTGGACGATGCACAACGCGGTCAGGTTCGCCTTCGTCGCGACGGACGGCCCGCTCGTGCTGTTCGAATTTTCCCACGGAGAGTTCCTGTCGCTGCACTCCGACGTGATCGACGAGATCCGGCCGGCACTTTCACCCATGCGGTTCTATGTGGGCGATCGCGCGCCCGAGATCAACGCACGATGGGCCGGCGAACTCGTCGAGTTGATCGACGGCTCGGCCCGGTCGGGCGGTCGACGCCTCGCGATCGACGCACTGAGCCTCGATCAGATCCGTGAGCTCGAATCGCGTGGCGTCGACCTCGTCGATGCATCGACCATCATGGACGACGCCCGCGCCGTGAAGTCGTGCGACGAGATCGGCGCGCTGCGACTGGCGGCGCACTCGTGCGACCTGGTCGTCGGCGAGATGCGAGACGCGCTCGCACCCGGGATGACGGAGATCGAACTCTGGACGATGCTGCACGCCGGTAACTGGAGTCGGTTCGGCGAGTGGGTCGAAACACGGCTGATGGCCTCGGGAGACCGAACCAACCCGTGGTACCAGGAGGCGAGCTCGAAGGTGATCGCTGATGGCGAGTTGCTCGCGTTCGACACCGACCTGGTCGGCGCCTACGGGATGTGTATCGACATGAGCCGCACCTGGTTATGCGGCGACGGCGCACCGACGGCCGCTCAAACGGATGTGTACGAACGGGCTCGGGCGACGATCGAGTCCAACATCCCGCTCTTCGTGCCGGGTGCGACGTATCGCGAGATCACCGAGCAACTCACGTACTCGCCCGTCGAGGACTTCAACGGCTACACCGTGATGGCGCACGGTGTCGGCCTGTGTGACGAGTACCCGTCGATCTTCACGCGTGAGCAGTGGCCCGTCACGGGCTTCGACGGCGTGATCGAGTCGGGCAACGTGATCTCGGTCGAGGCGTTCGTCGGCCGTCGCGACGGCGGCGAGGGCGTCAAACTCGAACAGCAACTCGTGGTGACCGATAACGCGCCCGAGCTCCTGACGAAGTCCCCACTCGGCCTGTGACGGCGCTTCTCCAGGCGTCCGGATTCTCAATAGCCTCTGAGCTGGGCTTTCAGTGGATCCGGGTGCGAGGATCGAACTCGCCACCTCATGATTACAGTGCTCACACCAGCCGACCGTTGCAGCCTGGGGTGTAGTCAGCAGTCCGGAAACATGCGGTCTGCGACAGGTGAGTCGTCCGATTAGTGCGTCGAGCGACGCGCCGTAGTGGACAGTTCGTGGACGCCTCGTGGACAGCGAGCGACGAGTCGGCCGAGACCACGGTGTGCTCGACCGGTCCACCGCGGCGTGCATGTCGGCCGTGTCGGCGAGATCGGAACTGTTGGGTCGACATCGCAGACGTAGCGGATCGTCTGGGTCCGGATTGGGCTCGGTCTCGATCAACGGCGGGTTGGACGTTGCCGGTCGGGTGTGGAGCCGGTGGGATTGAATCCGTCGAGGAGGCGCCGGACGGCGGTTTCGAACAGTTCGGGATCGTCGCGGAGGCGGGCGAGCAGCATTGCTCCTTCGAGTTCGCCGACGACGATCCGTGCCACCTCTGATGGCTCACCGTCGAAGCGAAGCGTTCCATCGTCGCGCCCACGTTCGAGCACGTCCACCAACCAGGTCTCGTTGCGATCGAAGAATCCCATGACGGCTTGCTGGACCTGCACCGGCAGCGTCTGGTATTCGGCGGCGAGCATCCCGCACAGACACATTCGTCCGCGTCGCACGACATCGACGTACAGCCCCGTGTATGTGGCGAGCTTTGACGCGGCGTCGTGCTGCGAACCGTTGGTGTCCGTCAGTGCCAAGGCGAACCGGTCGGCGTAGCGCACGACGAGCGCCCGGCCGAGTTCGGCCTTGTTCGCAAAGTGGTAGTGCAGAGCCGGTTTGGTGATCTCGAGTTCGGCGGCGATATCGGCATAGCTGAACCCGTTGAAGCCACGCGTCTGAACCAGACGTTCGGCCACGTCGAGGATCCTTTCGGGAGTGTCCACGTCCTTGGCGCGGCGAATCTGCTTGTTCGTCACGACGCGACCTCCCGATCCGCTCGATGATTCGTTGACTACTGACCTACTAGTAAGTTAGTGTACGCTAACCGTTCTCGCTCCCGCCGGTCAATTCGGCCGGCGACACGAGAGCCCAGCCAGTGGCAGGTGACAGCATGCACGACACAGAACATCGAAGCTTCGTCGAGCCCGACGAGACACGGGAATTCCCCAGGGGGCGGGCCGAGATCATCAAGATCGGAGGTGGAGAAGTGGGACGGCTCGTCTTCGAGCCAGGTTGGCGATGGTCGAACGATGTGAAACCGATCGCTCAGACCGACAGCTGCGAGGCTCCGCACTTTCAGTACCACCTCAGCGGGCAGCTCGCGATCCTGATGGACGACGGCACCGAATTCATCGCCCAGCCCGGCGACGTGACGTCGCTGCCGAGCGGACACGACGCCTGGGTCGTTGGCGACGAGCCGGCTGTCGTTGTCGACTGGTATGGCGCGTCCTCGTACGCGAAATAGCCCTCTCGTCCGATGAACACCATCGATGTGGTCGAACGATTCGGTTCGGCATGGACCGATCACGACGTCGAAGCGGTGCTGTCGATGCTCACCGATGACTGCATCTTCGAATCGACCGGTCCGGCACCCGACGGAGCGCGATGCGAAGGACGAGCCGCGATCAGGACGGCTTGGCAGCCGATCTTCGACGACACGACAACGCGTATCGAGGTCGAGCAGACGATCGTCGCTGGAGATCGTGTGGTCCAACTCTGGCGGTACGAGTGGTCAGACGGGCACGTTCGTGGGATCGACGTGTTCCGTGTCCGAGGCGAGCAGATCGCCGAGAAACTCTCGTACGTCAAGGGATGACGATGGCTGCCAGATCTTCGAGTCAGAACACATCGATCTCGGTGCTGCACCGTCAGGCCCTCGGATCGACCCGAGCGTTCGTTGCCGGCATCGGAGCGGGCCAATGGGCCAACCCGACACCGTGCGCCGACTGGGACGTTCGAGCACTCGTCAACCACATCGTCGTGGGCAACCTGTGGGCCGCCGAGCTCGCCACCGGTCACACGATCAACGACGTCGGCGATCGCCTCGACGGAGACGCCCTCGGTGGCTCCCCACTCGATGCCTACGAGCGGTCGGCCGAAGTCGCCGCATCTGCGTTCGAGGCCCCCGGAGCACTCGAAGCACCGTGCGCAGTGTCCTACGGGCCGGTCCCCGGATCGGTCTACGCCGGACACCGCTTCATCGACGTATTGATCCACGGCTGGGACATCGCCATCGCCACCGGACAACCACCCACACTCGCCGCCCACCTCGTGGCAGCGTGCTGGGACGTGATCAACCCCCAACTCGCCGACCTCCAGGCGAGCGGCATGTTCGGATCCCACACCGATCCACCGGCCTCGACCAACCCCCAAACCCGGCTACTCGAAACGCTCGGCCGAACCATCCACGCGCCCACCAACCCGTGACTCGATCGACCCCGTGACCGGCACAACCTGAGCGTGGGATCGACGAGATCCCGCCCGAGCAAGAGCCCGTCTCGAACGACTCCGGGATTCTGAGTGCCGAAGAGAGCGGCCGACGGCAGGTCGCGTGAGATCGTCGAATCAGTCTTCGATGTCGCCGGTGATCGCCGACGGGATGTCTCGTTTGGTGTGGAGGACTCGCCAGACGTCAACGACGTCTTCGCCGATGACGTAGAACACCAGAGACGGGAAACGAGCTATCGGTCGGACACGCAAATCAGGAATCGCCAGTTCGTACGCGAATCGGAGGCTTGCCGACTGCGGCGACCGAGCGATCTGGCCAACTGCGCTCTCGATCGCGTCGATGAATCGAAGAGCGACGTCCCCGCCTGCCTCGCGGCGGTAGAAGTCGGCGGCGTGGTCGATGTCGGTCGCCGCGCTCTCGCGCAGCTGGACTGAGCGGGCGGCGGCCACGTTGATTAGCCGTCGGATCGGATGCGATCACGAAGCGACGTGAAGTACGGCGCGTCCGCGATCGGTCCCGGGTTCGACGCGGCCCCGTCAATGAGCACTCGTCGGAGGTGCTGGCGGTCTTTGTCCCGGCGGATGAGATCGCGGACGTACTCGCTGGTCGATCCGTAGCCGCCATCGCCGACCTGCTCGTCGACGTACGACTTGAGTTCGCTCGGGAGCGACACGTTCATCGTCGACATGATCTCAGACTAACGCATCTTGGCAAACTTTGCCATCGATCCGGTCCTGCGCGACCGGGATTCCGGGAACTCTGCTTTGGCCGAAGTCGAGTGCGGCCGACGGCTCCCGCATGCATCAATCGCAGACCCATCCGTGGGCGTGTCCGTGGGCGTTCGTGGGCAATCCGTGGGCACGAGGCCGTTTCGGGAATCAGTCTCAGATCCTGAATAGCCTCTGAGCTGGGCTTTCAGTGGAGCCGGGTGCGAGGATCGAACTCGCCACCTCATGATTACAAGTCAAGCGCTCTACCAACTGAGCTAACCCGGCGCGGCGGGTCAGGATACTGGCATCGAGCTGAGAGGCCGACAGCGTCATCTACCGAAACCGCGCGAGGACACAGCCGAACTCACGACCGATCACCGGCTGCGGTGGCGGCGTACCTCGTAGGTGGCGAGCGCTGCTGCGGCACTGACGTTGAGCGAACTCAACCGACCCTTCATCGGAATGCTCACGATCGTGTCGCACCGCTCGCGCACAAGCCGCGACAGACCCGCTCCCTCGGCGCCGAGCACGAGACAGACCGGATCGGTGGCAAGGTCGCCCAACTCGAACAAGCTCATGTCGGCCGCATCGTCGAGACCGACGATCCAGATACCTGCCGTACGCATCTGCGACAGCGCGGTCGGAATGCCCGACACGACCGCGATCGGCACGTACTCGACAGCACCTGCCGCCGACTTCGCGACCGTGGGCGTGACGTGGACGGCACGATGCCGGGGCACGACGACACCGTCGACGCCGGCACCCTCACACGATCGGAGGATCGCTCCGAGGTTGCCCGGATCGGTCACGCTGTCGATCGCCACGAGGAAGGGAACGTGACCCTCACGACGGCGGATCAACCGACCGAAATCGGCCTCCGGAACGGGCGCCGCGAACGCCAGCACGCCCTGCGGTGCCTCGCTCCGAGCGGTCTGTTCCAGCTTCCTGCGAGCCACGTACGTGACGGGAGCCCGGTTCGCGGCCGCGATCTCGATGATGTCCGACACCGATTCCGAGTCCTGCAATTCGGTAGAGATCCAGATCTCGCGCACCTTGCGCCGCTGCGCCAGCAGCAACTCGCGAACGGCCTGTCTGCCTTCGACCTGCTCGCCACCCAGCGTCTTCTCAGCCGAACGTTCGGCATCCTCGCCCGACCGCCTGACCGCCCCCGTGCGACCGGCACCACCGCTGCTCGGCTTTCGACCACCACCGCGTCCGGGTTTGCCACCGCCGCCCGGGCGGACACGCGACTTGCCTCCCGACCGACCACTCGAGGGCGTACCGCCACCCTTGCGTCCAGCGGCGGCGCGTCCTCCACGACCGCTTCCGGGCTGACCCGGGCGGCTCACGCCGGCACCGCCGACACGAGTGACTTCGAGTTCTCTCTCATTGCGTCTCCCTGACGATCACGGCGGCGGCCCAGCACGCCACACCTTCTTGTCGCCCGAGCGAACCGAGACCTTCGGCGCGCCGGCCCTTCACCGTGACCGGAGCACCGGCTGCGTCGCTCAACCGCTGCTGCATCTCGGCTCGACGCGGCGCCAACTTCGGACGTTCACACACTACGGACGTATCGACGTTCGAGATCGTCCAACCAGCATCGTTCACGAGAGCGCTGACGTGGGCGAGCAGACGCAGCGAGTCGACACCCTTCCACTGGTCGTCGGTGTCGGGGAAGTGTTCACCGATGTCGCCGAGCCCGGCCGCCCCGAGCAACGCATCGGCAACCGCGTGCGCGACCACATCGGCATCACTGTGCCCGGCCAGGCCCGGCTCACCGGGGAACTCCACGCCGCCGAGCACCAACCGTCGATCAGGGTCGTCGGTGAACTTGTGGATGTCGAACCCTTGCCCGACCCGAATTGCTTCAATCGTCATCTCATCACCCACCGTCCAGCGTGCCAGCAACACGAGCGCGAGCCCACTCCAGATCGGCCGGCACCGTGATCTTTCGATTGTCGATCTCGCCACCGACCACCACGACTGTGCCGCCCGCCGCCTCGACCAGTGCTGCATCGTCGGTCGCATCACCGCCCGTAGCGTGCGCGGCACGCAAGACGTCGGCGCGGAACGCCTGCGGGGTCTGAACCGCGACCAGGCTGCTGCGCTCGGGCGTCGCAACCACCACACCGTCGCTGTCGACCTGCTTGATCGTGTCGGTCACCGGTATGCCGGGAACGGCTGCGTCGGCACCGCGCTCCACCGCGTCGATCACGGCCCGGTAGAGAGAGACCGTCGCAAAGGGTCGTGCGGCATCGTGGACGCAGATAATGCTCGCCGACTCCGGAACTCCCGCGAGACCAGCCCGCACACTTGCGCTCCGCGTCTCGCCGCCCGCGACCGGGCCGAACTCGGGAACGTCACCCGGCGGCACCACGATCACCACGCCGGCACTGATGCTGCCCGCCACGTCAGAGGCGATGTCGATGACGCGTCGGGCACCGAGGTGCTCGTATTGCTTTGCACCGCCGAAACGTTTGCCAGACCCACCTGCGACCACGATGGTCCATACGGCTTCCGGTTCAGGCACGGATGCCGAGAGTAGTACGGTCCAATCCCGCATGGCCGATTACACCGACACCCTGGCTCGAACCGATTTCTTCGCCGACGCCTCGCCGGAGCAACTCCAGACCGTTGCGGCTGCCGGCACCAAACGCCAACTCGTTCGTGGCGACGTGCTTTTCAACGAGGGAGATCCGCCCGATTCACTCTTCCTCGTTCTCGAGGGCCGCATCGCAATCGCAATCGCCAGTCCCGTCGACAAGCGCGAGAGCGTGGTCGCGCTGATGGAGGCCGGCGACCTGTTCGGCGACATGGGCATGCTCGACGACGGGCCGCGGTCTGCGCTCGGCCGCGCACTCGAACCGAGCCTGGTCATCGAAGTGCCGTACGGGCCGGTTCGCAAGATGTTCGACGAGGACCCGCGACTGCTCTGGAACGTCACACGACTCCTGGCGCAACGTCTCCGCGTCATGGACGAAGTGCTCGCCGACTCGGTATTCCTCGATGTCACCGGCCGAACCGCCAAACGGCTCCTCGAACTGGCGAACGGCAGCGACGAGTTCAACCTTCCGGTCACGCAGGAAGAACTGGCCGGCATGGTCGGCGCATCACGCGAACGCGTCAACAAGGCGATCGCCAGCTTCATCAAGCTCGGCTGGCTCGAGCAGCACGACCGCCACTACCGCATCGTGCAGCGGGACCGCCTCGAGCTCAGGGCTCGCTAGTCAGTCGGCGATTGCGGAGGCATCCTCGTCGATCACGACGCGGGCAAGTCGTTTGGGCGCCACCAGGGTGTAGCTCGTCCGGACCCACTCGCGCACTTCCTGCCATCGTTGGGCAGACGCGCGTGGTTCGAGATCGAGGGCGACCCAGCCGTGGCGCCCGAGGCCGTAGCCCGCCTCGTCGACTCTGTCGTCGGTCGCCACCACGGCGACCGCCTCTTCCTTGCTCAGCTTGAACGACAACTGCGTGGCAACGTCATCGGAGAAGACGAAGTTCTTGCCGTTCACACGGAACGTCGGATGGTCACCCCACGCCTCGACGTCCACGCGAACCGCCTCCGGCAACTCCGCAACGAGCGCTTCCAACCGTTGCATGTTCGACCGTGCGGCCACCTCAGATCACACCCACGTCACGCGTCGCGACGCTGGTCGAGGGCGGCACCAATGGCAACAATGGCGAGCGCGATGGCGCCGAAGTAGAGCAGCGCTCCAGGGCGTCCCAGTCCGTCGTCGGACGGGAAAACCTGAACCGAGTCGATGGCGGATCCGTAAGGAAGCCACTGGGTCGCACCATCAGCACCCGAGAGCGTGAGAGCCAGGGCGATGAGTCCTTCGATGAGCAGTGGCCACAGCACCACCACGACCACCGCTGCCGGCGAGTTACGAATGAGCAGCCCGATTCCGAAACCGAACCAACTCACGATGACCGCCAAGAACACCCCGCTGATGAGCGAACTGCGTATAGCCGGAATTTCGCCGAAGGAGACCGATGCGCCCCGGCTGTTGAGAATGATCGAGCCCGCCAACCATGAGATCACGATGGCCACGATCGCCACGACGCCCACGATGACGGTGTTCAACAACACCTTGGCGAGCAGCACGCGCACACGGTTGGGCGTAGCGGCATAGGTGGGACGAATCGTGCTGTGGGCGAACTCCGCAGTGATGCTGATCGTCGCCGCGGCACCGAGCAGGAAGACCGTGACAATGGTCGTTCCGGCCACCAGGTCTGCCAGGTCGCCGCTGAGCCCAGCTCGGGAGCCTCCGCCGGATTCGATGTCGCCGAGCGAGCCCACGAGGGTCGCGATGACCACAGGAAACAGCACTCCGATGACGATCAACACCCAGTTGGCGAAGATGGAGCGGAACTTGATCCACTCGGATTGCATGATGGCGATCATGACGGGCCACCCTCCCCGTCGAAGCCGGGAGGCGACGTGGGCGGTGGTGGCGGTGGTGGCGCGAAAGCTTCCGGCGGCGGAGGCGTGCCGCCCGAGTGATACTCCTGCGCACCCGCTGTCGCCTGCAGGAAGGCATCCTCGAGTGACTGCGTGCGAACCGAGAGCTCGTGAAGCACGTACTGGTTCGCGGCCGCGATCTCTCCGATGTTCGCCGCCGGGAGACCGTGGACCTCGGCGGCGTCGGGACGGCCAGGATCGCCCACATATGTGACCTGCGCACCCTGTGCGGTCAGCCGATCTGCGAGCTGACCGAGCTGTGGACTCTTCACCTGCACCCAACTCGTCGCGTTGCGGGAGACGAAGTCCTCCACATTGCCCTGGTCGATCAGCCGGCCGCGGCCCACCACGATCAGGTCATCGGCCATCAAGCTCATCTCGGCGAGCAGATGGCTGCTCACGAGCACCGTGCGACCCTGAGCGGCGTAGTGCCGAAGGAAGTCACGGATCCAGCGAATGCCTTCGGGATCGAGACCGTTCGCAGGCTCGTCGAGGATGATCGTGCCGGGGTCGCCCAGCAGCGCACCGGCCAGACCGAGTCGCTGCTTCATGCCCAGCGAATACCCGCGCAGCTTCTTGCCCGCGACGTCGGTCATCCCCACCAGATCGAGCACTTCGTCGACTCGCGACGACGGGATCCGGTTGGTTGCCGCCATCCACCGAAGATGGTTTCGACCGCTCCGCGCGGGGTGGACGAAGCTGGCATCGAGCAGGATGCCGACCTCGTGCAACGGTGCCTTCAGCGCCGAATACGGCCGACCGGCGAACGTCGTGCTGCCACGTTCGAAATGATCGAGCCCGACCATGCAACGCATCGTGGTGCTCTTGCCGGCGCCGTTCGGGCCGAGGAAGCCGGTGACGCGCCCGGGTTCGACGTCGAAGCTGAGATCGTCGACGGCGGTGACCTTGCCGAAACGCTTGGTGAGATTCCTGACCTGGATCACCGTCGTATCAGAGCAGATCGGACGCGCGTCCGACAACATTGCTCGTCGATCTTCGAGTATCCGGCGGGCGAACGGAAGGTGAACAATCCGTCGGTGTGGCAAGTGACACGTCCGGCTGCGCTCATGTCCGACCGGGGGCAGCCGATACTCCACGTCGTGCACCTACGAGATCAAATCACGCCAATCGGCCAGTGGTGCTCGCAACGCGCCTGGAGCCGCGCCGGCGCCATCGCCGCGGTGTTGGCAACAGGTGCGCCACGCCGCGTTCTCGCGTTGACGCACCGGATCGTCCTGCTCGTCGTGGGCTCGGCATTGATCGCCGGTGCGGTGGCAGTCACCCTGTGGACACAACTCGGCCCCGGCCCACTCGACGTCTTCATCGGCGCGATCCGCTCGATCACCGGGCTCCCCCTCACGTTCGCCGTGTGGTTGACCGTCGGCGCCCTCATCGTCGTGGCATGGCTGCTCGGACGCCGACCCGGGTTGGGAACGTTGGCGGCTCCGATCATGATCGGCCCGATGATGCAGGGCTCGCTCGCGCTCCTCGGCGGCTTCGCGGCCCCCGACGCGCTGCCCGTCGCCGTGGCGTTACATCTCCTCGCGATCGGTGCCCTCGGCATCGGCGCGGGCGCCTTGATCGTGTCGGGGCTCGGCGCCGGCTCAGGTGAACTCCTGGCCTCGGCGGCATCCGATCGAACCGGTCGCGCCGAGCCACACGTGCGCATGGCGATCGAACTGGGCTGGCTCGTCGTCGGCGTGGTTCTCGGCGGCCCGGCCGGCCTCGGCACCGTGATCGTCGCGTTGTGCATCGGCCCGGCGGTAGCGAACGGCTATCGCATCGTCGACACCACCGCCACCAGGTCGCGCCAGCAACTGGCCGTCACCCGACGTTCGATCATCAGCGCCGCTGCACTGGGCTGAACACTGGCCCCGAAACGCCACGGCCCGGGCCGTTCGTGGTGACACGAATGACCCGGACCGGTGAGGCGCCATCGACCGACGCGCGGCGTCAGTCGTCAGCGACAGTTCGCGAGAGCAGTGGCGTCACCACCACCACGGGCGTTGGCTGTGGGGAACCACGATCTCGGCGGTCGCATAGGTGACCTGCCCGCCGTCGCTGAGCTTGACGGTGATCGTGTAGGTACGTCCGTCACGGCTGAACCGCTCAGCCCTCAGCTTCACGAGGACGTCGTTCACGATCACGATGTCGCCGGCGCGGTCGTTTCGGCCGAGGCCACTGTCGGCCTCCGACGACGTGACGCTCACGATCTCGGAGTCGACGAAGCGCCACCCCGATGTTGCGAACACCACAGCGTTGCGAAGCTTGTGGTTCGGTGGCCACAACCTCTTGGGCAGCGCCCACACCTTTGCATCGACGCCACTGAGCGAGAGACCGACCAGCGCCGCGTCATGATCCGATGTGCGATACGGGGTCATCGGGTCGAACAACGAATCCTGATAATCCGACTTGAACGAAGTGTCGTAGTCGAACACGTCGGGAGTATCGGCGTTGATGTGCCACTCGGTCGCTCCGGTGACCTGCGAGGTCATCGACGCGCTCGACATCAGGTAGTCGAGGTATCCGAACTGCCCGTCGAAGACGTAGCTGTAGGCCAACTCACCCTGGTACTGATCGATGAGGTCGGTGTACCCGGCGGCCTGCAGTGCGGCGATCGGGGCCTCCTTGTCGTACGAGTTGAGGTCGCCGACGATCAGCCAGTCGCTGTCGTCGACGCCCGTCGGGTTCGTCGCCAGCCAGTCGGCCAAGATCTGAGCCGAGAGCGTACGAGTGAGGTTGCAGCTGCCGGCCAACGGGTCGTCGTCTCCGTCACCACATCCCGAACCCTTCGACTTGAGGTGGTTCACCACGACGGAGAACACCTCACCACTCGCATTGTCGATGAACGACGATGCCACGGCAACGCGGTTCTTCGGCGACCCCGTTTTGTTCGGGTCGAGGAACTCGGCAGTGTCGAGGACGGCGACATCGCCGGTCGGCGTGACGCTGCCCGGCTTGTAGATGAGACCCACCTTGATCGCATCGGTACCGACGACCGAGTTGTCACCGGCGACGATGTAGTCGTAGGTGCCGGCGCCGAGGCCATCGTTGAGACCCGCGACCACATCGGCGAGCGGCTCCACACCGGGACGGTTCTCGATCTCGACGAGACCGGCGACGTCGGCATCGAGACCCTCGAGCGCGTTCAGCAGCTTGACCCGCTGGCGATCGAACTCACCCGCATCGTCGGCGCCGCGGCACTCCTGATTCTGGTCGGGACCACACACGTCGTTCACGCCATCGTCGAGTGTGATGAAGTAGTTCAACGTGTTCAGCGTGGCAACGGTGACGTCGCCGCCCACGTCATCGGGGGTCGGGTGTTCGTCGGTTTTCGTGAAGGTCTCGTACCCGCCGTCGGCGTATGGCAGCACGCGATAGAGGTTGAAGCTGTAGAAGACCGGCCCGACGAGACCGCTGACCTGGTCGCCGCCGCGGAAGTCGTTCTCGAGCGAGAACAGCTTGCGGTTGATCGGGTGGATCGGATCGCTCGGGTTCTGGAACGAGTTCCCGTCGTCGACCGTGATGCGGCTCCGCAGGTTGAGATCGGCGCGAGCCGCAGCCTGAGGATCATCGGGGGCGTACAGCGCGGTCGGCGTGTACGGACGCGATTCGCCGTCGGCCGGCAGCGCCACCACGATCTCGCCGAAGCGGTCGTAGTTGAAGTACTCGGAGATGACGAGGTTCTGCGGGAAATGCGCCGCCATGCCTTCGAACGCTTCGAGGGCCTCGACCGATGGAACCGGGAACTTCACGGTTGCCGGAGTGGCAACCGCATCGGAGTCGACCTGCTTGACGACGACGAAGTCGGTGAGCTGGGTGTTGCCGAAGCGCTCCTCGACCGTGCCCTCGACGCTGACGACGTCGCCGAGTTCGACGCTGTCGTTGTCGAAGTTGAACACGAAGACGCCTTCAGAAGTTGCCGGGTCGCCATCGACATCGGCATCTTCTTCCTGGACGAAGAACCCGCGCAGTGCCGGCGCCGGGCCCTCTTCGTCCCCGACGACAACACCTTCGACGATGACTCGCTGGCCGACGAGCGGTGACACGTCGGTCGAGCCTTGGACCTCGTGGATCTTCACTTCCATGGGCGGAAGCGGACACAACACGTCGGGTGTGACGGCGTTGACCTCGCCGAACGACGCACAGAACGGGCCGCCCCACACGCCGGCGATGTCACGCTGCAGCGACTGGGTCGCCAGTGTGGCCGATCCTTCTTCGACACCGATGTCGGTCGACGTGACACCGTCGGCCGGGCCGCCGGCACCGACCATCACGCCTTCGTAGCTCAGGAACTCGATCAGGGCTCCGGTTCCGTCGACGAGCGCGACAGCATCGGGCGCACCGTTCTGCAGCCCGTTGGCCGCGTACTGCACGACAGCTACACCGACGCCGCCGCCGAGATCGGGAATCGTTGCGGGAAGTGCAACGGTCTCGCCGGGCGACGTGTACGGCGCGCCGCCGTTGCCGTTGTACCGGACGACGCTCCAACCGGTCAGGTCGGTGCCGGCGGGGCCGAAGATCTCGACCGCCTCGTTGATGTCGCCCCCATCGTTGTCGTAGTGGATCTCGCTGATGCGCACCGGTGGGAGTTCATCTCCACCACCGCCGCCTCCGGGGTCGTCCTCGATGCACGGGCCGACCGACGTCGGCGTGATCGTGCCGAACGCGCCGAAGCTGTTGGCCGCCGGACCCGCCCAAACGAGGTCGCCGTAGCAGACGCCGGTGCCTGCGAGATGGATCGACGAGCCGTCAGGTGTTGCGCTCTCCTCCAGAACACCGATGTCGGTCGAGGTCAGGCCATCGGCTGCTCCGCCGACTGCCAAGAAGGTCCCCTCGTAGCTCAGGAACTGGCGAACCGCGCCGCCCGCGTCGACCAGTGCGACGCCATCGGGTGCACCGTTCTGCAAACCGTTCACCGCGTACTCGACCACCGCGACGCCGAATCCGGATGCGCCGATGTCGGGAATGCCTGCCGGGAGAGGCACCGTCTCGGCAGGAGACGTATAGACCGTTCCGTTGCTGCCGTTGTACCGAACGATCGACCAACCCGTGAGATCGGTGCCGGCCGGGCCGAACACTTCGACGGCTTCGCCCGAGTCGGTGCCCTCGTCGTCGTAATGGATCTCGCTGATGAAAACCGAGCCGTCCGGCGCAACGTACGCCGACGCCCCGGTGGCGACCGGGAGACCGAGCAGCCCCACCGACACGGCGCCCACCAGCCACTTACGAGTACTTCTCCGCATTCCCCAGCCTCCTCGATATGACGCGCACTTTGCGCGGCTCCGCTGCATTCCCACCAGTCTGCGAATCGACCGCAGCGCGTTCATGACCTCAGCGAGGAAATCGACCGTAGCCGACCAGAGCTCGCGCGCTCAACAGGCGCAGCGACAAACCGTCCGACGGCTCACGAATCGGGGCCGAGCGCGGGTTGCGTGCTTTCGTCGACGAGCGAAATCGGCGGGCGATGCCGCGACATGAACAAGACGACGACACCCGCGACCAACGCGATCAGGGCGGCAGACGCCATCGACGCCGCGAATGCATCGGTGAACGCCACGCCTGCCCGCTCGACGAGGGCCGCGCCGGCGTCGCCGCCGATCGTCCTACCGACACCGACTGCAGCCCCCACGGATTCGGCCGCCGCCTCCGCCGCTCCGGCGGGCACACCCGACACGTCGACCGACCCCCGATATCCGGACGTCGCGATCGAACCGAGCACTGCGATTCCGAGCGCTCCGCCGACCTCTCGGGTCGTGTCGTTCACCGCCGTGCCGACGCCGGCCTTGTTCAACGGAACCGCCGACATGATCGAGCCGGTCGCGGGCGCGACGGTGATTCCCATACCCGCTCCCAGAATCACGAGGGAGATCAAGATCTGGACATAACTGGTGCCGGGACGCAGGAATGCGAGCGACCCGAGACCGACCGCGAGGAACGCGAAGCCGACGGCGATCACGCGCATCACCCCGTACCGGGCCGTGAGGGCGGCGCTCCGTGGCGAGACCGCCACGAGCGAGACGGCGAGTGGCATCGTCGAAATACCGGCTCGTAGCGGGGAGTACCCGCGCACCAATTGGAAGTACTGCGTGACGAGGAAGAAGAAGCCGAACATCACGAAGAACGCGAACGTGATGACGCCGCTGCCCACGGAGAAGCCTCGATCGCCGAAGAACTTCATGGGCAACATCGGGTTCGTCGTTCGCCGTTCCCACCAGACGAAACTGGCGAGCGCGACGACAGCAATCGAGAACCCGGCCAGGACCGGTGTGCTCGCCCAGCCACGTTCGGGCCCTTCGATGATGGCGAACAACAGTGCCGCCAATCCAACCAGCGACAACGACGCGCCAAGTGGGTCGAGCGGGGTCACGTCGTCGTCGCGTGATTCCGGCGCGAAGACCACAATGACGAGCAACACGGCCACACCGGTGATCACGTTCACGACAAACGCAGATCCCCACCAATAGCCAGGCAGGAAGGCCCACTCGGTGAGCAGCGCACCAACGACCAACGGGCCGAGTGCGCCGCCGGCTCCGGCGAAGCCTGCCCAGATCGCGATCGCCTTGCCTCGTTCCTTCGGTGGGAAGATGGCCGATACCAAGGACAACGTCGCCGGCATGATGAACGCTGCCCCGACACCCATGACCACGCGCGACACGATCACCTGGTTCGACGACTCGGCGAAGACACCGAGCAGTGACCCACCCGCGAACACCGCGAGCCCGCCGACGAGCGCTCGCTTTCGGCCGAAACGATCGCCAAGCGCTCCGGCCGACAAG
The DNA here is from genome assembly GCA_037969115.1 of Ilumatobacteraceae bacterium. GTDB lineage: Bacteria > Actinomycetota > Acidimicrobiia > Acidimicrobiales > Ilumatobacteraceae > JBBKWQ01. The sequence goes on from JBBKWQ010000329.1 coordinate 15,827, forward strand.
AGCAGGCCTGCGAACACGATTGCGTACGAGTCGACGATCCATTGCAAATCAGTGGCCGTCGCGTCGAGGCTGCGTTGCAGGGACGGAATGGCAACGTTCAATCCTGAGACCGACATCACCACCATCACCAGACTCAAACAGAGCACCGCGAGCAGAAACCATCGTCTGCGGTGGATGTCGGGACGCTCGTGCAGCGGGATCGATTCGGTGTCGGTCATCTGGCTCCGCAGTCGTGCAGCTGGGTCCACGTTGTGCCCGTTGGACAACCGGACATCACGACGGTGACGTGAAGCTACCCCACTTCCGTTCGGCGGCCGGCCACCGGGCGGCAACTACGCTCTGTGGTAATCCGCCATCGGGATCGGCCGTCGAGGAGGCGGATGCGACGTCCAAATCTCCGTGCCGAGACCAGCCCCGACGTCGCCGGAATCGCGTTCGATTCCGGAACTCACGGTGGTCGGTTGTCGGGCCGCTTTGCGGCAGAGAAGCCGACTGCATCGACGAGTCGTCATCGGTTCCGGCCGGATCGCGCGCTCCCCGCACGCACGAAGTGTCATCAGTTCGAAATATTGGCGAGCGCTCGTCGCGGCACGAACGGCACGTTCCGTGACGACGTCATACGCGGGAAGATCGCGGTCGTCACGTTCGTCGCGGTGGTTCGATCGGCTGTCGATCGTGAAGCCAGCACGTCGAGGCACGACGCGTCACCACGAACGCTGTGAGCCGGGACCACGATCGATGCACGAGGGGCGACGACTTTGCCGAGACACGACCGGGGGCGACGATCGGTTCCAGCAGAGTCTCGCCATCAAGCGGGCAGCCACATGGGCTGATTGCACCGATCGATTGTGCCGCGTCAGGCGTTCACCCATTGTGCTCGCCGTGAGCACCGTGGGTGATGTCGCGCCGCCGCCCGTGAGTATCCGTCGTCGCGTCGCGCTCCGGTGTTCCGAGCTCGCACCAACACGTCACGTTTAGCAAGAAAATCGGGGCTTCCGAATTTGATCCTGGCGCGGTCCAGTCACTTGGTATACCGTCGTTATAAGTACTGGGCGGGGGTGCGGTAAGAAAAACCACAGACAGCGCACGCTGGGTGGTGGCTGATCCGTCAAGAAAGCGTCATGATGGGCAAGGTTGACGAGATAACACCTGGTTTCGACCGGGTGCATTCGACTCACCAACAGCGATACGACGCTCTGGAGGTCCCTCATGATCACATTCGCCAAGCCCAGCCGCTGGTGGCACGTGGCACCGTACGCGGCGACGGCCACACTCGTCGGCGCGGAACGAACGCGCCGCGGTGCGGCCATGGTGGCAGCGGCCGCGATCGGCCTCACCGGTGCGTTCGCACTCTCGGGCGCCATGACGACCGCCCAAGATCTGTTGACGAGTCGAGCAACGTCGGTCGCTCCGGTCACCGAAGTCGCCGTCGACGCGGCGAGCCTCCCTTCTGGGTCGATGTATCACGTCGTCGACCAGATCGGCGCTCGCGAGCTCTGGCAGCAGGGCATCACCGGAGCGGGTGTGAACGTCGCCGTGATCGACACCGGCATCGCCGAAGTCGAGAGCCTCGGCAGCGCCGGAAAGGTCGCCGCCGTCGTCGACCTCAGTAGCGAGGCCGGCGATTCCTTCTCGCGTTTCGTCGATACCAACGGTCACGGCACGCACATGGCCGGCATCATCGCAGGACACGAACCGGGCGCGAACCCGGCACTTGCCGCAGAACACCCAGAGTGGTTCCTGGGTGTTGCCCCGGATGCGGGAATCGTCTCCGTCAAGGTGGCTGGTCGTTCGGGCGACGTGAGCGTCGCAGCAGTGATCACCGGCATCGACTGGGTCGTCGATCACCAGGACGAGCTCGACATCGGCGTGATCAACCTGTCGTACGCGAGCGGGTCCGAGTTGTCGTACCGCAACGATCCGCTGACCGCCGCCGTCGAACGAGCCTGGAACGCAGGCATTGTCGTCGTGGCCGCAGCCGGCAACGACGGTAGTCAGGCACGCGGCCTCAACACGCCCGCCAACGACCCGTATGTCATCGCTGTCGCTGGCGCTGACGTGTCGGTCGAAGGCGTTGCGATCGCCGATTGGGCGAGCACCGGCGACGGCGTTCGCAATCCTGACCTCGCGGCGCCCGGTGCGCACATCGACAGCCTCCGTGCGCCCGGCAGCGATGCCGATCTGCATCACACCGAGGGCTACATCAATCACGAGACGTTCCGTGGTAGCGGCTCGTCGCAAGCCGCTGCAGTCGTTTCTGGCGCCGCGGCGTTGTTGCTCCAGGCAAACCCGGCGCTGACTCCCGACCAGGTGAAGGCCGCTCTGATGAACACCTCTGCCGACATCGGAGGTGCCTCGACCGAGCAGGCCGGCGCCGGACTCATCCAGGTGAACGAGGCAGTCGGCGCTGACGCATCAGCTGCGACGCAGCGTTGGCCACAAGCCGCTTCGCACTATCGGGCACGTACCGCAGGCGTCAGCGCGACGGCAATGGGCGCGAGCTGGACCGGCGCAAGTTGGACGGGTGCGTCATGGACCGGCGCATCATGGACCGGTGCGAGCTGGACAGGCGCATCATGGACCGGCGCATCATGGACCGGCGCAAGCTGGACAGGCGCATCATGGACGGGCGCAAGCTGGACGGGCGCGTCATGGACCGGAGCCAGCTGGACCGGAGCCAGCTGGACAGGCGCAAGCTGGACGGGCGCAACATGGACGGGCGCGTCATGGACCGGCGCCAGCTGGACAGGCGCATCATGGACGGG
>JBBKWQ010000330.1:0-13020 GCA_037969115.1 Ilumatobacteraceae bacterium
CCGCATGGTCGAGCGCATGGAGCGGGTCGATCCCGATGGTGCTGCCGACGAGATCTCGAAGGAGTACATCGAGATCACGGTGGCCGAGGCGCTCGAGTCGTTGCAGTCCCCGGGCGCCGGTGAGTTCTTCGGTCGGATCGACCAGCCCGACGCCACCGGCGAACGAGAGTCCTGGTACGTCGGACGGCGCCACATCGAGGACGACCATCACAACCCCGTCGTGGTCGACTGGCGGGCGCCGATCTCAGCGCCCTTCTATCGAGCCACCGCAGTCGATCCGCTCGGTGTGGATTTCAGGCGTCGCTTCACTCTCGCCGATGGTGAGATCACGGCCTACCTCGATGAACATCTCGACGACCCCGAGGCCGGGGACGTTGCCGGTGGCATTCCCGATCCGGTGCTTGCGGAAATCGGCGCCGAAAGATCGGGAGCGATGCGCGAGATCGTCGCCACGATCCAGGCCGAACAAGACGTCGTCATCCGCTCCGACATCGACCAGGTGCTCATCGTGCAGGGTGGACCCGGAACCGGCAAGACCGCGGTTGCGCTGCATCGGGCCGCCTACCTGCTCTTCGAACATCGAGGTCGCCTCGCCCGCGAGGGCGTGCTCGTGGTGGGACCGAATCAGGCCTTCCTCGACTACATCGCCAATGTGTTGCCGTCGCTGGGCGAGCGATCGGTACGCCAGTGCACCGCCTTCGACCTGTGCATCCCGAAGGTCGACGTCGCCGCGACCGACGACGAGGAGACGGCCCGTTGGAAGGGACATCCGGACCGGCTCGTCGACCTCGTGCAGTTTGCTCTCGAAGCGATACGCCCACCACTCGACGAGGTGGCTGTCCCGGTCGGGGCACGAACCCATCGATTCGCTGCCCACGAGGTCGCAGCTTGGCTCGACATCGCCAAGGGAGGAATCGTCCCCGTCAACCAGCGTCGTGAACGGGTACGCGTTCTCGCCCAGCGTGAGTTGCGGCGGCGCAGCGGCGGTGACGAAGCGTGGCGTGAGGCGGCACCCCTCAAGGCGGCACTGAGCAAGGCGTGGCCCACGCAGCAGCCGGCGAAGCTGGTCGACAGATTGCTTCTGGCTGCCGGGCACGGCCCGGGCGGTCGGCGCCGCTCATGGACCACCGCCGATCAGTATCTGATCGACGAAGCGAACACGTTGTTGAATGGAACCCCGTTCGTGTACGGCCATGTCGTGGTCGACGAAGCGCAGGACCATTCGGCGGTTGCGTTGCGGGTGATCGGCAGGCGAACTCCGGCTGGTTCGTGCACCCTCGTCGGTGATGTCGCCCAGTCGACCACCCCGGCCGGCCAGGAGCGTTGGGACGACGTGTTCGAGCACCTCGGGTCGGTTGGCGTCATCGCCGACCTGACGATCGGCTACCGCGTGCCCGAACCGATCTTGTCGGTGGCAAACCGTTTGCTACCGCTGACCGGCGTCGATGCAACCGAGAGCCGTTCCGTGCGGCGTGACGGCGATCGTCCCGGTTCCCGGTTGGCCGACGCCTCGACGCTGATGACCGACGTCGTCGAGGCGGTCGCCGAGGTGAAGCATCGCCATCGCCTGACGGGTGTCATCGCGCCGATCGAGCTGCACGCCGATCTCGCTGGGGCGCTCGCCTCGGCCGGCTTTGCCATGATCGACCACGTGCACGAGTTGGCCCGCAACGAGGTGCCGGTCTTCAGCGCCGAAGCCGTGAAGGGTCTCGAGTTCGACGGCGTGGTGGTGGTCGAGCCCCACGTGATCCTCGGCGACAGCGCCCGCGGTGCCCGACTGATGTACGTGGCGATGACCCGGGCGGTTCAGGAGTTGATGTTCGTGTCGACCGAGCCGCTGCCCGACGTGCTGGCCAGTTGAGCGACACGCCATCCGACGACCGGGAACCGCGATCGGTTTGGATCAGCGGTGCGCCCCTCGGGTCGTGCGTTCGACGAGTGACTGGATGCCTGCCAGCACCGTGCCAGGGCTGTCGACGATGCTCAGGTGCGTCCCGTCGATCGACGATGCGGGCCAACCCAGCGCGACCGCAGCAGCCTGGTCGGAATCGTACGCATGACTGAGACGCAGGTATGCGTTGGGTCGACTCGACCATGAGTGGGGCATCGGCACGTCGTCGTCGTAGAAGGCGCGAGGCAGGTGAGGCATGTCGGCCAGAAGTCGGTCCCGATCGAGAGCGTCGGGTACGAGTGTGGCCACGACCTCGTCGGGCCACCATCGCAGCCAAGGTTTCAGTCTCCCTGCGACGGTGACGTGGTCGAGCATCGCCGTCATTGTCGAGCTCGTGCGATGCGAACCGGCCGCAGGCGGGACGACCGCATCGACGAAGATCGTCGCCGTGCAGCGACGTCTCAGTCGATTCGCGATCAGCGGCAGGAACACGCCGGCTCCTGAATGCCCGACCAACACGATCTGGTCCGCCATGTTGTCGTCCTGAAGTTCGGCGCTCTGCACGGCTGCATCGACGAAGTACCCCCACTGCGGGGGCGTGGCGTCAGCGACGCCGGTGAGATCAGGCACGATGACGTCGTAGCCCTCGTGCGTTGCCCGTTCAGCCACGGTGGACCACGACGACGGCCCGACGAGGGGGCTATGGACCAACAACATCGCGTCCGGCACGGTTCGGAAAGTATCGCAGCGGCTGGGCCACAGCGGTTCAACGTTGCGCTCGTGGCCGTCGCCCGCTGTCGGCGGCGGGTCGTCCGGGCGCTGTCAGTCTCCTGGATTATCAAAATACGACAAACATGGTCAGGATTACCTTGCTTCTCGTACCCCGAATCGCTATGGTGGCGAATACCCGACTCACAAGGTCGGATTTAGGCCCTCGGACTTCGACACACGGATTGAACCTGAAGCGATGACGACGATGACCTCCAACCCTTCAACCACCCCGACAGCGGTTGCCGCGCGACGGCGTTCGTCGACCAATGGTCGGAGCCCGGCGATGTCGTGGTGGATCCGGCCTCGTCGCGACGCGGATATCACCGATGCTCACGAAGTCTTGCTCGATCTCCTGAGCGCTGTCCGTGACGAAGCCCGCGAGCAGTACGGCACGTCCGAACGCTCGGGGTGGGAGCTCGTCATCGACGAGGAACTCGTCGAACTGGTCGCACTCGGCCGGATCGACCAGGCGGAGGACCGACTGCGAGCCGCCGTCGCTCTCACACGCCACGACACCTTCAGGGAGGAAGAAACGCACTCTGGACGATGAGCTATGCAGTCGTGGAGGCCGCGAATGCACTCGACCTCGACGTTCGTCTCGCCGAGGTCGTGCGGCGGGCTGCTCGATGATCGGCGTCCGACCTCGATACCGTGCCGGCGATGCGTCGACCTCTCCTAGCCGCGACTCTCGTGTCGAGCCTGGTCGTCGCCTCGTGCACCGGAGGACGCAATGACGCGGTAACGGCGACCGAGGCACGAGCGACCGATCGGCCGACCGCTACATCTGACGGAGCGACAGACGATTCGGTCGACATCGATGGCACGGAATCCGGGCCACGATTGCCGGGCCTGCTCGACACGTCGGACGTGCCGATCGATCCGGATCCCGACGTGAAGACGGGAACGCTCGACAACGGACTCCGCTACTACGTCCGCGAGAACGACAACCCCGGAAGTCGGGCGGAGCTCCGGCTCGTGATCGACGCCGGCTCCGTCAACGAGACGGCGAGCCAGTCCGGAGCGGCCCACTTCCTCGAACACATGCTGTTCAACGGCACGACCGAGTTCCCGGCGAACGAACTCGTCGCCGTGTTGCGCGGGTTCGGCGCCGAATTCGGTGCCGACATCAACGCGTCGACGAGTTACGACGAGACGATCTATCAGCTCACGGTCCCCACCGACGACGGCGAAGCGGTCGAAACGGGTATGCGGGTGCTGCAACAGTGGCTCGCCCACGCGACGCTCGACCAGTCCGAGGTCGAAGCCGAGCGGGGTGTGGTGCTCGACGAGTGGCGCAACACCACCCAGAGCTCTGAGGGTCGGCAGTTCGAGGCATTCGAACGCCTCTACTTCGACGGCACCGTGTACGCGGGAAGTTCACCCATCGGATCGGCAGAAGCCATCGAGTCGATGCAGGCCGACGACCTGAGGGCGTACTACGACGCGTGGTATCGACCCGACAACGCCGGCGTGGTCGTCGTGGGTGACATCGACGGCGACGAGATCATCGACCAGATCGAGCGGCTCTTCGGCGATGCCACCGGTCGCGGCGCCGTGCCCGATCGGGTCGATGCGTCGTTCACGATCGACACGCAGCCCGATGCGGTGGTCCAACCCGATCCCGACGAGCCGTCGGTGACGGTCGAAGTCGCACTGCCGATTCCGGCGCAGCCCGCCGGTGGCACTGCTGCAGCTCGTGCCGATGTGCTCGACACGCTGCTGTACGACGCTCTGGTCCGGCGGCTCGAAGACGACATCGTGAGCGGTGTGGCGCCCTTCGACGGGATCTCGCTGGCTTCCGGTTCGTTCGTGCGAGGAATCGACGCGCCGAGCCTGCTCGCCATCACCGACGCCGATCGTGCGACCGAGTCCGTGCAGGCGATCCTCGACGAGTACGAGCGAGTCGTCCGGTTCGGTTTCGCCGATGCCGAGGTCGGGGTATCGGCGGCCTGGTTCCAGTCGGTTCTCGACACCCAGTACGAGGGCCGGGACAGCGCGCAAGACCGGTTCTACGCTGAGCGGTACGTCGACAACTTCCTCACCGATGAGCCGATCCCGTCCATCGCCGACGAGTACGACCTGGTCACCGCCATGGGCGAAGCGGCGACGCCCGAGGCGCTGCGTCGGCGATTCGAGGCGCGGTGGGCGAACAGTGCCCCTCACGTGCTGGTGTCTGGCCCAGAAGGCGCCAATCTGCTCACGAGGGACGACGTGCTCGATCTGGTCGCGTCGCTGCCCGAGCGCGAATTGGTCGCGCGCGGCCCGCAATCCGAGCTTCCCGCTGCGCTCATGGATGCACCTGAACCGGTGCAGGAGATCAGCGCGCAACTCCTCGCCGAGGCGCCCTGGGCGTTTCTCGAGCCGACCGAACTCGTCTTCGAGAACGGGGTGCGAGTCATCTTCGACGAGACGCCGATCGTCGAAGGGGCCGTGTCGTTCCAGGCGCGCAGCCCGGGTGGCTCGTCGCTGCTCGACGACGGCGATGTGATCGACTCCCTCTTTGCTCCGGATGTCGTGATGAGCAGCGGTGTCTCGGGTTTCAACCAAACCGAGGTCGATCGGATTCTCGCCGGCGCCGACGTCCAGATCGCCGCTGCAATCCAGCCGTACACAGACGAACTGTACGCGGAGGCGGCCTCGGCCGACCTCGAGGAACTCTTCCAGCTCATCCATCTCTACATGGCCCAACCCCGATTCGACGCCGTGGCACTCGACGCCGTCCGACGCACCGAGCAGGCGCTCGTCGACGACCCTGGGTCCGATCAGGAGGCGGCCTCGTACGATGCCGTGCTCGACGCGCGCTACCCGGGTGAGCTCCGATACTCGTTCCTACCCGAGCCCGATGACTTCGCGACGCTCGACCTGAACGGCGTCGAGCGGGTGTGGCGCGATCGTTTCGGCGACGCGGGTGACTGGGTCTTCGTCTTCGTCGGCGATTTCGATCCCGACGACGTCACCGCACTTGCTCGCGCGTACCTCGGCACGTTGCCGTCGACCGGCACCAAAGAGGAATGGATCGATGTCGAGGATCCGCCTCCCGCAGGTGTGGTGCACATCGATGTGGCGGCCGGCACCGGTGACCGCGGTTCGGTGACGATGCTCTATACCGCGCCGATCGACGATGTCGATCCGATCGACGATGTGGCGGCCGACGTCGTCACCAAGATCGTGTCGACTCGTCTCGACGAGGTCATCCGCGAAGAGCTCGGCGAGTCGTACTCGCCGTTCTTCGTCAGCTATCTCACCGCCGACCCCGATCCGGTGTTCGAGACCTATATCCAGGTGACGGGCGCCCCCGATCGCCTCGAAGCGATCTCGGCGTTGGTGGTCACCGAACTCGACGACCTGCGCGTGAACGGCCCCACCTCGGATGAGTTCTCCAACGCGAAGGAGCAGACCCGCCGCGACTACGAACTCTTCTACAACGGCCAACTGGTCGAAGAACTGCTCCAGGCGTCGATCCGAACCGATGTGGCGCTCGACGACTTCATCGACCGCGACCTCACCCTCGACAAGGTCGACGCCGCCGCTGTACGGGACTTCCTGGTCAGGAGCACACCTGTTGATCAGTACATCGAGGTCTTCGTCGCGCCTCGGTGACGGGGGCGCCGATCGCGTTCAGAGCTCGACGTTGCCGCTGACGCACGTGGCAACGTCGCCGGCAATCCAGAACGTGTGCTCGCCACCGGCGTCGGTCGTCGTACTCACGTGGATGCGTCCGTCACGTCCGAGTGCGGTTCCCTGACGGGCGACGTACGGGGGAGTGAGGCGCCCAGTGCCGCACAGCCACTGGGCCAACGACGCATTCAAGCTGCCGGTGACGGGGTCTTCGGCGACGCCGCTCCCCGTCGGGAAGAACGCCCGCACCTCGATGGCGAACTCAGAACCGGCCGGATGCGGGCTGGCCAAACCGATCTTGAGCGATCCGATGGCGGCACCATCGGGTCGCACCGAGAGCGCCGTGGCAGCGTCGGCCAGCAGGACGCCCACCCAGCCCGGTCCGTTGTCGATCCACTGTGTCGCCACGATCTCGTCGACCGGCAGACGCAACGCTCTGGCGAGTTGGGCGATCGTCTCGTCTTCGACGTCGCCGGTGCGAATCATCGGCGGTGCTGCGAACGCTGGGCGGTCACCGTCGAGTCGGAGCGTGATGAGCCCGGCGCCGCATTCCTGGACCACGGTGGAGTCGGCTCGTGGCGACCCCCCGCTGTCGAGCCACACTGAGCAACTCCCGAGCGTCGGATGTCCGGCGAACGGGAGTTCGCCGTACGGCGTGAAGATGCGAACGCGGTAGTCGGCATCGTTCGTCCTCGGCGGTAGGAGAAACGTTGTCTCGGACAAGTTCGTCCAGTTTGCGAACCGCTGCATCTCGTCGCTCGGCAACCCGTCGCCGTCGACGACAACCGCGAGGGGGTTGCCGCGGTACGGAGCGGCGGTGAACACGTCGACCTCTGCGTACCGTCGCTGCATGAGGAGAGCATGGCACGGCTGCGGCTCCGTACGTTGCGCCGCAGCGTCGGTGAGTACAGTGCCGGTGGCAACCAGCGCAGTCGAGCGCTGCAATTCGACCACGATCCTTTGGGGGTATCGACGTGAGAACACGGGCCGCAATTCTTCGGGAGATCAACACGCCATGGAGCGTCGAGGAGATCGAACTCGATCCACCCAAGGCCGGTGAGGTGCTCGTCAAACTCGCCGCGTCCGGCATGTGCCACTCCGACGAGCACGTGGTCACCGGCGATCTGGCCGGGGCAACACCTGCGCCGCCCATGATCGGAGGGCACGAGGGTGCCGGCGTCGTGGTGCAAGTCGGCGAAGGCGTCAACTGGCTCGAAGAGGGCGATCACGTCGTCTTCGGTTTCGTGCCTGCATGTGGACGATGCATGAGCTGTGTCGAGGGGCATTCGAACCTCTGCGACAACTCGGCTGCGTTCCCGACCGGTATGCAGATCAGCGACGGTACCGCCCGCCACCACACGCTCGACGGTCTCGACCTCGGGCTCATGTGTCTGCTCGGCTCGTTCGCCGAACACACCGTGGTGCACGAGTCGAGCTGCGTGAAGTTGGAGAAGGACTGGCCGCTCGACAAGGCGTGCCTGCTGGGCTGTGGCGTGGTCACCGGCTGGGGCTCGGCGGTGTACGCGGCCGACGTGCAGCCAGGCGATTACGTGGCCGTGGTGGGTATCGGTGGCATCGGTGCCAATGCCGTGCAGGGTGCAAAGATGGCCGGCGCTCGCGCTGTGGCCGCGATCGACCCCGTCGAGTTCAAGCGCGAGAAGGCGATGGACTTCGGGGCCACGCACACGTACTCCTCGATCCAGGAGGCGATGGAGAAGCTCGACGAGTCCACGTGGGGTCGCGGTTTCGACAAGGTCATCATGACCATGGGTGTCGGCAACGGCGACGCGCTCGGCGAGGCCTTCCATCTCGGCGGCAAGCGGGCCAAGATCGTCGTCACGAACATCCACCCCACGGTCGAGCCGTCGATGGCGATTCCTGGCGCATTCCTCACACTGATGGAGAAGCAGCTGATCGGTTCGTTGTTCGGATCGGCCAACATCCGAAAGGACATCCCGAGACTGATGGAGCTCTACACCCAGGGCCAGCTCAACCTCGACGATCTCATCACGCAGACCTACACGCTCGACCAGGTCAACGAGGGCTACGACGCCATGCGCGCCGGCGAGAACATCCGCGGCGTGATCATCTTCGACTGACCACATCGAATCACGATCGTCGTCGAACCACAGCGCATGCAGTGGAAGCACATCCGATATGAGCTGCCCGCCGAGCGGGTCGCTCGCATCGTGCTCGCTCGTCCCGAAGCGGCAAACGCTCAGAGCTACGACCTGCTCTCGGAGCTGAACGAAGCCTTCGACCAGGCGGCGCGCGACGAAGACGTTCGGGTAATCGTGCTCGCCGCCGATGGCAAACATTTCTCGTCAGGGCACGATCTGGCCGATCGTCCCGACATGGATCGGCCGATCATCGGCACCCAGTGCCACTTCGAGGCCGGCGATGCCGAGGGTTACATGGCTCGCGAGGCCGAGATGTACGTCGGTCTCTGCTGGCGCTGGCGGAACATCGCGAAGCCGACGATCGCGCAGGTGCAGGGCAAGGTGATCGCCGGCGGGCTGATGCTGGTGTGGCCGATGGATCTGATCGTGTGCTCGGAAGAAGCGACATTCGCCGATCCGGTCGTCGCCTTCGGCGTGAACGGCCACGAGTACTTCACGCATCCGTACGAAGTCGGTGCGCGGCTGGCCAAGGACATGCTGTTCACGGGCCGGGCCATCACGGCTCACGAAGCGCTTCAGCACGGAATGGTCAGTCGCGTGGTGCCGTTGGACGAGCTCGAGTCGGCGACCCTCGAACTCGCGTCGCACATCGCGAAACGTCCGATGTTCGGCCTCACCACGGCCAAGCAGAGTGTGAACAACACGCTCGATGCCATGGGGATGTACACCGCGATCCAATCCGCGTTCGGACTACATCACGTGGGGCACAGCAACAACATGCGCAAGCACGGCATGTTGATCGACCCTGCGGGCATCGACACGATTCGCGAGGAAGCATGAGCCGGCCAGGCCCCGAACACGCTGCCACGATCGTCGAACACCTCGCCGAGCTCGTGGTGGGCCGACGGCGCGAGATCGAGTTGGTCGTCGCGGCGTTGTCGGTCGACCGGCACGTCCTGCTCGAAGGTCCGCCCGGCACGGGCAAGTCGACCCTGCTCCGGGCCGTTGCCCGCGAGCTCGGAGTGGGTTTCGAGTTCGTCGAGGGCAACGCCGAGCTCACTCCTGCGCGCCTCGTCGGCCACTTCGACCCGGCACGCGTCCTCGCCGAGGGCTACGACCCCGACGTGTTCGTCGACGGTTCCCTCGTGCGGGCGCTCCGCGAAGGTTCGTTGCTGTATGTCGAAGAGATCAACCGGGTGCCGGAGGAGACGCTGAACGTGCTGGTCACCGTGATGAGCGAGCGCGAGATCACCGTGCCACGGTTGGGCCGGATCGCGGCCGAGGACGGGTTCCGCCTGGTCGCCGCGATGAATCCGTTCGACGCGGTCGGTACGGCTCGGATCTCGGGGGCGATCTACGACCGGGTCTGCCGACTCTCGGTCGGCTATCAGAGTGCAACAGACGAGGTCGAGATCGCACACCGCGAGACCGCCGGGATCGATCCGTCATGGTTGACGCAAGTCGTCGACCTCGTGCGCGCCACCCGAACACACCCCGATCTTCGTGTCGGCTCGTCAGTTCGCGGTGCGATCGACATGTCGGCGGTCGCGCAATCGCTTGCCGGGTTACGCAGCGGTTCGGTCCGCGACCCGGAGATCTCGCTCGATGCCGCGCTGGTCGCTCTGTCGGGGCGGGTGCGTCTGCGGGAGGGGATCGGTCGCACCACCGAGGACATCATCACCGAACTCTGGCGGGCGACGTTCGCTCCGCAGTCCGATGGCGGCGAACAGGGAAAAGTGCCAGCCCCGACGGGGGCGACGCCAGCCGACTGACTCCGCCTCCGCCAGATGTGGCCGAGGGCGAAGCAGCCGACGACGAGATCGCCGAGAGCCGACGGCGAACCACGTCGCGTCGTCAGCTCGCGCAGAGCGAGCTGTTCGAGAACATCTCGCCGGACGTGGGTGAGCTGGACGAGAGCGCCGTCGAGCAGGCCCTGGCCGAGACACCCGACGATCTTCTGGCGTTGATGGCCAACCTCGTCGGGGCAACCGATCAACGTCTCCGCGATCTCGCTCGCCGACTCGCAGGTCGGCTGTTCCTCGACATTGCCCGGAGCGGGCCGACGAGGCCACGAGGCACGGGCCGCATGACCGAGCAGCCCTATCGGCCCGATCTGGGTGATATCGACATCGACGCCAGCTTCGATGCGATCGCGAGCGCTCGGGCGGCAAACGAGGCGATCGACCCGGAGCAGATTCGCGTCCGCGCATGGACCACGCCGGACACGGCGATCTGCCTGCTGGTCGATCGGAGTGGATCGATGGGCGGGGAACCGCTCGCCACATCTGCCGTCGCTGCAGCCGCAGTAGCGTGCCGTGCTCCGGCCGACTATTCGGTGCTTTCGTTCGCGAAGTCGGTGATCGCCGTCAAGTCGCAGGACGTGCACCGGGCGACGGATGTCGTCGTCGACGGCGTGCTCGCTCTCCGCGGGTCGGGTTCCACCGATCTCGCTGCTGCGTTGCGCGCGGCACGGGTGCAGGTCGATCGCTCAGCGGCCGCTCGACGGATCGTGATCCTCCTGTCGGACTGCCGAGCAACCGAGGAAGGCGACGTGGTTGCGGCGGCGACGGCGCTGGACGAGCTGGTGATCGTGGCGCCACACGGCGAGCATCTCGAAGCCGAGCAACTGGCGATGGCAGTGGGCGCTCGGTTCGCAGTGTTCGACGGGCCGTCGTCAGTTCCCGGCGCGCTCACCGGCGCGCTCGGTCGCTGACCTGGATGTCAACAGGTGGCGTTCGGGTCTGGCGCCACGCCGACGTTGTTGTTCTCGAGCACCACGGCCGGCTTCGTCGTGTCGACGACGTCACCGGTGCCGTCGCGGTCGTCTTCTCCGGGCGACGTGGTCGAAGATCCCGTAGACCCTGCCTGGCGCGGGGCCGCCGTGGTCGTGGAGGCGAACACCTGGTCGGGCGCACTGGCGATCGTCGCCTCACCGCGGAACACCGAAAGGATCGCCTGCATGTTGTCGCCGTTGATGCTCGGGATCTCGACTGACTGGCCCGAGCGGTTCGCGCTGTGGGTCTCGACCTGGAACGTCGTGATGAGCGCGGGATCGAGCCCCTGCAGCGTGCCGGCGAACTCGAGCATCTTGGTGAGGGTGAGTCCGGTGTCGGTGACGAGGTACTCGGAGTTCGTGTCGATCAGCGCTGTGGCCACGCTCGGCGTATAGAGCCCCTTCGAGATGACACCGCTGATGACTCGGCGGATGAAGTCCTGCTGCCGTGAGATTCGGCCGAAGTCCGATGTGCCGTCGCGCCGCCAGTTGCCACTGCCTGCCGGATCTTCGTATTCGTACTTGCGAGACCGCACGTAGGCGAGCGCGGTTTCGCCGTCGAGGTTCACACAACCGGTTTGCGAGATGTCGAGCTTCGTGTTCTTGTCGCGAGCTGGGAACTCGAAGGGCACATCGACGCCGCCGATCGCATCGACGAGTCGCTTGAACGCGCAGAAGTCGACCTGCACGTAGTGGTCGATCGGTACCTGGAAGTTCAGGTAGAGCGTGTCGATCAGGCGTTGCGGGTCGTCCTGCCGGTACGCCGAGTTGATGCGAGCCTTGCCGCCTCCGTTCACGGTGACGTACAGGTCACGCGGAAACGACAGGACGGCCACGTTGTTCGTCGAGGGATTCACCCGCCACACCATGATGGTGTCGCTTCGCTCACCGAGCGCACTGCGATTGCCGATGCCACCGGCGTAGGGTGAGCCCGGATCGAGGCACGCGTTGCTGTCGGCGCCGGTGATCAGGAAGTTTGCCGCCTCGGGTTCTGCGAGCACGACCTCGTCGTCATTCACCACCGGATTGCCTGCCGCGTCGTGCGCGACGGGAATCGTGGTGGTGGCGCCCGGGTACACGATCGGAGATGTGGTGACGGGTTCGGCCGTGGCGACGCCGTCGATGACCACCAGGTTTCGTTGGGCGAGCACCCACTGCCCAGCGGCCAAGCCTGCTGCCGCGCCGAATGCCGCAACCGCGGCAAGGACCACGAACGTGATCGTGAGCCGCTGTTTCCAGGTGCGCGACCTCGCCCGCGTCGACTTCGTCATGAAGTCGCCAGGCTACTGGCGCGAGATCGACCGATTACTGCAGGACGACGACTTTGGTGCCGATCCATGCCCAGCCCCACACCCACTGCGCGTCGGGTGTGGACTGGCGCACACAGCCGCCCGACAACGGCGTACCGAGTTGCCAGATCGACTGCACCTTCTTGCCGTTCTGACTGGGGATCTCGTGGAACCCGATGTTGTCGCCGTCTCCGCCCTTGGCGAATCGCACCATGTACCGCCAGCAGATCGACGGATTCTTGATGTTGCAGGTGTAGCTCGATCTCGAGAACACGCTGTAGGTGCCCGGCAACGGCTGATTCCACGTGAGGCGGCCCGAAACCAGATGCGTCTTCAGTACACCGCCGCTGTCATCGACAGCCCAGACCCGCTGACGAGACTTCGAATACACCATGCGACGGCCGGAGCCCGAGTTCGCCGGCAGGAGGTCGGCGGGTGGCAGCGTGGTCGTGGTCGTGGTCGGCGGCGGTGGCAGCGTCGGGGTGAGCTGCACGGCCGTGCCGCGTTCGGGCGTGGTGTTGCCGGCACGGACGGGGCCGGGGGCGATGGGGTCTGCGA
>JBBKWQ010000331.1:0-2830 GCA_037969115.1 Ilumatobacteraceae bacterium
TCGGCCGTCGTGGTGTTGGTCGCCATGCCGATTGCTTCGGACGATCCGAGTGCGTCGACGAGGATCAGGCGCGGGTTGTGGCGCAGCAAGCCGTCCTTGGTCTCCTTCGACCACATGACGCCAGAAGAGACGATCACGCGGAGTGACGAGATGTCCCAGCGGTCGGGCTCGGCGTCGAGAGCTCGAAGGATCGGCTTGGCGAACGCGTCGCCGACGATCGACGTCGAGTTCACGTCGAGAGCTTGCACCGTGTCGAGGAATTCGATCGCGTCGAAGGAGCGCCCTTCCATCACCGTGATGGATCCACCGATCATCAAGTTGCTGAGCGCGTTGAAGAACCCGGTGCCGTGCATGAGCGGTGCGCTCGGCATGTTCCGTGGTCCCGGCTTCGAGATTCGGTCCGCCGCCGCGTCCAGGTCCTGCTCCGGTGGCATCCGGTGCTTGTTGTTGGCGTCGAGCACGCCGAACACGTCGTCTTGGCGCCACATGACACCCTTCGGCTTCCCGGTGGTGCCGCCGGTGTACACGAGCAGGAGGTGATCACCCGAGCGCCCCCACGGACCTGTGACGTTGTCGTTGGTGCCGTCCGCCGCGGCATCCTCGTAGGGCGTTGCCCAGGCGGGGCATCGGCCGGCGCCGTCGTCGACCCACAGCCATGTGGTGACACCAGGAACCCGATTTCGAATGGCCGCGATCTGTTCGACGAAGGTGCCGTGGAAGACGACCGTCGAGACGTCGCCGTTGTCCCACAGATACACCAATTCGTCGGCGGCGTAGCGGTAGTTGGTGTTGACGATCGCCATGCCGGCCTTGAACGCAGCGAAGACGGATTCGAGATACTCCGGGCAGTTGTACAGGTATTGGGCGACCTTGTCCTGCTCCGCTGCGCCGTCAGCCGACAGCAATCGAGTCGCCACGCCATTTGCCCGGCGGTTGAAGTCGGCCCAGGTCACCTCGCGCGTGCCCTGCCGTTGACACAGCGCGTCCGGCAGAGCCGCAGCGATCGTCTCCCACAGATCTGCGAAGTTCCAGCCGGTGTCCGTCGAGTCGCTCATCGGAGTTGACGGTACCGATACACGACCGACCACAGCGCACCCGCTCGTCGCCCCGATCAGAAATTTCCCACTTCCGTTGATCCATGTGGACTTTGGCACCGAACCCTTCGGTCGATACTGACATCCGCGGTCACAAAACCGTGCGAGAACCAAGCACCTACAAGGGGATCAACAGCGATGACGCAACCAACTCACACGGCGAAGTGGAAGCGGGGTGCGGCAGCGGGAGCTGGTTTCGCACTCGTCGCCACGCTCGTCGCCACGACCACCGGGCCCGCCAGCCTGAGTGCATCCAGCCACCGCGAGGCCCCGCTCATCGCGGGCGATCCTCGTGCGGACAACACCGACGTGTATGCGTTCGTCAGCCCTGACGACGAGGACTCGGTCACGATCATCGCCAACTGGCTTCCGTTCTCGGAGCCGAACGGCGGACCGAACTTCTACCCGTGGGCCGACGGCGATGGTGCCACCACCGGCGCGTCGTACAAGATCAACGTCGACAACGATGGCGACGCAGTCGCCGATGTCGTGTACGAGTGGTTGTTCTCGACGGTGACGAAGGATCCGGGACAGTTCCTCGTGAACACGGGTCCGTTCGACTCGGTCACCGATGACACGTTGAACGTGTACCAGACCTACGACCTCAACGTCACCTCAAACGGTGTCACGACGACCGTCCTCGACGACGCAATCGCGGCGCCGTCGATCTCGGGCGCAGTATCCACGCCCGACTATCAGCCGCTCGTCGACGAAGCGGTCGCATCCGGAACGGCAGGCGCCCTCAAGTCGTTCGCCGGTCAGGCCGACGACTCGTTCTTCCTCGACCTGCGCGTCTTCGACCTCCTCTACGGTGCCGGTGTGGTGCCCGAGGTCGGCGAGGACACGCTGGCTGGCTACAACGTCAACACGATTGCGCTGCAGGTCCCCAAGACCGAGCTCGCGCTCGACGACGACGCCACCAACAACCCGGTCATCGGCATCTGGTCGACCACCGACCGCATCGTGCAGACCGAAGGTGGGAGCACCCCCGACGACGACGCCGACGACGAGTACAATCGCGTCCAGGTGTCACGCCTCGGCAACCCGCTGGTGAACGAAGTGGTCCTGCCACTCGCTCTGAAGGATGCCTTCAACAGCATCCCACCGACTGCGGACGCCACCATCTCGGCAGCAGTTGCAGCGGTTCGGTTCCCGATCCTGCCGCCGCTGGTGCAAGGCATCTACGGTCAGCCCGTTCCCGGGGACACCAACAACACGCCGAGCGACACGTCCGATGACGAGCCCCGTTCCGACCTGGTCGAGATCTTCCTCCAGGGCGTGAGCGAGGCCAACTTCGGCCTCGGCTTGAACGGTGAGTCCGCCACGACCAACCCGGCGCTCAACGCAAACCTCAACTCGATCGGCCTCAACGCCGGAGTCGATGAGGCTGCGATCGTTCCGTCCGAGATGCTGCGTCTCAACATGGCTGTCCCGGTCTCGGCGAACCCGAGCTCGGCAGGTGTGCTGGGCGGTGACTTCCAGGGCTTCCCGAACGGTCGCCGTCTGGAAGACGACGTCATCGACATCGCACTCGCAGTTGCCGAAGGAGCCGTCTTCAAGGACGGTGCCGACGTCAGTGCACTCGCGCCGTTCGACACCGTCGACCGCAACGACCTCGACTTCAAGGACGTGTTCCCGTACGTGGCGAACCCGCACACCGACAGCGTCAACGTCGGTTCGGTCGATCCGCAGAACACCCCGCGCAACCCGTCGATCATCTCGATGAGCCCGGAGCG
>JBBKWQ010000332.1:0-2913 GCA_037969115.1 Ilumatobacteraceae bacterium
TTCAGGGCGCAGCCGAGTCCGAACGCCTCGCGCCGGCTGAGCCGTCCGGCCCGGCCCCCGGCGTACGAGCCGACGAGCTTTGCCGCCGAAGCCGCCAACGTCACGACGACCACCCAGCCGAGGACCGAGACCGATCCGAGCTTCGACAGGTCGACCCGGATGCCCGCAATTGCGAAGAACAATGGTGCGAAGATCCCACTGGTGACGAGTTCGATGGCGTGAAACCCAGGTCCCCGCGCGAGCCGGCTCCGGCCGAGCGCGATGCCGCCGATGAACGCTCCGATGACGACTTCGACGCCCACGGCGTGGGTGAGCGTGCCGATCGCCACCACGACGAGTGTGATCATGCTGGCCTCGGCGGCCGGGCCTCCCGATCGTCGTTCGACTGCTCGTGAGGCGACGTCGAGCACTCGCGGTCCGAACACGATCGCAACGAGCGCCGTGGCGGTGACCACCAATATGGCGAGCAGCAGGGGTCCGGCCGCAAACGACCCCGACTCGCTGATGCCGACCACCACGCCGAGCAGTAGCCATCCGATGACATCGTTGACCGTGGCGACCCCGAGCGCCAATTGGGCGAACGGCTGACGAGCGAGACCGAGGTCGCCGAGGATGCGCGCTGCGACGGGGAGCGACGAGATCGCGAACGCAACGGCGAAGAACGACACGAAGACGGTTCGGGTTCCTTCGGAGCCGATGAAACTGTCCGGCAAGGCGAGCGCGACCGCCGCCCCGAGTGCGAGCGGCAGCGCGAGGCTCCCGATCGTTGTGGTCACCGCTGCGCGGCCGTGCCGGCGCACGAGTGACAGGTCGACTTCAGCACCCGTGATCGCAAGGAGGAAGACGATGCCGACCCAGGCCAGACCGAGGAGGAGACCGGCTTGGCGGTTGCTCGGTGGGAATAACCAGTCGAAACCCCCTGGCCACGCTCGACCCAGCAACGACGGACCGATCGCCACGCCGGCGAGGAGTTCGCCGATCACTCGCGGCTGACCGAGTCGGCGAAGTGCGTAGCCGCCTACCCTCGCAGCGAGCAGGACGACCAGCACTTGGCACCAGAACACGAGCAGGGAATGTTCATCGAGCGGCGGGAGCGGCACCGCTGCGGCGAAATTCATAGCGCAGAATACACAGGGGTGCCGTCCGAGATCGTGCCACTCGACCCGATTCCGACCCGGGTTTCGCCGAACTGTCTGCCTGTACGGCTCGGTCGAGCGCTGCCGACGCAGACAGTTCGGGGTCCACGTCGTGGTCATCAGGCTGCGCCGCTACCTTCGACCCTCGACTTCCCCCTCCGCAAACACACTCGTGGAGGACATGCATGCTCACGCTTTGCTGGGCCGCCAAGGGCGGTAGCGGCACGACGGTGTACGTGGCGTCGGCCGCTCTCACCGCGTCGGGCCCGACGCTGTTGGTCGACCTCGACGGCGACGTGCCGCTGGTGCTCGGGATGCCACGACCTGTGGGCCCGGGCGTGCACGACTGGATGCTGTCCGACGCTCCTCCGTCCCGACTCGATCTACTCGAAGTGGAGGTCCGTCCACAGCTGGCCCTGCTCACCGCCGGCACCTCTCGGGCCGACCCTTCGTCCGACCGCTGGGCAGAGTTCGCGTCGTTCTGTGCAGCATCGGATCGAGCCGTCATCATCGATGCGGGCACCGGCGAACCGCCTCCCGCTCTGTTTGCGATGTGCGAACGCCAGTGGCTGATCACTCGTGCGTGTTATCTCGCCATCACTCGGGCGAACACGTTCTCGCTTCGCCCGAACGGCGTCGTCCTCGTCGACGAACCGGGTCGATCACTGCGTCGCGGCGACATCGAAACATCGCTCGGTGCGCCCGTCGTCACTCGCATCAGCTGCGATCCGGCCATCGCCCGTTCGGCCGACAGCGGGCTCCTCGGTGCACGGCTACCGAACTCGATGACGCGTCCGATTCGCCGAGCGGCATGAACCGTCCGACCACGCCGACCGCTCCGAGTCTCGTGGATGTCCTCTGCGCGAGGGTGTCCGACATCGCCGGCGATGTCGGAGCCGTCGTGTCGGAACATGCGCGACTCGTTGCGCCCCTTGCCGACCGCGATGAGCGCGACCAGCTCGTCGCCGCGGCGGTTGCCCGGCTCAGTGGGCTCGATGCCCTCGATGCGTTGTTCGTCGATGTGGCAGTCGACGAGATTCTCGTGAATGGCGGCGGTCGCGTGTGGGTCGAACGCTTCGGTGCGCTCGAGCCGCGCGATCCGATCCCGGTCGATGTCGTGCCGATCATCCTCGAACGCGTGCTGGCGCCGTTGGGTCGCCGACTCGATCGCACGAGCCCGATCGTCGACGCGAGGTTGCCCGATGGGTCGCGAATCTCCGCGGCCATTCCGCCCGTGTCGGTCGACGGGCCGGTGTTGTCGATCCGGCGCTTCCGCCGCAGTGGCCTCGACCTGTGCGCGTTTGCCGAAACCGATGTTGCTGACCTCGTCGCTGGTCTGATGCGGTCGCGCTGCAACCTGGTCGTGTCCGGGGCGACCTCGTCGGGCAAGACGTCCCTGCTCGGTGCCCTGCTGCGGTGCGGCGCGCAGGCCGACCGTGTGGTGCTGATCGAGGACATCGCCGAGCTCGACGCACGCTGCGATCACGTCGTGAGGCTCGAGGCGAGGCCGAGCAGTCCCGATGGTTTGGCTGCGATCACCGCCGAGCAGCTGGTGCGTGCGGCGATGCGCCTCCGACCCGACCGCCTCGTCGTGGGCGAGGTGCGTGGCGACGAAGTGATCGCCTTGATGCAGGCGATGAACACGGGCCACGACGGAGCACTCTCGACCGTGCACGCCAACAACGCGCGCGATGCGGTCCGCCGACTGGAAACGCTGGTGCTCCGCGCCGCGCCGACGTGGCCCCTCGAAGCGATTCGTTCGCAGCTGACGCGTTCG
>JBBKWQ010000333.1:0-5435 GCA_037969115.1 Ilumatobacteraceae bacterium
GGTCGCGGCAGCGCCCGCGCCCGCACCCACCGGCGGTGGTGGCGGTGGCGGCAGCGGAGGCAGTGCTCCGCCGGCTTCGTCGGTTGCCTCGATCGCTGTCAACGCTGCGATGGGCCAGATCGGTGTGCCCTACCGGTATGCAACGTCCAGCCCCGGTGTGAACTTCGACTGCTCGGGACTCACCAAGTACGCGTGGGGTGTCGCCGGCGTGTCGCTCCCACATCAGTCACGTGCCCAGGCAGCCATGCTGCCCAGCGTGTCCGCGGCGAACGCCCAACCCGGTGACCTGATCTTCTATTACAGCCCGATCAGCCACGTCGGCGTGTACCTCGGTGGTGGATCACTCGTGCACGCACCGAATACCGGATCGCACGTCAAGACGGGTGGCGTGAACTGGGGCAAGGTCACCGCAATCGGTCGACCCGGCTGATCGCGTTCCGGCGCGGGGCGATACGGTCGGCGCTGTGCAGGGAATCAACGCGGATCGCGTCACTCGCTGGCTGGTCGACGAGATCGGCGGCGCAAGGGCACCTTTCGACTTCGAACTCATCGTGGGTGGTCGGTCGAACCTGACGTTCAAGGTCACCGGCGCCGATGGGGTTCGGTACGTGTTGCGCCGCCCACCCCTCGGGCAGGTGCTCGCCACCGCGCACGACATGGCCCGCGAACACCGCATCATCTCGGCGGTCGGGCGGAGCGACGTGCCCGTTGCCCCTGCACTCGGCCTGTGCACCGACGAGGCGGTCAACGACGCGCCGTTCTACGTGATGGCGTTCGTCGACGGTGAGGTACTCGACTCGCCCGAGAAGGCTGCGGCACTTGCGACACCCGAGCTTCGCTACGCCGCGTCGGCCGATCTCGTCGATGTGCTGGCTCGATTGCACAACGTCGACGTCGACGAGGTCGGCCTCGGCGACCTCGCCAGACGCGACGGCTACGTCGAGCGTCAGATCAGACGGTGGGCGACGCAATGGGAGAAGTCGAAGACTCGTGAGCTCCCCGCGATCGACGAGGTGGTGAAACGCCTGGCCGCCGACGTTCCTGCCCAGCAGGGGGTGGCAATCGCCCATGGTGATTACCGCTTCGGGAATTGTCTCATCGACGTCACGACCGGCCGTGTGAATGCGGTGCTCGACTGGGAGCTCTGCACACTCGGCGACCCGCTCGCCGACGTCGGGTATCTCGGCGTCTACTGGACCGATCCGAGTCGGCCGGGCCAGATCACCGATCCGACCGGTGCCGGTGGATTCCCGTCTTTCGACGAGATCGTCGAGATGTATGCGTCGAAGACAGGCCGCGACCTCTCGGGTATCGACTACTACATGGCGTTCTCGTCGTTCCGGTTGGCGGTGATCAGCGAGGGCGTCTACTCGCGCTACCTGAACGGAGCGATGGGTGACGATGTGGATCCGGAGGTACTGGCGATGTTCAGAGATGGTGCGGAAGACCTGTCCGGAAAGGCGCTGACGGCGATCGGTGGCGGGGCATGAGCGTGCTCGAGGGTTGGACCCGGGGCAGCTTCACGGCGGCGGGCTACACACGCGACACCTATCGGCGTGGGGTCGGTCCGGCGGTCATCGTGATTCACGAGGTACCGGGTATCACGCCGCTCGTCGTGAAGTTCGCGAACGACGTCGTCGAGCGGGGTTTCACGGTGGTCATGCCTGACCTGGTGGGCACTCCCGGCCGAGAACCTTCGCCGGGCTACTTGATCAAATCGGTCGCGAAGGCATGCGTCGCGAAGGAGTTCACCACGTGGGCGCTGAACAAGACCTCGCCGATCACCTCCTGGTTGCGGGCGCTCGCCCGCGCCGTCCATGCAGAGGTCGGTGGTGCCGGCGTCGGCGCCGTCGGGATGTGCTTCACCGGCGGATTTGCCCTGGGCATGATGGTCGACGACATCATGTTGGCCCCGGTCCTGTCGCAGCCATCTTTGCCGTTCGCTCTGGGTAAGGCCGAACGAAAGGCCGACCTCAACCTGTCGCCCGACGATCGCCAAGCCGTCGTCGACCGTGCAGCCGCCGGGTGCGAAGTGCTCGGTCTCCGGTTCATCGACGACAAGGCAGTCGGCTCGCGCTTCCAGGCGTTGCGCGACCTGCTCGGCGACGCATTCATCGCGATCGAGCTTCCGAGTGCGAACTCGAGCGACCACAGCGTGCTGACCGAGCAACGTGACGAGCCGAGTGTGCAACGGGTCCTCGAGTTCTTCGAAGCCAAACTCCTGGGGTAGCGAGCATACCTATACCCCGCTAGGGTATGAGTATGACTCCGGGGTATCACGACGACAAGACGGCGATCCTGAAGCGTTTGCGTCGCATCGAAGGTCAGATTCGTGGCCTGCAACGCATGGTCGATGACGATACGTATTGCATCGACGTGCTCACTCAGGTGTCGGCCGCCACGAAGGCGTTGCAGAGCGTCGCAGTGTCGCTGCTCGACGACCATCTCAGACACTGCGTCACCGGGGCCGTTCAGTCCGACGATGCCGCCGAGTCCGATCGCATCATCACCGAGGCGAGCCGCGCCATCGAGCGTCTCGTCAAGTCCTGAAGGAACCCAGAACATGTCAACATCACCCTCTGAAACCATCACGTTGAACGTGCCCGGCATGACGTGCGGTCACTGTGAATCGGCCGTCAAGTCAGAAGTCGGCGCAGTCGCGGGCGTCATCGACGTCGTCGTCGACCTGCACACGAAAGAGGTCGTCGTCAGCGGGACGGGCCTCGAACGCCTCGCCATCGTCGCGGCCGTGGACGAAGCCGGTTTCGAGGTCGTCTGACACCGTGACGTCGAGCACCCGACCAGAATCGCGCGAAGGAACAGCAATGTCGAATGTCGTCGATCTCGATGTCACCGGGATGACCTGCGCCGCGTGCGCGGCCCGGATCGAGAAGAAGTTGAATCGCCTCGACGGCGTCAGCGCGACAGTGAACTACGCGACCGAACGCGCTCACGTCGAGTACGACACTGCGCTGCTCGACCCCGACGAACTGATCGCGACCGTGGAGCGCACGGGCTACGGAGCGCACTTGCCGAGCGATGACGCCGACGAGCCCGATCGGGCGGCATATCTTCGCAAGCGGCTCGTCGCCGCCGTCGTGCTCGGAGTGCCGGTGCTGCTGCTCTCGATGATCGGTCCGCTCCAGTTCGACGGCTGGCAATGGGTTGCTCTGGTGCTCGCGACGCCGGTTGCCACGTGGGCGGCGTGGCCGTTCCATCGGGCGATGGTGCTGAACGCACGCCACGGCCAGGCCACCATGGACACGCTGATCTCGATCGGCGTGATCGCCGCATACCTGTGGTCGTTGTGGGCGCTGCTCTTCACCGAAGCCGGTGACGTCGGCATGCAGATGTCCATGAGCATGACTGCCGGTTCCGGAGGTGAGCATCACATCTACCTCGAGGTCGCGTCCACCGTGGTGGCGTTCATCCTCGCTGGTCGGTACTTCGAGGCCCGGGCGAAACGCAGGGCCGGTGACGCGCTGCGCGGGCTGCTCGATCTCGGTGCGAAAGACGTCGCAGTACTCGTCGGCGGCGAGGAGCGCCGGCTTCCGGTCGGCGACCTTCGAGTCGGCATGGAGTTCGTGGTGCGCCCCGGCGAGAAGATCGCCACCGACGGTGAGGTGGTTGCCGGTGCGTCCGCGGTCGATGCGTCGTTGGTGACGGGCGAGAGCGTGCCGGTCGAGGTCGGTCCGGGCGACTCGGTCATCGGCGCCACGGTGAACGACAGCGGGCGACTCGTCGTGCGTGCAACCCGTGTGGGCGCCGAGACGCAGCTTGCCCAGATGGCGGTCCTCGTCGAACGTGCGCAGTCGGGCAAGGCGCCGGTCCAGCGTCTCGCCGATCGAGTCGCGGGCGTGTTCGTACCGGTCGTGATCGGACTCTCGCTGATCACGCTGGCGGTCTGGTTGCTCGTGACGGGCGACGCCGAACGATCCTTCAGCGCTGCCGTCGCTGTGCTCATCATCGCCTGCCCATGCGCTCTCGGTCTGGCCACTCCGACAGCCCTCCTCGTCGGCACCGGGCGTGGCGCTCAGCTCGGGATCCTCATCCGTGGGCCCGAGATCTTGGAGTCGACACGCCGGATCGACACGATCGTGCTCGACAAGACCGGAACGGTCACGAGCGGGAGGATGACCCTGGTCGACGTGCGGCCGGTCGAACCGATCGACCGCGGTGTCGACGGTGTTCTCGGCGCCGATGACGTGCTCCGGATCGCCGGCGCGATCGAGGCGGCCAGCGAGCACCCGATCGCCCGTGCCATCGCGGCTGCTGCGGCCGAACGAGTCGGTCCACTTCCGGATGTCACCGAGTTCGTGAACCGAGCCGGTGCCGGCGTCGTCGGTGTGGTGGACGGGGTGACCTACACGGTCGGTCGACCCACCCTCGAGGTCGACGCCGATGCAGGGCACACGGTCGTCGAGTTGCGCGCCGGAGCGGACGTACTCGGTTTTCTTGCTGTGGCCGATGCCGTGAAACCGACATCTGCCCGGGCGGTCGAACAGCTGCACGACCTCGGTTTGCACCCTGTGCTGCTCACGGGCGACAACCGGGCCACTGCCAGAGCGGTCGCCGAGCAAGTGGGCATCACCGACGTGCGGCCCGAGGTGATGCCGGCCGACAAGGTGGCCACGATCGTCGAACTGCAGCAGCTCGGCAAGGTGGTCGCCATGGTGGGCGACGGCGTCAACGACGCCGCAGCGCTCGCTCAGGCAGACCTGGGTATCGCAATGGGGAGCGGCACCGACGTCGCGATCGAGGCGAGTGACCTCACTTTGGTGCGGAGCGACCTCGTCTCGGCAGTGGACGCGATCCGCCTCTCGCGGCGCACGTTGTCGACCATCAAGGGCAACCTGTTCTGGGCCTTCGCCTACAACGTCGCGGCGATTCCGCTCGCCATGTCCGGTGCTCTGTCGCCGGCGATTGCGGGTGCAGCGATGGCGTTCTCGAGCGTGTTCGTGGTGTCGAACAGCTTGCGGCTGCGCCGTTTCACACCGTCTTGATCGGCGACGAACGAACCTGCCGGCACAGCGATACCGTGCCGAACGGTGCAGCACGACGGCCATGCGAAAAAGGGTGTGGCGACGCTCGCGTTCGGCACGTTGGGGATCGTCTACGGCGACATCGGTACGAGTCCGATCTACGCCTTTCGGGAGTCGTTCGATCACTCGGGCCTCGCCGTCACGCAGGCCAACGCGTATGGCGTCGCTTCGGTGGTCTTCTGGTCGCTGATCATCATCATCTCGATGAAGTACTTGACGCTCGTGATGCGAGCCGACAACCGCGGGGAGGGCGGCATTCTGGCGCTCACCGCGCTCGTGATGCCGCGAAGTGGCGAGGCGACGACCAGAATCTCGGTCGGTGTGGTGACCCTGGGCGTGTTCGGCACGGCACTGCTCTACGGCGACGGGCTCATCACGCCGGCGATCTCGGTG
>JBBKWQ010000334.1:0-3719 GCA_037969115.1 Ilumatobacteraceae bacterium
GTTCAACCTCAAAGGCCCGGTCTTCTGGTTCGTGCTGGTCACCCTGATGATGCCGACAGAGATCTCGATCCTCGCCCTGTTCGAGATCGTCTCGGGCTTTGGTTGGACCAACTCGATGCTCGCGATCACCGTGCCGTTCTTGGCCTCCGCGACGGGGGCGTTCCTCTTCCGCCAACACTTCTCATCGATCCCCGCCGAGTTGTCGGATGCCGCACGGGTCGATGGCGCTGGGCCACTCCGATTCCTCTGGTCCGTACTGCTCCCCCTGTCATGGAACGTCTTCGGCGCCCTCGCCGTCATCCAGTTCCTGTATTCGTGGAACATGTACCTCTGGCCGAGTCTGATCATCCGTGACGACGATTCGCAAACCGTGCAGATCGGGCTCGGTGCCTTGCAGAACGTCGGTGGAGGACTTTCCTACGGCCCACTGATGCTCGGTGCCGTGGTCGCCTCGATTCCCCCGACGCTGGTCTTCGTGCTGCTTCAGAAGACATTCCTCAAGGGGTTCGCGATCACCGCCGGGAAATGACGCAGCGACGCGAGTCAGGTGCGATGCTCGTTGAACCGGGCATCGCACCTGATGGTGTTGATTGCCATTCACCCCAGATCCGCAACGATGCGATCCATCGTGGTCATACCGTCGGTATCGGTGGCCGAAGTCATGTCAGTCGGGCCCTGGGTTGTCGAGCCCGGCCCCGCCGTGGGTGTCGTCCACTGAATGGCCGGGGTCATCTCCGTCGGGCCCAATGTTGTCGAGCCCGGCCCCGCCGTGGGTGTCGTCCACTGAATGGCCGGCTCCCTCGTGACCGTTGTGTCGTCGCCACCGCGAAGCACGATGCCCAGCATCAGCGCCGCTGCCGCCAGCACGACGACGGGGACCAGCCAGTACATCCACCGGACCGTCCTCGTGCGTCGGGCAGGCTCTCCACCCGTCAGACCACTGATGTCGTCAGGGATCCTGACATCCGCCGGGGTTTCCGGAAGACGATCCAGGGTGTCCCGATTTGTGTGCCGTTCCATGATCCTTGTCATCGCCACTCCTTTCACTCGATCTTGCTTCCTTCCATTTCATTGTCCGCCCGTGCCACTGGTGACGCCTGACCAGTTGCAAATCACGTGCTGTGGGACCTCTGACACTGGACATGGAGCCCACATGCAGGACACTGGAATTGGCAGCGATGAAAGGCAGACATGCAAGACGATCGAATGATCCGTGTGCTCGGACCGATCGACGTGATGACGCCGTCAGGCAGCATCGCCGTAGGCGGTCGTCAGGCTCGAGCGCTGCTCGGGGCGCTCGTCATCGGGGTCGATCACGCCGTCACGATCGACCACCTCCAAGACGTGCTGTGGGGTGACGAACCGCCCGACTCTGCCGACAACACGTTGCAGTCGTACGTGTCACACCTCCGGCAAACGCTCGGCGCGGATGTGATCGCTCACGTCGACCACTCCTATGAGTTGATCGCCGATACCCAACACATCGACGCGCTGCGTTTCGAGTCGCTGCTGACACGGGCGGTCGAGTCGAGGGACGACGCAGAGGTGTGCCGGGCACGTTGCGACGAGGCGATCCAGCTGTGGCGCGGGCGGCCGTTCGGCGACCTCGCTGACGAAGAGGCATTCAAACTCGAGGCCTACCGGCTCGACGAGCTGCTGCTCGCGACGATGGAGCTGCGTTTGGAGGCCGATCTGGCGCTCGGGCATCACGAACTGATCGTCGGTGAACTCGAAGCGGCGGTCGACGAGCACCCGTACCGTGAACGCCTCTGGTTCCTGCTGATCGAGGCCCTGGCAGCGAGCGGTCGCCGAGTCGAATCGTTGCGGCAGTGCACCAGACTTCGCACAGTCCTCGCCGAGGTCGGCATCGAGCCAGGCAACGAGCTCGCCGAGCTGGAGCAGCGGATCCTGGAGAATGGTTTGTCGCCGACAACTCCGAATTCCTCAGGTTCCGTCGTCGAATCCCAGGTCGGGAGCAGTGAGGAGGCGCGCTGCGGCGACGCCGGATGACGAACTGTAAGTCATCGGATCCAGTCGGCGATCAGTGTGATCGTGTCTGCATCGAAGCGCTGGTCGGGTGGGCCCGTGACGGGTTGGAACAGGTGATCGAGCCCCTCGAGGACGACGACGGTGGCGTCGGGGTTGTCCCGGAGTGCGGCCTGCGTAGCGGGCACGTTGAGCTCTGCGGAGGCCAAGAGGTCGAGTTCGGCGAAGATGGCGAGGACCGGGATCTGGAGGGCGCGCAGGTCTGTTGCAGGGTCGTAGGCGATGAAGAACTTCATCCATGGCCGGTTGTAGTTGTCGATGATGTCGTCGATCGCTGCGGCCGGATCGGCTGGAAGTGCTCCTGGTGGTGCAGAGGCAGCGGCGGCGTCGAGAACCTCACGCATGGAGGCTTCGGCGAGGATCGGGTCGCCCGCGGTGCGTGAGACCTCGATGAGTTCTCGAACGAAGCCGACCTGCCACTCGACGACGTCGGGGGGAGCGCCTTGGTCACGGGCGAGGTCGGCAACTTGGCGCTCGAGCACGTCGGCTCCCGGGGCGCCACTTCCGGCGAGGAGCACGGCGAAGGCCACCTTGTCCGACTTGTTGGCGACGATCGGGCCGATCCAGCCGCCCTCGCTGTGTCCGATCACCCCGAGCCGACCGCTGGCAATCTCAGGCTGATCCGCGAGGAACTCGACGGCCGCGAGCGCGTCTTGGGCGTTGTCGAGTGTGGTCGCGTCGGAGAGTTCGATGGGTTCACCGCCGGAGTCGCCCGCGCCGCGGTCGTCAAAACGCAGCACGACGATGCCCCGTCGAGCAAGGCCGTCAGCGAGATCGAGGAACGGTTCGGAGGTGCCGATGGTTTCGTTCCGATCTTGCGTACCCGAACCGGAGATGAGGACGACGGCTGGAAACGGACCGGATCCGGCAGGGATCGTGAGCGTTCCGGCCAACGCGAACCCGGCGACCGGTTGCCGAAAGCGAACCTCCCGCTCGTCATAGGCAGCTACGGCGTCAACGGTGACGCCCGCACCGTCCTTCGGTGACGACGACGGGGGTTCGGTGTCGACGCCCGACGTCCCAGCGGGGCGAACCAGCGGCTGAGTGTCGGCGCTCGAAGCCTCTCCCACGGTGGACGCCGTCGAGCCGCACGCGCCGACGAGCGCAGCGACCACACAAACGCCGGCAACCGGGAGAAGCAGACGGACGTGCACGTCGTCGAGTGCTAAGCCGGGGCCAAATGGGTGGGGTCGGGAAACTCGACGGGTTCCTCGTTGGACAGCCAGCGGCCGAGCCCGATGAGTCCGGTGGAGAGGATGAGCGAGCCGATGGTCAGCCCTGCGGCGTTGGCGACCAGATAGTCGCCGTGTTGGTCGGGCCCACCGACCTCGCCGAGACGCAGGACAGCCCACGCAACACCACCGAACGTGAGTCCCGCACCGGTCGCCAAGATCGGGCGTTTGGGTGCAAGACCTCCACGCCACAGATCGACTGCGACGAGCGCGGTGCCGATGATGAGGAGGCCGCCCCAACCGAGGAAGAACCAGCCGAACAAGCTCGCCAAACAGCCCAGTGCGGTCGCGGCGATCCCGACCATGCCGAAGAGGCCGAACCCACCGTGCCGCTCGCGCAAGATCAGCGTGGTCGCCAGCAACGTCGCAGCCGCGCCGAGCAACGTCATCGCCATCACGCCGAGCACGAGCAGTTGGGTGTTGCTGCCGATTTCGTCGGCG
>JBBKWQ010000335.1:0-4931 GCA_037969115.1 Ilumatobacteraceae bacterium
CCGAGCCGCTCGAGGAACCGCACCAACCGGGCACGAGACCTCGGCGAGCGCGTGACGCCGTGCTCGTCCACGAACAGGTGAGTATCCGTGACGTGCACGATCGACGCGACGTGCACCGGTTGATCGTTCGGAGTCGAGTCGCTAGCGGCCATCAGCTCGTCATGCTGACAGCTCGACAGCCCGGCAGCCCGGCAGCTTGGCCGGCCGGCAAGTTCGCCGTCGGCTCATCTGCGATGAGGGGCAGCGCCGATAGGCGCTTTGCGACGGATGGAAACGGAGGACCGGTCTCGGCGTCGTGGTGCTGGCGTGGCCCGGTGAGACGTTGACCGTGATCTCCGTCCTGATCAGGATCCAGCTCATGCTGTTCGGCCTCTACCGGCTGATCCTCGCATTCTCGGACCAGGCCCAGTCCCCCGCGTTCACCGGATTCGTCGGCGTGCTGCCGATGATCGCCGGCGTCATCGCAGTCCGTCATCCGTTCGAGACCGTGGCGGTGCTAGCGACCCTGCTCGGTGTGGTGTGGATCGTCGCCGGAGTGATCGATGCCGTGGACGCCGCAGCGAACGAACGGAGCACCCGCAGACGGTTCAGCGGGCTGACCGGTCTGTTATCGATAGCGGCGGGTGTCGTCGTGGTCGCGTGGCCGGCCCCGACGGTCGTCGTCATCTCATGGATCATCGGCTTCTATCTGGTCGTCTTCGGACTCTTGATCGCCGTGAACGGGCTCGCCTTGCGCAGCCTCGCCAGGAGCTGAGGTCGAACGCGGGACGCCAGCTGCTCCGCACTCGGAACTCGATGATCTCGAGCGCAACTCAGGCGGTCTGGGTTCACGCGGAGAATCCGGCTCCGCCATCCGAGAGGCAGGCCATGAAGTGGGTGACCGTCCGGCACCCGCGGTGCGTCGAGGCCGCCGGGGGCGCGTCTCCCGGCGGTCAGCTACGGGCGAAGACGATTCGTCGTCCGTCGCCGGCCTGAATCACGAGCTCGTCGCCATTGACACTGAAACTCTCGGCCTCACCGAGCAGGCCCAGATAAGCGACCTCCTGATCCATCGCTCCGGATGGTTCCTCGCAGAACATCTGTGTCGATGCAAACGGTCCCATCGTGAGCGATTCGCCGTCGATCTCGTAACCACCCGAGAAGGTGTTGCACCCGGCCGACCCCTTCACGTCGCCCTCGGCGAAGGTGGCGGTCGGTGCGGTTTCGGCGAGAACGGGCGTCTCCTCGCCGTCGATCACCAGAAGCGTGACGGCCCAGTCGCCCTCCAGATCACCGCCGCGCGACGCTCTGATCGCGATCACAGCAGCTCCGACCAGGACCACGATGCCCACACCGACGAGCAGGACGAGATTCCGGTGTGCTTTCACCGGATGAAGGATATCCGCGGCCCGACGGTCGTGCTGCAGGGTGTTCCGAGTCGTCGCCTTGCCTGCGCCGACCGAGAGCGAGAAGTCGCAGCTCCTGGCGCAACGTTATCTGCCGCACTTTCCGGCGGCGGGCGAGATCGTGCTCTTCGATCGAAGCTGGTACAACCGTGCCGGCGTCGAACGTGTGATGGGCTTCTGCACACAGCAGCAATACGAGAGCTTTCTCAAGACGACACCCCTGTTCGAGCGGGAGATCATCGAAGACGGCATCATCCTGATCAAGTACTTCTTCGACGTCAGCCGCAAGGTCCAAGAGGAGCGCTGGGTTCGAGGCATCCCGCTACATCGGCGAGCGCTTCTCCGGCGAGGTGCGGATCTCGACGTCCAGGACATTCGCCGGCTGTCTCAGGCGGCAGCGCGACGAGAGGTGGTCAGCACCTTGGACAGTTGTGCGCCGGCGAGCAGGATCTGGGCCTCGTAGAAGATCCAGACGAGGACGGCCAGGACCGAGGATGCGGCGCCGCTCAGTGAGGACGCTCCGAACGTGCGCAGGTAGCGACCGACCAACGCAGTTCCGATGACGAGCAGCGCCGCAGACGCAACGCCGCTGATGATCGCGGGGCGCCATGGGACGTCGGTCGAGGGCAGGTATCGGAACAGCAGGATCACTGCACCGGCGAGCAACGACCAGCTCAGGAGGCTGGCCACCAGCGCCGACAGGGCCGAGAACCCGACCACCGAATCCGGGACGAAGGTCTCGAGCAGGCTGGTCACCGTCTGGACGGTCAGCGATGCGACGAGCGTGAGCGCGGCCGCGAACAGTACGAGGAACGCCACCAATCGGCGACGGATCGTCGACCGGATACCCGACCGTACCGGCACGCCCCAGATCTGGTTGAGCGCGTCCTCGAGGGCGAGGAAGAAGAGCGAACCGGTGACGAGCAGCGAGCCCAGCCCGATCAGCCCGAGCTGGGCGCCGGCGGACCCTTCGAGTTGCTCGGTGATCGACCGGGCCGCCTCGACACCGATGTTGCCGAACGCGTCCTCGAATCGCTCGCTGAGGTACACCTCCACGTCGCTGCGTTGGCCGAGCACACGGATGATCCCGAGGCTCAACGTGAGCACCGACGCCAACGAGAACAATCCGTAGTAGGCGAGACCCGCGCCCAATCGGATCGTGCGGTCGTTCCGCCACGAACTGGTAGGTGTCGAGCAGGATCCGGACCCATTGACGGTCGGTGACCCAATCCAGACGATCGCCGAGAGTCATGACTCAGGTCGTCCGCCCTGCTGCGGACAGCCAGTTCTCGCGATCGGCTGAGTGGCGGGACACGGTAAACTTGCCTGCCAGCTCATCGGCGACGTCGGCGGGCAAAGGCATCGGAGCAACGATACTGACTCCGATCGGTGTTATTCGGCGGCGCACCTCGAATGCGCCTCAGCGAGTGCCGATCGGAGTCAAGCCCCTGCGAACGGGCGCTGATCGCGTGGCTCGTCATCTCCAGCCGCCGCTCGGCGCGACGGGAGCACCTGACACGCCGTCAGGCCCTCGATACCCTGCTCTCGGTGCGTCCGACCGAACTGTGAGGCGGTTCGCCGCCGCTGATCAGGCGCCCGTCGATACCCGGTTCGCGTCGGTCTTGGCCCCCTCGAGCCAGGTGTCGATCCGTTCCCAAGGCGCGCCAGAGCATCTCGGCGCGACCGTCGGAGTCGACCGGGAGGTCGGCAGGTGGAACGGCGACCCACACGAGATCGAGGACCTCGTGGTCAGGGATGGCTCGCTCAGCGGCGTCGACATGGCCGGTGTGCTCGAGGTGATCACCGTCGCACCACGCCGTGCGGCGGTACTCGGTGTCCTCTACGCACTCGTCGAGGCGGGCGCGCCGAATTACCTCGAGTGGTACCTCGCGTTCAGCCTCATGGTCACGCTGATCTGGCTCTACATCACGCTGTTGCAGCTGATCGCGCTGCTCACACGCAATCGCTGACCGAACGCCGGAGGCGCGCGCCTCAGATGTCGCGCACGGCCACGATGCTCCCGCTCGCGATCGCGGCGGCGTGAGCGGCGTGGTCGAGCTCGTTGAGCCGGGCGTAGGCGATGGAGAACTCGACGAGTGCGCGATCGAAGGCGTCGGTCGTGCCGAGGTAGCCGGCGATCAGCGATGCGTCGCCCGCGCGAGCATGGCCCAGTGCCAGGGCGGCACCGCAGATCCGGGCGTATCGTCGCAGCTCCGTCCCGCCCATCAGGTCGATCGTGACCGACCCCTTGCCGTCCCAGAGTTGCCGGAAGTAGAAGTAGTCGGTGCTTCCCGAGCTCGGGTCGTACTGCGACCAGCCGAGGAGGATGTCGCCCATCGACTGCATCAATCGCTGCCCGACCACGACGCGCTCACCCGGTTCGAACTGGCTCGAGCCGACGTGGGCTTCGAGCACCGAGGCCGTCGCCTCCTTGAACTGGACGAACAGCGGTTCACCGTCGCCGCTCTCGAGCAGCACGATGAAGCACCGGGTGCCGACACTGCCGACACCGACCGCCTTCCGGGCGATGTCGACCACTGCGTACCGCTCGAGCAGTCGTCGTCGATACGCGGGAAGCGTCGCGAGATACCGATCGAAGAACTCGATCACCAGGGGGATCTGGTCTGCGAGCTGCTCGTCGACGCGGGTGATGAGTGGGGGATCGGGCACGATCACTCGTCGCCCGTCGATCACCGCGGTCAGCTTTTCGAGGGCTCGGAGATGGTTCTTACCCGAGGCCTTCCTGGACAGCTTCTCGACCCGAACCCGTTGCTTGTGGTTGCTGATCACCTCGCTCACCCGGTCGACTTCGAGTCGGCGGTAGTGCACGGCGAGCGGGCCCAGGTTCGAGAGATCGGTGATCGTGGTGCGATAGGCCTCGACCGATGCGCGAACTGCACGATCGATCTTCTCGGCGGCCAATCCGTTGTTGCGGCCGGCGATGGCGACGCTGGCAGCGAGTCGTTTGACGTCCCATTCGAACGGCCCGGGGTGTGTCTCGTCAAAGTCGTTCAGATCGAACACGAGGCGACGATCGGGACCGTTGAAGAGACCGAAGTTGGACAGGTGGGCATCGCCACAGAGCTGCACGGTGATGTCCGTGGTCGGCGTGGCCGCCAGATCCGCCGCCATGATCGCGGCGCCGCCGCGGTAGAACGTGAACGGTGTGGCGCTCATCCGGCCATGACGGATCGGCACCAACTCGGGGAGCCGCAGTGCGTCTTGTGTCGTCAGGATCCCGATCGTGTCGCCACGATCGGATGCCGCCGGAACCGTTGCGTGGGCGTCCAACGGAACGTCGGTGCGTTGCGCCTTCCCGATCTCTCGCCGTTCCTTGCGTGCCAGCGGGTGGGGTCGACCGAGTAATCCGGTTCGCGCGTCGCTTTTCACGCGCTCACTCTCGCACATCACAGATCTCGACATCACGCCCGATCGTCATCGAGATGTCCCCCAGCGCCCGCGATGATCGACGACGTCGAGACCGTTCAGATCGTCTGCTCGGCGATCAGCAGGGAGGTCCCGAGATCGGCACGGTGTCGGTTCGCG
>JBBKWQ010000336.1:0-6032 GCA_037969115.1 Ilumatobacteraceae bacterium
ACGCCGCCGCCAACACCCAGCCGCCCGAGCGTGTGCTCGACACGCGTGGTGGCCTCGGCGCCGCTCGGCGCCAGCTGCAACCCGGCACCGTCGTCGAACTCAAGCTTCCGGGTTTGCAGGTTCGTGGCGAGACCGTTGCGCTGCTGAACCTCACGGCCGACGGGGCACGTGAAGACGGATTCGTGAAAGCGTGGCCGTGCGCTCAGAGCGAGCCGGAGACGTCGGTGTTGAATTTCGTGGCCGGCCGCGCCGTACCGAACATGGTGGCAGTCGGTTACACATCTGCGGGAATCTGTCTCTCTTCGTCGAAATCGGTCGATCTCATCGCGGACCTCACGGGCACGACGACGGAGGGCGACCTTCGAGGCATCTCGCCGATGCGTATCGTCGACACCCGCGCCGGTTCGCCTTACCGCGCCAATCGTGAATACCGAGTGGAGGTCGCGGGTACCCGTGGCGTCTCGTCGTCCGCCTCGTTGGCTGCGATCAACGTCACCGTCGTCGGTGCCGCCGGTGACGGGTACGTCTCGGTCTCGCCGTGCAACGCGACGAACGCGTCGACCATCAACTACCGGCGCGGCGAAACCGTCGCTCACCTGACACTGAGCGCTCTCGGCAGCGGTGATGTGTGCATCACGAGCAGCGCCGACACGCACATCCTGGTCGACACGTTCGCTTGGGCGACTTCGTCGAGCGAGATCGGTGCACTGAACCCCGATCGTGCGCTCGACACTCGCAGCGGTGTCGGAGGTGTGAGCGGTGCGGTCGCGAACGGCCGCCTGGTGACCCTTCGGCTGGCCGGTCGCCACGGTGTGCCCAATGACGCCGACGGTGTCGCGGTGAATGTTGCGGCGCTCGATGGTCGTGGTGACGGGTACGTGAAGGCATGGCCGTGTGACCAGGGTGAACCGGGTGTGTCCACGCTCAACCTGTGGAACGGAGTGCTGTGGGCCAATCAGGCCGTGCTGAAGCTGTCACGGTCGGGCGAGTTGTGTCTGCGTCCGGTCACCTACAACGGTACGTCGCTCGACATGCTCGTCGACGTCGTCGGCTATGTCGAAGGCAACGTGTCGCGCACGCCGCCGCCCGTCACGCTGCCGCCCGTTCCACCACCGCCGGGCGGAACGGGAGTGTTCAAGACGCTGCCTCCCGGCTCGGCACTGCCGAGCGGCGCACAGTGTGCACAGCTCGTGCGCGACGCGCCCGAGATCCGTCCGGTGAACGCGACACAGAACGCCACGCGAGGCACGCGCCCGAACAGCCGGTGGTCGCGAGTCGACGGCAACTTCACCGGTACGACCGACGAAATCTTGCAATGGGTGGCCTGCAAGTGGGGCGTCGACGAAGACATGGTGCGCGCCCAGATCGTGAAGGAGTCGTGGTGGGAGATGTCGGCCAACGGCGACAACGGTGAGTCGTTCGGGCTCGCCCAGGTTCGTAACGGATACGGCCACGAGTCGGCGTTCGTCGACAACAACGCGATCAACTCCACGGCCTACAACGTCGACTACGCATATGCCTCGTGGCGTGCTTGCTTCGAGGGCGAGTACACGTGGCTCAACGATCCAGGGATCGAACGTGGCCGGACCTATGCCGCCGGCGATGCCTGGGGGTGTTTCGGCACGTGGTTCAGCGGTCGTTGGTACACCCCAGCGGCCGTCGGCTACATCGAGGGTCTCGCCCCAACATCGAGTTGTAGCGGAATCTGCGCCTGGGGCGTGAAGCAGATCCTCGCGATGAGGTACTGGGAGAACCCCGAGTTCATCAACAACTGACCGCCGCCACGCTCGTTGCGTCAGCTCGGGCGACGTCTGCCGGTCAGGACTAGGCTCGCTGGGATGAGCGACATTCGAAACGACTTTGCGCCCGGCGTGATCACCGGAACCGAGGTGAAGGAGGTCTTCGCGCTCGCGAAGGCCCGCGGTTTTGCCATCCCGGCAGCCAACTGCACCGGGAGCAACACGATGAACGCGGTCATGGAGACCGCGGCTGAGGTGAACAGCCCGGTCATCATCCAGTTCTCCAACAGCGGGGGAGCATTCGTGGCCGGCAAGGGCCTCAAGGCCGACGGCCAGCGCGGGTCGGTGCTCGGGTCGCTTGCCGGTGCCGATCACGTGAACCGGCTCGCCGCTGCCTACGGCGCCAGGGTCATCCTCCACACGGACCACTGCGCCATGAAGCTGCTCGGTTGGGTCGACGGCCTCCTCGACGAGGGCGAGCAGCACTACGCGGCGACGGGAAAGCCACTGTTCAGCTCACACATGCTCGATCTGTCCGAAGAGCCGCTCGAGCAGAACGTCGAGACGTGTAAGCGGTATCTCGAGCGGATGTCGGCGATCGACATGACCCTCGAGATGGAGCTGGGCATCACCGGCGGTGAGGAAGACGGCGTCGACAACTCCGACAAGGACGAGAGCGACCTCTACACCAAGCCCGAGGAGGTGGCCTATGTGTACGAGGAGTTGATGAAGGTGAGCGATCGCTTCACCATTGCGGCCGCGTTCGGCAACGTCCACGGCGTGTACAAGCCGGGCAACGTCAAGTTGAAGCCCAGCATCCTCGACGCGAGCCAGCAGCACATCCAAGAGCGGTTCGGCACGGGCGATCGCCCGGTCGACTTCGTGTTCCACGGCGGCTCCGGTTCTTCGCCGTCCGAGATCGCCGAGGCAATCGGGTACGGCGTCGTGAAGATGAACATCGACACCGACCTCCAGTGGGCGATGTGGGACGGGATCCGTGGCTTCGAATCGGCGAACCACGACTACCTGCAGGGTCAGATCGGGAACCCCGAAGGCGACGACAAGCCGAACAAGAAGTCCTACGACCCTCGTGTGTGGCTCAGGGCAGGCGAGGTGGGCTTCGTCGAACGCCTGAAGCAGGCGTTCGCCGAATTGAACAACGTGAACACCCTCGCCTGACGCCTGCCCTGACAACTGGCTGAGTCCTGGGCTGAGTCCTGGTCGTCGACCCGTGTCGTCGCGACGCGTCGCGTGCGTCGCGCCAGCGAACGTCGCGACACCCCTTGGTTACCTTGGTTCGTGCCGACTTCCTCCGGAACCACCGTCCGAGGGAGACACCATGAACACCGTTGCCACAATCGACAGCGACCAGCGTCACGACATCAATACCGTCGTGGTGCGGGGTCGAATCACGAGCGAACCGCGTCGGCGCGATCTGCCGTCGGGCAGCACCGTCACCCAACTCGAGATCACCACCCGCGCCGGTGACGTCACGGCCTCGGTGCCGGTCGCCGTGTTCGAGGCCACGACCGAGTACCGGGCCGACGACGAGGTCGTGGTGCTCGGATACGTGCGCCGACGGTTCTTCCGAGCTGGTGGGGTCACGCAGAGCCGCACCGAGCTCGTCGCCACCAAGATCGCTTCGACGTCACGGCGGCGTGATGTCACGCGGCTCGTCGCTGCCGCTGTGAAGCAGCTCGAAGCGGGGGCCTGACATCGGCCGAAGTGGCTCAGTCGAGTGGGCGAACCACGAGCCCGGTCAGCAGCTTGGGGGTGAAGAATGTCGACTTCGGCGGCATCAGCGCGCCTTCTCGTGCCGTGCGCTCGATTTCGGGCACACTCACCGGCCTGATGAGCACGCCTGCGGTCGCGGCGCCGGCGTCGACGGCGTCGCACACAGCCTCGACGGAATGCTGGTAGGTCACCGAGGCGGAAACAGGTGCGAGGGCGTGTTCGAGGATCGCCCCATCGATCGCGCGTACGTCGGCGAGTTCGTCGGCCCGCGGGGTGAGCCACGTCGCCGACCGGTCGGGTCCGACGAGGCAGAGTGAGCCTCGCCCACGCATCGTGACGAGTGTGGCGTCGTCGACCGTGCCTGCCGGCTCCATCGTGAAGCACGATGCGAGCGCGTTGCGAAATTGGTCGAAGTCGATGCCGGCGTACAGCCGGTGGATCGCCTCGACGCTCAGCTGGTCGGCTACCAGTTCACTGATGAAGGCGAGGGTCAGCTCAGCCGATGATCCGTCGGTGCCGGTCACCGCTCGAACCTCGTCCCGGTACGTTCGGGCCACGCCGTAGCGGTGGTGTCCATCGGCGATCAACGTGTCGTCCGAGCCGACGGCGGTACCGATCGCCGCCACCCGTGCAGGGTCGGTCACGCGTTCCACGACGTGCTCGACGCCATCGACGACGACCGAGCCGAGCGGTTCGCCGGGCGCCGCGAGCAGGTCGCTGAGGCCGCTCGCCAGCGACAGCACCCAGATCGGCGACATGTTCGCACGGGTAGCGCGCGTGAGATCGAGACGATCGGTCGACGCCTTCGGGGTGACCCGCTCGTGTGCGAGGACACCACCGGCGCCTTCGTCGACGACCTCGAGACCACCGAGCACACCGACGATGTCGCGGTTCGTGCCGGTTGCGTCGGCGAAACGCATTCGGTAGAGCGTGAACGAGGGCTCGGAGTCCCGCCCGATCACGCCGTTCGCGATCCACTGCCTGAGGAGGTCGCCGGCCCGGTCGTAGCGGTCGGCGCCATCGTGTTCTCTCGGCACGTCGACACGCACGATGTTGTATTCCGATCGTGCAGCAAGTGCATCGATGTCCGATTCCGACAACACGTCGTAGGGCGGCGCGGTCACCTGTTCGAGCGGCTCGGTCAGGTAACGCAACGCGGGAAATGGTTCGAAACGGGGCACCGGCCAAGCCTGCCAGCTCTGCGATGGGATCGAAACGTGGATCGAGCTGGTACAAACCGTGCGTGGCTGATCGCGATGATTCGACAGAAATGCCGGTGGACACGGTGCTGTGTGATCTCGACGGCGTCGTGTGGCTGGCACACGACGCGATATCGGGCGCACCAGAAGCCATCGAGCGACTGCGTGGCGTCGGTATCCGGGTGTTCTTCGTGACGAACAACTCGTATTCGCTCGTCGCCGAGCAGGAAGCCGCACTCGCCCGGATCGGGGTACCGGCCGTCGGTGGCGTTCTCACGTCGGCCCAGGCCGCCGCACTGCTCATCGAACCGGGGGAGATGGTCCTCGTGTGCGGCGGCCCGGGTGTGAGCGAGGCGGTGTCGGCGCGCGGTTGCGTTCCGATCGCCGACGGTGACGCCGACGCGGTGGTGGTGGGCATGCATCAGACCTTCGACTACGAACGGATGCGGATCGCTTCGACGGCGATCCGCAACGGCGCACGATTCATCGCAACCAACGACGACCCGACGTATCCCACTCCCGACGGTCCGATCCCTGGCGGCGGTGCCATCGTGGCCGCCGTGGCGACGGCCTCGGGTGAAACGCCCGTCATCGCCGGGAAACCGTACGAACCGATGGCGGCGCTGGTGCGGGCCGCTGTTGGAGCGACCTTCGATGCCGACTCGACGTTGATGGTGGGTGACCGGTTCTCGACCGACGGTGTGTTCGCTCACACGCTCGGTTGTCGATTCGCACTCGTTCGGAGCGGCGTGAGCGTCCCGGGAGCAGATGCCGGCGGCACGGTCGATATCGACGCCGCAGACCTGGGTGCGGTGTCGGCAGCTCTGCTCGGCTGACCGGGCCGGCACTCACGTCCCAGCGGTAACGTGACGGTATGGCGAAGTCAAGATTTCGACGGCTCCTCGACGCAGGCGTGCAAGTCAGTGAGATGTCGGCCAACGAGGCCGAGAAGATCGTGAAGTCGCTCGTCAACGCGGGCGATGTGCGCAGCAAGGACGCTGAAAAGACCGTCCGGATGTTGTTGAAGCGCGGGCGCGAATCGTCCGAACACGTCGCCGACCGCATCGAACTCGTGGTGGCTGGTCAGATGGCGCAGTTCAGTGAGCGGGCCGAGGCGGTCGAGCGTGAGGTCGCGTCGCTGGCGAAACGAATTGAGCAGCTGGCAGGGTCTACCGAGTCGACTCCGACCAAGATGTCGCCCGCCAGCACTTCGACACCGAAGCCGACGAAGAAGGCGGCACCCGCCAAGCGGACGGCGGCGAGAAAAGCCCCTGCCAAGAAGGCGAGCACGAAGAAGGCGAGCACGAAGAAGGCGAGCACGAAGAAGGCGAGCACGAAGAAGGCGAGCACGAAGAAGGCG
>JBBKWQ010000337.1:0-2761 GCA_037969115.1 Ilumatobacteraceae bacterium
TCGTCGAGCCGGGCGACCACGCCGGGCTCGGCGTTCACATTGGTCACCGAGAAACTCACATCGCGATCCTTGAACGACCGGATAAGGATTCTCGCGACCTGGTCGGCACCTTCGATGGGTCGCAACGGAGCGCCGTCGATGGTCCCTCCCGAGTCGAAGTCTCCGATCACTCCAGGATCGAGAAGCTCCAGTAGAGGCTCCATCTCACCGGCAGCGCAGGCGTGGGCGAATCGGTGGGCGATTGCCTCGACGTCGGATGCAGAGACCATGCTCCGGGGTGCTTCCGGGTCGGTTTGGATTCGGCGCCGGGCCCGACTCGCCAACTGGCGACACGCTGACGGCGAGCGGCCGACGATGTCGGCGATGTCAGCGAACGAGAGCGCGAAGATGTCGTGCAGGACGAACGACGTTCGCTCAGCCGGCGAGAGTTGCTCGAGAACGACGAGCAGCGCCACGCGGACCGACTCGTCGAGCGTGACCCGATCGACCGGATCCGGCGTCTGCGCAGCGGTCTCGAGCACCGGCTCGGGGAGCCACGGCCCGACATACGCACGTCGCCGCGTCTCCGCTGACCGAAGTCGGTCGAGACACAACCGTGTCGTCACCGCAACGAGCCAACCGACCGGGTCGTCGATGGCATCGAGGTCGGCGGCGAGCAGGCGGGCATACGCCTCGGCCGTGACGTCCTCTGCATCGCTCACGGTGCCGAGCATCCGATAGCCGATGTCCAGCATTCGACGCCGATGCAGTTGCCACAGCTGGTCCACGACGGCGGTACCGCCCGAGGGGGAGGAGTGGTCGTTGCTCATGCGAAAAGGACGATCGAGGCACTCCAAGTGTGACATCTCCGACACCACCGTCACATCCGCGCCCGCTCGATCGTCCTCTTCACAACTGCAACCCACCAACCGCACTCGACGAGGAGTGAATCATGAGAACACCGACCAAGATCACCGATCAGATGGCCCGACCGGAATGGTTGGGCACGGACCAATGGCCGTTCACGTTGCGGCTTCACACCCATCGAAACAGCCGGGGCGAGCTCCTCGACATCCACTACACGGACGAGGGCACCGGACCGACGCTGGTGTTCGTGCACGCCGGCATGTGGAGCTTCATCTGGCGCGACGTCATCACGGCGCTCAGCTCGCACTTTCGCTGCATCACACTCGACTTCCCGGGCACGGGGCTGAGTGGCGGCGACGCCCACGACATCGACATCGGGACCTTCCCCCAGATTCTGGAGAGCGTCCTCGACGAATGCGACGTTGTCGACGCAACCCTCGTCGTTCACGACTTGGGCGGAGTCGTCGGCGTGCTGACAGCGTCGCAACGGCCGGCGCACATCAACGGCCTGGTCGCGACCAACAGCTTCAGCTGGGCGCCCGACCGCGTCGCGCTGCGATCGATGCTGCGAGTCATGGGCAGCAGAGCGGCAACGGCCTCGCTCGGGACATTGCGGGTGGTCCCGCTGCTGAGTCGGACGTCGGCTGGCGTCGGCAAGCATCTCGGAGCTGCCGACAGGGACGCCTTCTTCGGCCCCTATCGGAGCCGTTCGAAAAGCCGGATCTTCCACCGCGCAATGCGGTCAGCGTGCCGTTCCACCGACGCATTCCAACAGGCCGCCGACGCGCTCGCAGGACCGCTCTCACACCTCCCGGTTCTCACGATCTTCGGCGAGAAGAACGACCCCTTCGGTTTTGCCGATCGCTGGAAAGCGCTGTTCCCAGGAGCGCGCCAGATGACCATCGAGAACGGCAATCACTTCCCGATGTGCGACGACCCGAAGGGCTTCGTTGCTGAACTCGTCGACTGGCACCGATTGGAGGTGGCGGAATGAGGCCCGATGGTCGCCGATGCGTCAACAGAAGCCTCGGTGTGTTCAGTGATGGACCGGGAAGACCCGTTCCTCAGCTATCGAGTTTCCGCCGTCGATCACGATGCACTGACCTGTCGTGTAGGACGCACCGGGCGTGGCCAGCCAAGCAATCGCGCTTGCGATCTCGTCGGGCGCGGCGCTGCGTCCGACCGGCGCGACGAATCCCTCGGCTCGCTCGTTCGGTGTTTGCGAACCGGTTTCGATCCAGCCGGGAGCAACAGCATTGACCGTGATGCCGTCTGCGGCGTGGTCCACCGCGAGCGCCCTCGTCAGGCCGACGAGTCCTGCCTTTGACGCGGCGTAGGCGGGTTCGTGCCGCATCGCCATCACCGGTCCCGACACGCTCGCCACCGAGACGATGCGGCCCCAGCCCCTCGAGCGCATGTGTGGGATCACGGCGCGTGACATCAAGAACGCGGTGTCGAGATTCCGTTCGATTGCCGCCCGCCATTGAGAGTACGGCAGCTCCGTTGCTTGGTCTGCTTCTTCACGTCCTGGTCGGCTGATACTGGTCATACCCGCGTTGTTCACGAGGATGTCGACAGCGCCGACGGCCGAGGCCGCCTCGTCGGTGATCCGCTCGACCGTTGACTCCTCTGTCAGATCACCGAACGAACCGTGCGCCGTGAA
Organism: Ilumatobacteraceae bacterium; assembly: GCA_037969115.1. Lineage (GTDB taxonomy): Bacteria > Actinomycetota > Acidimicrobiia > Acidimicrobiales > Ilumatobacteraceae > JBBKWQ01. The sequence continues at coordinate 2,510 of JBBKWQ010000337.1, forward strand.
ACCAGCTTGTCTGAGTTCATCGACCCGTGCATGGATTCGGTCGGTCGTTGACGTGACCATGACTCGTGCGCCGAGCTCGGCGAGCAGTCGTGCGGAGGCGAATCCGATGCCTGTCGGACTCCCGGCCCCGGTGATCAGCGCAGTTCTGCCCTCGAGGGAAAACAGGCGTGGTGTCACCTGAGGACTCTAGTTCTCGTCCTCAGACTCTCGTCGACTCACCCCGAGACGGTCGAGCACGTTCGCGGTGACCTG
>JBBKWQ010000338.1:0-3818 GCA_037969115.1 Ilumatobacteraceae bacterium
CCGATGAATAGTTGAACGAATCCTTGACCTTCCGTACAGGAACACAGCACATGCCAAAGTTTGCTTACGCTGCAATCGATCCCCAGGGCGCTCCCATCGAGGGAGTCACGAAAGCCGACACCATCGGTGCGGCGCGTGCCATCCTCGTCGAACAGAACCTGTTCCCGACGAAGATCGAGGAATCTCGCGGTGCGCTCGACTTCGAGCTCACCAAGGAGAAGGTCAAGAAGAAGGAGCTGATGCACTTCACGCGTCAGCTCGCCGTGTTCGTCAAGGCTGGTATCCCGATCACCGACGCACTCGTCACGATCGGCGACGAAACCGAGGACGTGGCACTGCGTCGTGCGATCGGCGCCCTCACCGACGACCTCCGCAACGGTGGTCTCCTGTCCGCAGCCGCCGAGACCCATCCGGAGGTGTTCCCGGACTACTACGTCGGCATCCTCCAGTCCGCCGAACTCACAGGTCAGCTCGATACCGCCCTCGAAAGCCTCGCTGAGTATCTCGAGCGTGAGATCGACACGCGCGCCAAGGTCGTCGGCGCACTGTCCTACCCGATGGTCGTGATGGTGATGGCGATGGGCACGGTCCTGCTGCTGGCTGGCTACGTCCTCCCACAGTTCAAGCCGCTGTTCGAAGAGCTCAACGCTGATCTCCCGCTGCCGACTCGGATGATGCTGTTCTTCTCGCGCTTCTTCACCGATCTGTGGTTCATCACAGCGGGATTCTTCGCCGTGTTCGCTGCTGTGTTCATCTTCCTGTTCAAGCATCCGACCGGCAAGATCTGGAAGCAGCGGCTCGTCCTGAAGATCCCGATCGTCAGCGGGATCATCGACTATTCGATCCTCGAACGCTTCTGCAGAATCCTGGGAGCGATGGTCAAGGCCGGTGTTCCACTACCCGAGGGGCTCAAGACGACGATCGACTCGACGTCGAACGTCGTTTACTCCGAGCGCCTTCACGTCGCCCGTGAGGAGATGCTCGAGGGTCGCGGCTTCTCCGCCCCACTGATCGAGACCGGCCTCTTTCCCGGCGCTGCGAAGCAGATGTTCAAGGTCGGCGAGGAGACCGGCACTCTGGACGACCAGCTCGAAATTTGTGCGACCTATTTCGACCGCGAACTCGAGAGTCGGATCAAGAAGTTCACGACGATGTTCGAGCCGATCATGATCGTGTTCGTCGGCGTGATCGTCGGCTTCGTGGCGTTGGCGCTCGTGTCGGCGATGTACGGCGTGCTCGGTGGTATGAAAGAGGATGTGGCTCCGGTCGAAGCACCGGTACCGGTCGTGCAGGTCGTCGATATGGAAGGGTCCGGTGTCGTCTGACCGTCTGGTCAGCGCGATCTACCGCCCGAGTACCAGGTCCACGAAATGTTGTCCCACGAACACCGCGAACACAGCGCCGAGGGCCAGGAATGGTCCGAACGGAAGCTGCGTCTTGAAGTTCGCCTTCGCGCCGATCATCGCAGGGATCGCACCCAGGGTTCCGAGAATGAAACCGAAGAACAGTCCCGGCGCAACGATGCCCGGGTTCAACCACCCCAGGAACATTCCGAGCAACGGCGCCAAGATCACGTCGCCGAAACCGAAGGCGACGTCCTGCCCGTAGTACGCGTTGCTCGCCAGGTAGATGCCGCCGATGAGGCCGAGCGCGATCACCGCTCCGAGCAACGCCATCCAGATCCGTTCGGGCTCACCGACGACGAACGCAGCGACGATCAACGCAATGCCACCCAGCACCATGCCGGTGAAGGTGATCTCGCGTGGAAGACGCTGCTCGCGGATGTCGATCCAACTCTGCACGACGAGGACGGATCCGAAGATCAAGAACGCGGGCAGCACGGCGACCGAATTCTCGATCGACGCGTCGTCGACGAAACGCAGGGCGAACACCACCCAGATCGTCACGTTCATCAGTTCGATCACAATCGGTTCGACGCCGATCGGGTTGCGACACCGACGGCACTTGCCGCCGAGCGCCAGCCAACTCAGAACCGGGACGAGGTCGAGTGGGCCGAGGCGCAAGCCGCAGTTCCCACATGCACTCGGCGGTCGATTGATGTTGCCGCCTCGCGGTACCCGATCCGCCACCACGGTCAGGAACGAGCCGATCAACAGGCTGAAAACGACCACCAGCGGAATCAAGAACAGAAGACTCATCAGATCCAATCAGCCGGCACCCGCCGGCTCGTGACCGGAGGTTAGACCCCATGCCCGTCGAAGCGGCTCAACAACCCGACCCCATGCTCGTCTCGCTGGCGACAGCGACCGTCCAGTCAGGGGCATCCGACCTCCACCTCACGGTCGGGCGTCCAGGCACGGTGCGCCGCGACGGCACGCTCGTCTCGTTCGAGGGTGTGCCTGTGCTCACTTCGGTCGAGATCGACCGCATCATCATGTCGCTGATCACCGACGAGCAGAAGACGGAACTGGAGGAACAGAGCCAGGTCGACTTCTCGTTCGGTCTCCCCGGTGTCGGTCGATTCCGCGCGAATGCCTTCAGCCAGCGCGGTTCACTCGCACTCGCACTTCGCGTCGTCCCCTTCCGTGTTCGCACGCTCGAAGAACTCGGTGCACCATCGGCGTGCACGTCGCTGTCGTACAAGCCGTACGGCTTGGTGCTCGTGGTTGGACCGACCGGCTCGGGCAAGTCGACGACGCTCGCCGCGATGATCGACCGGATCAACGAGACCCGCCCGGTGCACATTCTCACCATCGAGGACCCTGTGGAATACCTGCACCATCACAAGATGGCGATGATCAACCAACGTGAGGTCGGCACCGACGTGCGGTCCTTCGGTCAGGGCCTCAAGAGCGCCCTGCGTGAGGATCCCGACGTGGTGCTCCTCGGCGAGATGCGCGACCTCGAATCGATGGAGATCTCCCTGTCGCTTGCAGAGACCGGCCACCTCGTCTTCGCGACGCTGCACACCAACGACGCCGCTCAGTCGCTCGACCGCATCATCGACGTGTTCCCGGCCGAACGCCGTGACCAGATCCAAATCATGCTCGCCGGTGCACTGATGGGTGTCATCTCCCAGCGACTCCTCCCGGCCGTCGGCGGCGGGCGAGTTGCCGCATACGAGATCATGATCGCCAACGAGGCGATCCGCAACCTCGTCCGCGAAGGCAAGTCGCGTCAGATCCGCAACATGATCGCGACCGGCGGGGGCGACGGCATGCAGACGGTCGAGATGGACCTCGCCCGCCTGGTTGCAGCCGGTTTGATCTCGATGGAGGTCGCCATGGAATCGTCGGCCTACCCCAAGGAGATCCAGGCGCAGCTCGCCACGGCCCGCTCGCAGCTACAGGCCCAGGCCACGATGGCCACGGGCCAAGCTGGTTCTTCCGGTTCGGGCGAATATTCCGAGCAAGCCACGGGCGCCTGAGCCGTCACGAGGTCGAAAGGAACGCGATGGTCGTCAAGAAGCTTCCGTACAAGAACCTTGCGGGCGTGACCACATGCCCGGGCGGTTGGCTCGTGCTGCCCGCCCGAATGGCTGGCGTCACGGTCGCCGCCGAGGAAGCCTTCGTCGTGAAGAACCTCTTCGACGTCCTCGACTACCGCCCGTCTTTCGATGCAGCGGCGATCCACGCACCGATGGGCCTGAAGGACTTTCCCGACGGCCCGTGGCGTCCATGCGACGTGGACGCGCGCCAGTACGTCGGGTGGCCGCGGGCTGCTGCGATCTATGGCGTGCCGAGTCGCGAAGCGTTCGAGGAGACGACCGGCATGGGAGCTGCCCGAAAAGAGAAGTGGATGAACGGCGCCGACAAGCGCCGGTTCCGTTGGCTGCGCGAGGCCGCCCTCGGTCTCCA
>JBBKWQ010000339.1:0-6625 GCA_037969115.1 Ilumatobacteraceae bacterium
ATCACGGTGGTGGCCGACTGAAACTCCAGATCTTCGACCCGGCCCTCTGCTCGTCCCAGTGAAGCTCAGGCCCGGATACTTGCGGCACGCCCCTCAGACTCACTTCGCTCGACTCGACAACTCGAGCCAGACGGTGTCGTCCTGAATGATGCCAGCGATCAAGATCTGAGCGCTCATCCCGTTGATCTTCTTGTCACCGTTGAAGCCGTTCAGTTCGCGTGGGGTCAGCTCCCAACCGGCGTCGGTGGCGGCCATCGCGATCTCCTCGATCGCAGCTTCGGCGCCACCCTCGGGGACGGTGAAGGTGATGCGGACCATCGATGGCGACGACACGCCGGAAGTGCCACCGACGATCTCGTTGGTGCGTGTGTCGATCGCCGCGGCCAGCGCGTAGGTGGCCATCGGGTCGGACTTCAGCCTGGCGAGCCGGGACTCGCTGACTCCGCACGCCACCGCCATCGCACTCACGAGTGCGACCGCGAGGAGCTGCGCGGCTCGGCTGTTGCGCCGCCGTTCCCCACCCGGTACTGCCATCACGCTGCAACGTAGCTCGCTTCGTCCGTTCGCCCCACGGATCGTGGTGGGTGTCTCTGCTACAAACCCACGATGCCACACCGATCAGTCAGAATCATCCCAGCGATCGCTTCCCAACGTGAGGTGGTCGCCTCGATCGACCACCGATCCCGCTTACCCAACACGACGGAGTCGACGACCATGGAATACTTACATCACCACCACCCAGCTGCTGTAACCTCACTACGCATGAAGCGGCTGCAGATCATGATCGAGGAAGACCTCGACGCGGCGCTCGAGCGCCAGGCTGCGATGGAAGGGGTTTCGAAGGCGGCGATTATCCGGCGCATCGTGCGGGCCGAGCTGCCGGTGACCGTGCCACTCGCCGCCGATCCGCTCAGTCGTATGGTCGGAGCCGACAGCTTCGAGCCGGGCGACATCGACGAGGTCGTCTACCGATGATCTTCGTCGACACCTCGTTCTGGGTGGCGTTGCGGAACATGCGCGATCCACATCACGACGAGGCCGCCGCTCTGCTCGAGCAGCATGCGGACGGAACCCTGCTCACGACCAACCATGTCCGTGGCGAGACCTGGACGTTCCTGCGGCGGCGTGCCGGCCATGGTGCCGCCGTCGGCTTTCTCGACACGATCGCAGCATCGCCTCGCGTCCGTGTCGAACACGTCGATACAGACGTGGAATCCGCTGCCCTGGCGTGGCTGCGTGTTCGCGATGAACGCGAGTACTCGTTCGTCGATGCCACGAGCTTCGCCGTCATGCGCGCCCGCCGCACCACTGACGCTCTCGCGTTCGATGGCGACTTCACCGCCGCCGGCTTCACCGAGCTCAGAGCCTGACGGTCCATGCGTGGTCCACTGGCCCGCGCGGCGCGCTGAAAATCGTCCGGCGGGTGATCGGTCGTCCCGTGTCAACGCCGTTGCGATCCCGGTCTGCCACCGACTGAAACTCTGCTCACGCCACCGAGTGATCGCGTTCGCGGAACCTGTCGGCCGCTTGCTCGAGCGCGGCGAACGCGCCGCTCTTCCTGATCAGCCGATAGGCGAGGCGTGGATGGTTCGTCATGAAGCGCGTACCGGTCCCGACGAAGACCTCCGGCGTACGGCGTCGTGTCGCGTCGAGCACCGCCCGTGCGACGATCTCGGGTCGTACGGCCCCGTCATCGGGGAGATCGACACCGGACTCCTGAGCCGCTCGAACCGACATGCCCTCCTCGGCGATCGCCCCGGGCAACACGGTCGAGACATGGATGCCGCGGTCGGCGTACTCGAGTTCGAGCGCGGCCGAGAACTGTGTGAGCCCCGCCTTGGTCGCCGAGTACAACGCCATGTACGGCATCGCCAGCTTCGCCGCGACCGTGGTGACATTGACGACCTGGCCACCGCCTGCGGCGAGCATCTCTGCGACGACGAGCCGGGTCAACTCGATCGGGGCCGTCAGGTTCACGTCGATCACGGCGACCACCTGATCGGTGGTGTGTTCGTGGAAGTGGAAGATCGGACCGACGGCCGCGTTGTTGACCAACACTCCCACGGGACCGATCGAGCGCGCTGCGTCGACGATCCGGGCTCGGTCGGCGGCGACGGTGATGTCGGCATCCACCGCACGGGCGATACCGCCGGCGTCGATGATCTGCTGTGCGAGCGTCTCGATCAGCGGGCCGGTTCGGGCTGCGAGCACGACGGGGTGCCCGGCCGTGGCGAACGCTTTCGCGATGTGGGGCCCGATCCCACGTGACGCTCCGGTGATGATGGCGACTGATTCAGACATGGTGCTCTCCTTGAAATTCCGGTGATCGGTGTACGGCTTGGTGTGGGTTGCGCCCGGTGTGGGCGACGATGCGGGCGACGACGTCGGCATCGTCGCCGACCTCGACGGGCAGGCCGTACGGAGCGTCGACGCCACGCATGTCGTCCGACACGATCTGCAGTGCGATCGCCCACGCCACGTCGGTCAGTCCAGCCGGTGGGTCGAACGGTCGGCCGAGCCCGCATGCCAGGTCCCAGGCGTGGACGTAGGTCTCGAGCGTGTGGAGCGACAGCCCGAACGCTGCCGGGAGTTCGTTGCCGCCGACGTCGACGGATCCATCAGTACCGCGCGCCGCCCATTGTGCGATCGACGCGATGCCGACGGCGCGATGTCGTTCGCTGAGTGATCCACCCGCGTCGACGCTCGAACCGCCTGCAGCTCCGAGCAGCAGGTTGTGCGTGTCGATGATGTGATCGGCGAGCGCGGCGACGTCGAAGTCCCGACACGGCGTCGGTCGCTGCAGGTCGGCGTCGGAGATCGCCGAACGGTCGATGACCGCCTGCGCGGTCGCGATGGATGCCTCGAAGGCTTCGTTGGGTGTCATGGTGTGCTCCTTGCTGGTACGTGGCCGCGACGAAGCAAGGGCACCGGGGGATGGCACCGACTTCGTGGTGACCTGGTTGGACCGGGGCCGACGGCGACGGTCAGGTCGGAATGTGGTCGCCCGTCGCTGTCACGAGGGAGCCGCCTCGAGTTCGGCGGCGAGTTGGCCGAGCGTCACGAGAAGGTCGACCCAACCGCCGTGGTTCTGTTCGAGATCGACCGGGTCGACGAACCCACGATGGTGCACCCGCAGCCGGGTCTGTTCACCCTGCGGTTCGAGCTCGAACGACACCGTCGTGACGAGTTCCTCGTCGATCGATCGCCACGTGTGGACCAACTGATGCGGCGGCTCGATGACTTCGTAGAAACCTTCGATGCCGACCTTGAAGTCGGTGCCCGGGAAGGAGATGGTGACGGCCAGGCGTCCGCCGAGCACGACCTCCATCTCGTCGATCGTGACCTGTGCGCCTTCAGGGCCGAACCATCTGGCGTACAGATCTGGTTCGGTGAGCAGCCGGAAGACCGTGCGGGGACCGGCGTCGATGAGTTGGTCAACCGTGAGTGCGAGCTGTGATGGCGGGTTCATGACTGGTTCCCCTGTTCGAGTTCGGTGGCGAGATCGGCGAGACGGTTCATGCTGTTGGTCCAGAACGTGCAGTAGCGGTCGATCCAGTCCTCGGCCAGTTGGAGGCGTCGCGATTCGAGGCTGAGGATGTGTCGTCGGCCCTCGACCCGGCGGACGACGAGGCGGGCGTCTTCGAGCACCTTGACGTGCTTCGTGATGCCGGCAGGGGACAGTTGGAGCGCGGCACTCGCGTCGCCGATGCTCAATTCGCCGTGTTCCGCGAGCTGAGCGACGATGCTCCGACGGGACGAGTCCGACAACGCCATGAAGACCCGGTCGAGGTCCGAATCCGTCACAACGGAATGATTTACCATACGGTGAATAATACGCTTCTCGGCGTACAATGTCAACCGCACCCGTCACTTCGCCTGTAACAAGACCCGCAACTGCGCCTGCCGCTCGATGGATCGAGTCGTTCGTGCGGTCCAGACACACAACCGATAGATCGTCGTGGGACATCTCGCACTCGCCCGAAGCGCCAAGGCGCACGCCGTCCGGGCCGCTGCGTTGGCGTGGCCGACCTTCTCGGCCGTGCTGGCGGCGGATCCTCGCCGTTCCGCACGGGTGGTTCGACATCTCCGTCCCCATCGGGGGAATCGTGACGAACCCGGTGGGGGTAGTCGTAGCCGCGATCGGCGCCGACCGGCAGGAGTACGCCGGGCGCGAGTACCGGTGAAGCTGGAGCCACTCGGAACTGCCCCGACCACGGACGATCGCCCAACCGAGCCGCACAACGCATGTCTGACTGGGTAACGAACATCAGTTCGATACTCTGTGACACCCCGTCGTCATGATGGGGATATGCATGTTTCGTCGGTCGTCGAGCGGGTGCGGGAGGTGTCGCTGGCGAGCGGCGACCCCGTCGCGTCGCGGGTAGTGATCGAGTCGGCGATCACCGCGTCGGCCGAGATTCGCTCGTGGTTGGCAGCCGCTGATGCCCGCTTGGCTTCGGCGCTGTCGACCCAGGTGACATTCCCGGAGAAGACCATCGCCGACTGCACCCGTTCGTCGTTGAACGACGCGGCCAAGGCGAAGGAACGGGCCGACACGTTGGGAAAGGTGCCCGCCTTCGCCGACGCGCTCGATTCGGCCGCAGTCACTGCTGGACACGTCGACGCGATCACCGCGAAGGCAAAGCCGCTCACCGACCACCAACGCGCCGAGTACTTCGACCGTGTCGCCGGGCTGGTCGACATCGCAGCCTCGGCAACGGTCGAAGAGTTCCGGCGCCGCCTGGCGATGGAGGCGCGTGCGACCGAACGCGACGACGGTATGAGCCGTTTGGAGCGGCAGCGCCGCAAGACCGCCCTCCGGGTGTGGACCGACCACGAAGGCATGTGGCGCCTCGACGGCCGCTTCGACCCACTCACCGGTGTCAAGCTCGACGCCCGCCTCGAAGCCGCCGTGCAAGTACTGTTCGCCGAACAGGTCCCCGAGTCATGTCCCACCGATCCGCTGCTCAAACAGCAGCATCTGCGCGCATTGGCCCTCCAACGTCTGGTGTTCGACGGTGGGGCCGGTGTCGGGCGTCCGGGCCGACCCGAGATGATCGTCGTCATCGACGCCGACGCACCCGACGGGGCCGGCGGACCACTGGTCGATTGGGGCATCCCCGTCGAGATCCCTGGTCGGGTGTTGGCCGACATGTGCGATCACTCCGATGTGCATGCCGTCGTGGTCCGCAATGGCGTTGTCTTGCACGCGCCCGGCGAGCTCGATCTCGGGCGCAGCACCCGGTTGGCCAGCCGGGCCCAACGGCGAGCGTTGCGAGCCCTGTACGCCACGTGCGCGGTGCCCGGCTGCACGGTGCGCTACTCGCGCTGCAAACTCCACCACATCATCTGGTGGCGCAACGGAGGGCGCACAGACCTGGCGAATCTGCTGCCGGTCTGCACCCACCACCACACCAAGATCCACGACGCCGGATGGAATCTCACCCTCGGCCCCAACCGACAACTCACCATTGCGTTCCCCGACGGCACCATCCGCAACACCGGCCCACCCACACGGAGCGCCGCGTGAAGCGGCCGGCATCATCCGGGTCGATGCGTCCCGACGGTGAGCCGTTCGTTGGCGCGCTCAAGTCGGTGGTGCTCGCTGGTGAGGGTGCTGGTGTCGGTGGTGCTCGCCCGGAGCTCGACCCCTCCTCGATTCGGGGCTTGACTTCAACCAAGCTTGAAGTTGTACAAGAAACGACATGGAACTGCAGACAAAACTCATGACCTACGACGATGCGTTGCACCAGTTCCTGGTGACCAAGGCGACGTTCGGAGGCGGACTTTCTAATCACGGCCCGATGGCGACCGAGGCGCTCGAGCACATGGGCGCACCTGATTGGATCGGCCCGTTCGTCACCGCCTATCGGCCGCGTCTCGAGCCCCGCACCCGGCCCGCAGCACGAGGCGGCGATTGGCACCAGCTGCTCCACGAGTTCCTCCCCGATCTGGTGGCGTCGGCGGCAGCCGAAGCGGGTCACGGCCTGCTGCGCGTTGCCCATGCGGTGCGGGGCCTCGAACGTGCGGAAGCGACCGGCCATGTACCCGCCATCCGAGTCGACGAGCTTCGAACCGCACTGATGCAGTGGCGTGCGGCCAGTGGTCTGCCGGCGCCCGACGCACTCACCGGCCACAAGTCGGTTTCCGAGTGGTCGGTCGAACTCGGCACGCTCGCCACGTTCGAGCCGCTCCCTGGGCTCCTCACGGCCTCCCTGAGGCTGGCCGCCGATCGACCGGGCTATCTCGACGTGGTGGCATCGCTCCAGCGGTGCGACCAGCCCGGCGACACGCTCGACCAGCTCGCGCTTCGCGCGCTAGACGGCTACATGGCGAACGAGGACTTCCTCTCGTGGTTCACGCTGCTCCACGGCGTCACCGTTTCGACGATGGCGCGCGTCCTCGTCGAGCACCTCGACGAACCGGCACAGCGACGGCTCGAGGCGGCGGTGGCCGGATTCGTCGCTGCCGCGGCGGTGGCGTTCGACCGGCGGACCGACACGACCTGGTACTCGCCGCGGGTTGACCCCAACGACGAGGACTCCGCGCCCGTCACACCGGTCATCAAGGACTTCACGGCGTTCAAGAGCCGCCACTACGGGCTGTGGATGCGCACCTTCAGCGG
>JBBKWQ010000340.1:0-24991 GCA_037969115.1 Ilumatobacteraceae bacterium
TCGGTGTTGTGCCGTTGGCGTGGGCGTCGACGTAGGGCTCGACCACGTGCGTGTCGAAGTCGTCACCGAAGTTGAACACGAGGTGATCGATACCCAACTGCTGCGCAACTCGGCGGGCGTCGTCGACATCACTCACACTGCAACAGCCGGTGTCGCTCTCGCCACCCCACAACCGCATCGTCACGCCGAATCCGTGTATCGAGTGCAACCGCAGGGTGAAGTTCGATCGACTCTCCGAGCGTGCCGACCTGCTCGGTTTCGACGCGGTTGCGACTGGACACTATGCCAGCATCGGTCGGGGGGCAGACGGTTCGTTCACGCTCGAACGCGGCGTCGACGTGTTGAAGGATCAGAGCTATGTCGTGCACATGCTCGATCAACGCGAACTCGCCCGCACGATGTTCCCGGTCGGAGATCTGCCCAAGTTCGAGGTGCGCCGTCTCGCTGAGCGGATGAGCCTCCGCACCGCCGGCAAACCCGATAGTCAGGATGTCTGTTTCATCACATCCACCGGTGGTCGTGAGACGTTCCTGGGTTCGCGCATCCCATTCCGATCGGGCACGATGGTCGACACCTCCGGCAATCGGATCGGCGACGTGGCAGCGGTCGAGATGGTCACCGTCGGTCAGCGACGTGGCTTGGGGCTCCCCGGCGGCGGACCGAAGCGATATGTGGTCGATGTCGATGTACCGAACGCCACCGTCATCGTTGGCACCGACGCCGACCTGTTCGGTGCCACGCTCAACGCCACGCGACTCACATGGATCAACGAGCCCGTTTCCGGCCATGTGCTCGTTCAGTGCAGCGCCCATGGCGAGCCCAGAGGGGCGCAGCTCGAAGTGACGGGTGGCGAGGCGCGACTGACGTGGGTCGAGCCGCAACGTCGCGTCGCGCCGGGGCAGAGCGTGGTGTTCTACGACCTCGGCAACCGGCGCGTGCTGGGCGGCGGGATCGCCGCCTTATCCCCGGCAGCCGACGGGCCAGACATCCGATTGTGACCACTCGATAGGGTCGAGTCATGTCTGCGTTCGTGGTGTCGGTGCAGCAAAGCGCCGAGTACTCCTTCAGAAAGTCTGCCGTGCCAGAGATCCGGCTCGTCGCCGGATCGGGAGTCGAGGGTGACATCCACGCCGGGCCGCGGGTTCGGCATCGCTCGCGCGTCGCGCAAGATCCGAACCAGCCGAACCTGCGGCAGATCCACATCATTCATGCCGAACTGTTCGACGAGGTCTCGGCGCAGGGATTCACCGTGCATCCTGGTGACATCGGCGAGAACATCACGACGCGAGGGGTCGACCTGTTGGGCCTGCCGACCGGCGCGTTGCTCCGGTTCGGCGACGAAGCCCTCGTGGTGATCACCGGTCTCCGCACGCCGTGTGGCCAGATCAACGGTGTCGCAGACGGTCTGCTGGGTGCGATGCTGGGCCGAGACGACGACGGAAACCTCGTGCGCAAGTCGGGTGTGATGGGCATGGTCGTCATGGGCGGGCCGATCAAGCCGGGCGACCCGATCGCTGTGGCCGTGCCGCCGGGCCAGCACCGGCCACTCGAACGCGTGTAGCCGCTCGTTGCAGCCGGGCGATTCGGTCCTCAACCGGTGGCGACGCCGATCACGCCGACCAGGACCACAGCGATGCCACCGGCTTGCACCGGCTTGACTCCGTCGCCGTACACGAGCCTCCCGACGACCACGGTCACCACGGGGAACAGAGAAGCCGTCACCACCGCTGACGTCGCATCGGCCTCCACGCCCAGCAGGAACAGCACGGTCGACAGCCCGGCGAACATCCCGGCGACGATCGACGGGAAACGCAGACCGCTCGGCGGGACGATGTTCACTTGTCGCAGCTTCGCCACGAGGAGCATCAGAGCGAACGCTGCGACCCGTTGCGTGACGGCCGGCCACGATCCACTCGAGTCGGAAGCTTCGATGATGACGCTCAACCCGAAGCCGTAGCCCAGTCCTGAGACGAGGCCCCATCGAACACCGGCGGCGATGTGCGCGGCGCGGCCGCCGCCCGCCGTGATGAGGGCCAGCCCGACGAACGCTACGATGGCGCCGAGGAGCGCGACGAGCGATGGCGATGTTCCTCGCACGATCGTGTAGACGAACGGAATGACTGCGCTCAGGGTGGCGACCACCGGCGACACGACGGTTGACGTCGAGTGCGTGAGCCCGGTGAAGTAGCAGACCAGGCCGATGCCCAGCCCGAGACCCGACAGGAGCCCGACGAGAAGATCGTCCCAGATCAGCTCGCTCGACACGATCACGAGCGCGAACAGCGACGTGAAGATCGCCACGAACTGCATCACCGTGCCGGTGAGGATCGGGCCGCGGGCGTTCACCACTCGTCGACCGAACAGGTCGGACAGGCCGATCGAGAGCGCTGACAGCAGCCCGAATATTACCCCCATGCGATGCTCACGAACACGCAGACGTCATGGGAATCAGCCCACCGGAAGCCCGCGCTGCTGGAGTCGCCGGAGCACCGCTCCGGGCCGCGATGGGCTGACGAGGAATCCGGTGAGGTGTATCGCTGTGGCGGTTTCACCGGGGCGGCGCGGCCGCAGCAGGACGGTCACGCTCTCGCGAGTGTTGACCTCGACGGCGTTCCCGGCCGTACCGCCCGTGAGATCGGCGGCGTCCGTTCCGGCGAGGGCGAGGTGGATATTCGTCATCTCGTGGCGGCGCAGCATCATCGTCTCGGCGAGCACGAGCTGGTCGTGCACGACCACACCCACCGGCACGATGACGAGCCAGCGACAGCTGAGCCGGTGCCAGCGCGCCGAGACGAGCACGGTGAGCCCAGCTGTCGCGATGGCGATGACCGTGCCGCTGATCCAGTGTTCGGTTCCCAGCCGGATCGCCGCGGCGGTCATGCCCGCTGCCCAGATCGCCCACGAGATCGCGGTGGCCGACAGATAACCGACCGGCGGCCGGAGCGGGGTGCGATCTTCGTCGCCGTACGCCGATGCCTGAACGAACGCCTTGCCGAGCTCGGCCGACGATGCCACCAGCGATGCAAGTACTCCGGCCATCATGAGCAGCACGGCGTTGCCCGCCTCGATCGTGTCGTGACGTGAGATCATCACGACGGCCGAGAAGACGATGGTGAGCGGCACGATCGCACGCGTTGCGGTGAGACCCGCCACCGACGGAACCGCCATGGCGAGCACCCCGGCCACCCATACCACGGCGGTGACGATGGTCATCGTCGTCGCCGTGTCGTTCGAACCGCCGTATGCCGAGTCGATCGCCGGACCGGCCGCCGCCGCGACGCCGAGCCACCCGATGCGCATGATCCAGGGAAGGGTTCGGTCGGCGGTGGGAGTGGGAAGCGCCACGTTCCATAGCGTGACCTGCGGACACCACTGAATCCAACTGCGGGCATCGGCGTGTAGGCGTCACCGATCCGGATCGGCTCCTGGAATCGTTGCGAGGCAAACGACCGTGCCACGATGGGCTGCAACGACGTGGGCGAGACGTTCCACGACGGCACGACGATTGGAACGGGGGAGGTGTGATGACGGAACGACCCGAATCGAACGGCGGCACCGGCGCCGATTCGCGCGGAGCGGTGGCGTCACCGCTGAGTCGATTCCAGTCGGGCTCGTTCACCGGCATCGGAAGTCTGCCGCACCGCGACGCCGTGGCCGCCGCGGAGTTCTCGCTCGGCGAGCATGCCATTCCGGTCGTGCCGAGCTTGCCGAAGCGATCGCCGGCCGAGTCGTTGGTCGCACAGGCGGTCACCGGACTCGCCGGCGTCACGCTCGGCCAGTATGGGTCGATCGCGGTCGACGTCGCCCGGCTCGACCCAGGTGCGCCGGTGGTCACCGATCTGCGATCCGATGCCTTTGTCGGGTTCAGGACGTTCCTCGATTGCGCTGTTGCCGCCGGTCACACCGGGCCTGTGAAGTGGCAGTTCGTCGGTCCGCTCACGCTGGGGGCGGCGCTCGAGCGCGCCGGTGCACCTGCTGAAGTCGCATACGAGCTGGCCCGTCTGGCGATCCGTTCGCACCTCCGGGTGTTGGCCCATGCCATTGCCGAGAAGTTGCCCGAGTCGGCGCAGCTCATGTTGCTCGACGAGCCGCTCCTCGCCGACGTCCTGGCCCGCGACTTTCCGATCGCACCGGACGACGCCGTCGACCTGGTGTCGAGCACCATGGCGGCCCTGTGTCCCGACGTCGCGGTTGGTGTGCATTGCTGTGCCCCAGCCGACTGGGCGTCCATTCTCGCGACCGGCCCGCAGGTCTTGTCGATGCCGGCCACGTCAGGTCTCGTTTCGGTGGCGGGTTATCTCGACCGGTTCTTGCGCAACGGCGGGTGGGTTGCGTGGGGCGCCGTGGCCACGGAGGGTCCGATCGGTGTCACGGCGAGCCGTGCCTGGGCACAGCTCAGCACGTTGTGGTGTGAGTTGGTGCAGCGTGGCATCGATCCGGTGATGCTGCGTGAGCAGAGCCTCATCACGCCCCACTGCGGACTCGCCCCCCATACGCCCGCCGTCGCCGAGCGCATCTGCCGTACGGTCGGCGACGTGTCGAAGCGGGTACGCGAACAGGCAACCGCCGCCCGGTTCGTGCTGGGCGCCTGATCACCCGGCGGACCACCGCTCATCACACCGCTCGTCCACACCGTCGCCGCCACTTCTCTACAATCCGACCTGATGGACGCTGCCGATCGGATCGACGAACTTCGGGCGCTGGTGGCGCATCACAACGAGCGCTACCACGTGTTGGACGCTCCGGAGATTCCCGATGCCGACTTCGACGCGATGGTCCGTGAGCTCCGCTCGCTCGAGACCGATCACCCCGACCTGGCTGGTTCCGACTCGCCGCTCGATGCCGTCGGCGGCGCCGCCCGGATGATGTTCTCACCGGTCACCCACGCCGTGCCGATGACCAGTCTCGACAACGCGATGAACGAGGACGAGCTGCGTGCTTGGGGCGATCGTGTGGTCAGGGGCCTCACGAACGATGACGGCCACGAAGCGATCGTGACGTTCGTGTGCGAGATGAAGGTCGACGGGCTCGCCTTGAGCATCAGGTACGAGGGCGGAGAGTTCGTGCGGGCGGCGACGCGCGGCGACGGGAAGGTCGGCGAGGACGTCACTGCGAACGTCGCCACCATCAAGGACGTGCCGCGTCGGCTTTCACGCCGATCGGGTGAGAGCGGGACAGGAACACCTGACGTGGTCGAGGTGCGTGGCGAGGTGTACATGCCGGTCGCCGTGTTCGACGATCTCAACGAATCGTACGAAGCCGCCGGCCAACCTCGGCTCGTCAATCCGCGAAATGCGGCTGCGGGCAGCCTGAGGCAGAAGAACCCCGAGATGACGGCGAAGCGGTGCTTGTCGTTCTGGTCGTATCAGCTCGGTCAGGTCGACGGGGGACCCGAGTTCACGAGCCACCTCGAGACATTCGACTTCCTGCGCAGCATCGGCATGCCGGTGAGCCCCGAGATCGCCACGTTCGCGTCGCTCGACGACGTGCTCCGGCACTGTCTGCATTGGCAGCAGCATCGGCACGAGCTCGGCTACGAGATCGACGGCGTCGTGGTGAAAGTCGACGATCTCGCCCAGCGCGAGCAACTGGGATTCACGTCGCGGGCGCCCCGGTGGGCGATCGCTTACAAGTTTCCGCCGGAGGAGCGAACGACGACGCTGCTCGACATCCAGGTGTCGGTCGGCCGCACCGGTCGAACCACGCCGTTCGCCGTGCTCGAGCCCGTGTTCGTCGGTGGATCGACCGTCAGCATGGCGACGCTGCACAACCAGGACCAGGTTCGTCTGAAGGATGTGCGGCCCGGTGACACGGTCATCGTGCGAAAGGCCGGCGACGTCATCCCGGAAGTGGTCGGGCCGGTCCTGTCGGCTCGTGAGGCTGGCACACAGCCGTGGGAGTTCCCCACGACCTGCCCGTGTCCGCTGGGGAGCACGCTCGTCAGACTCGAGGGCGAGGCCGATACCCGTTGCGTCGAGCCGAAGTGTCCGTTCCAGCGCGACCAGAGGGTCATCTATTGGGCGTCTCGTGGAGCGATGGACATCGAGGGCCTGGGCGAACGTACCGTGATGGCGCTCACCGAGGCCGGTCTCATCGAAGACGCGGCCGACATCTACTCGCTTGCGGCCGACGAGGTCGTGGAGTTGGAGGGGTTCGCGATGCCGAGCGCCGAGAAACTCGTGGTTGCGATCGATGAGTCCAGGCGACAACCGCTGCAGCGGCTGCTCACCGCTCTCGGCGTGAAACATCTCGGCCCGTCGGCATCAACGGCGCTTGCCGGCGAGTTCATCACCCTCGACCGCATCATGGCGGCCGACTCCGTGTCGTTGGCAGCTGTGGACGGTGTGGGCCCGGTGATCGCGGATTCCATCACGAGCTGGTTCGCGCAGGAGTCCAACAGAGCCTTCATCGAGAAGTTGCGCATCGCCGGTCTCGACTTCGGCAGCGAGGAGGCGGCAGCAGCCGCCGCAGCGGCGAAGCAGTCAGTTCCGCAGGTGTTGGAAGGCAAGGCGGTGGTCGTTACCGGCAGCGTGCCCGGGTACACCCGCGACGAAGCCGCCGACGCGATCATCGCGCGGGGTGGGAAGTCGCCGGGCAGCGTGAGCAAGAAGACGTTTGCGCTCGTGGTCGGCGAGTCGCCCGGAGCGAGCAAGTCGACGAAGGCCGAGTCGCTCGGCGTGCCGATCGTCGATGCGTCCCTCTTCGACGAGCTCCTGGAGTCCGGGGAGCTGCCCGCTTCGATGATCTGAGTGTGGTCAGTCGGGAAACGAACGTCGATTCGAGTGGATTTGGGGCGGCGGTAGCCCACGCGACGTCAGGGAATGGCGGGCAGGCCGTCGATGGAGGTGGCGTTCTTCTCCCGCCAGTAGGCGGCGAGGTCGGCATCGCTCTTGTCGTCCGCCCACTCGATGAGGCGGGTGCGATCGTCGACGAAGTCCATCAGCGGTACCGAATACCCGCACGAGTTGGATGTGCGATCGATCTCTGCGGTGATGATCGAGCGAACAGCACCGTCGGACTCCGCTGCGCTCCCGACGAACAGCGCTCGCAGGTCGTCCCAGTCGTCGTCACCCGGTCGTACGACGGTGCCCTTCCCGTACAGCCGCACGATGTTGGGTTTGCCGTCGAACGCACAGAACATGAACGTGATGCGACCGTTCTCGCTGACGTGGGCGATCGTCTCGGTTCCGCTGCCCGTCAGGTCGAGGTAGGCGACACGGTTCGGACCGAGTATCCGGAACGAGTCGTACCCCTTCGGTGACAGGTTGACGTGCCCGCCGTCGCGTGGCGCCGTGGCCACGAAGAAGACGTGCTGACGGTCGATGAAGGCGTGCATCGCCTCGTTGATGGAGTTGAAGGCTCGTCCCATCGGCCCAGTCTGGCAAGTTGACGAGGGCCGGGTCGCTGATTGATCCGTCGCAACCTTCGACCTGCTCCCGAACGGGCGGATTCATGGCGTCGGCAGCTGACTTCGTCAGGTCGTTGCGACGACCTCGAAGCGCTCGAACACGACCGGGATGTCGGGGTGGAAGGCGGCACCGTGCTCGGCATGAGTGCGGCTGAAGAACTCGGTGTGGCTGCGGAGCCAGAAGTCGCGACTGCGGTCGCCTTCGCCCTCGTCCCACGCGAACTGATCGTCGACCGAGGACAAGGGCCCGACTCGAACGTCCGTCGTCTGCAATACGGCCCGCGGTCTGCCGCGGCCATCGCACGCGATCCAGCAGTCGCCGACGCTGGGCACTGGCACGCCGGCCAGCTCGTACTCGAGAGCGCTGCCGGCCGTGGCTCGTTTGTCGGCGTGGATCACGAGGTCGATCAGACTGTCGGCGAGTTCCACGCTGTCGCCGAAACATTCGACAGCGATGAGGCGACTCGATACCGACTCGTCGGCAGCCGACGAATCGACATACTGCTGCCACAGGGCCGCGGCAGCGACGCGGTCGACGTCGGGCAACGGTGTGCTCACGGGCTCGATCCTCTGGTCACTCTCGACTACCGGAAGTCGGCCAGCCGGTCATCGGTGTCATCGATCGGGTATTGGGTCGAGGCCTCGTACGCGAGCCCGGTCGGCATGTCGCCACGGTCGGCCACGCGGTAGAGGTCCTTGTATGCAGCAGCCGACCCAGAGGAGTTGGCCAAGATCTCGCCGACGAGTTGACCGACGGCGGCGTCGAAGTCGCTGTGCGGCGCCGATCGGGCAGCGAGGCCCATGGCAACGGCTTCTACGCCGGAGAAGCTGCGAGCGGTGTACGACAGCTCGCGAGCGCGGGCAGGACCGACTGCGGCGTGGAGGCGCTGGCTCAGCCCCCACGTCGGCCGGAGCCCCCACTTGGCGTGGGTATCGCCGAGCCTCGCCGATTCCGACACGACGATGATGTCGCAGGCCAGGGCGATCTCGAGCGCTCCGGTGAAGCAGAAGCCGTTCACGGCGGCGACGACCGGTTTGGGCATCGTGCTGAGGCGCGTGAGGAGGGCGCGGGCAGGAACATCGAGGATGTCACCGACGGTGCCGTTCACGACCGAGCGACCGCCGAGAGCTTTCAGGTCGACACCGGCGCTGAACGCTCGCCCCGCGCCGGTGAGCACCGCGACTCGCACCGCCGGGTCGTGTTCAACTCGCTCGAACGCCGAGTTCAGCTCCGCCAGCATCGTGGGTGTGATCGCGTTGAGCGCCGCAGGTCGCGACATGGTGACGGTGGCGACGGCGTCGGAGACATCGATCGTGATCTCGGACGGTGCATCGGTGCTCATGCGACGACTCTCGCAGTCGTCGTCCAGGAAGGTCCGATCACGCCGAGGCCCGCGCTCAAAGGTCGCTGTCGGCTTCGTGGCCGCCCGGGATCTGGGTGAGGCCGCGGTATGCCTCGCTGGCGGGAATCTGTCCGCTGACGACCCGAAAGACGTCGCCGCAGATCGGCATCGACAAACCGTATTCCGATGCCAGCTCGTGCACGACCGGCGCAGCCTTGACGCCTTCGGCGACGTTGGTCATCTCGCCCAGGATGTCGTCGAGTGTTCGCCCTTTGCCGAGCTCTTCGCCGACGTACCGGTTCCGGCTCTGCGGGCTCACGCACGTGGCGATCAGGTCGCCCATACCGGCAAGACCGGCGAAGGTGGCGGCTTCGCCGCCCATCGCAACCCCGAGGTGTGTGTACTCGGCCAGCCCGCGGGTGATCACGAGCGATCGTGTGTTGTCCCCGACGCTGAGACCCTGGGCGATGCCGGTGGCCAGCGCCACGACGTTCTTGAATGCCCCCCCGAGTTCGCAACCGACGACGTCGTGATGGCGGTACACCCGGAACGTGCGCGTCCGGAACAGACCCTGGAGGCGTGCACCGATGGAGAGGTCCTCGGTGGCCAGCACGCTCGCAGCGGCACGCCCGGCCATGATCTCCTTCGCCAGGTTCGGCCCGGTGAGCGCGGCAGCGGGATGACCCGGAAAGAGCTCGTTGATCACTTGGGTCATGCGGAGCTTGGATCCTGCCTCCAGGCCCTTGGTCAGGCTCACGATGGGAATCCACGGTCTGATGAAGGGCCCGGCTGTGGTCAACACGTCTCGAAATGAGTGCGAGGGAATGCCGACGACCAACACGTCGGCGCGGGCGCATGCCTGCTCGAGGTCGGTGGTAGCGGCGAGATTCGGATGGATGTCGAATCCCTCGAGGTAACGGGTGTTGGTGTGACTCGTGTTGATCTCGTCGGCCGTCGCCGCGTCGCGGGACCAGAGCACGACGTCGCTCCGTCGAGCCGCTAGCGATGCGACGGTGGTTCCCCACGAGCCCGAACCCAGCACGGTGACCTTCATCGCGATGCCCCAATCATGCCCTCGACTCTATTGTGTCGGCGGCGGCTGCCGGGAAACGTGTCTGGCGAGCGGTCAGACGACGGTGAAGGTCCAGCTATACGTGCGCGAACGTGCCGGGCCGTCCTCGACGAGCCAGTACACGACGGTTGCCGAGTGGACCCCTGACGAGAACGTCTCGATCGGGCCCCCAGCACTCGGTGTGAAGGTGAGCGTGGCGTTGCCGGGTTCGTACACCGTGACCGGTGGAATGTCGATCTGCTGGCCCGGTTCAGCGGTGAGCGAGCCGACCTCGTCGAGCGACACCGTTTCGATCTCGTTGCCGTCGATCACGAAGCGACCCGTGAACCCGGGTGCGAGGTCGACGAACACGTTGCTCTGCTGGAGCACCTGCACGGCGTCGGGCACCGGTTCGACCACTTCCAGTGACGCCGGGAGGGGATTGGCTTCGTCGCCGGTAACCGACACGGCGAGTCCGTAACCGATGCCGACCAGGCCGATGGCGATCACCATGCTGGCGATGAGCTGGCTCTTGTCGAAGGGTTTGCGAGGCGGCCTCCGGCTCGATCTCGCGGTCGTTTTCTCTTCTGACTCCTGGGCCACGGCACAATCATGCCGCCTGATTCCGTCGATCGGACCACGGCCGGTGCCTGTCGTCCATAGCGGGAAGGCAAGCGATAGCGTGCTCGGATCGTGGACACCAACGATCCAACTCCTGCCGACAGCCGAATCACGGGCGCCGATTCATCGGAATCGACCCCTGAAGTCGGCTCGATGTTCGCCGAGCGTTATCGGCTCACCAAGCTGGCCTCGGCCGGGGCGAGCACATGGATCTGCGATGCCGACGATCAACAAACCGGGCGCACCGTCACGGTGAAGATCATCCGGCCGCATCTCGCCGATGCCCCGGAGTTCCAGGCTGATTTCAACGATCTCGTCCGCCGAGCGTCCGAGCTGTCGCACCCCAACATCGCCGCGATCTTCGATTGGGGTCTCGCTCCACTGGGCGCCGAAACGTGCGCATACGTCGTGATCGAACAGCTTTCGGGCGGCAGCCTCCGCGATCTACTCGATCGCGGCCGATCGCTCGAACCCTCGCAAGCGCTCGTGGTCGGACTCGATGCCTGCCGCGGGCTCGACTTCGCGCACCGTCGCGGTTTCGTCCACACCGAACTGACACCGTCGAAGCTTGTCTTCGGCGACGATCGACGTCTTCGCATCGTCGACTTCGGTCTGGCCGAGCTCCTCGGCCGCGATGCCTGGACCGAACCTGCAACGGTGGCCACACACGTTGCGAGGTACGCGTCGCCCGAACAGGCGCTGGGATTGCCGATCACCGGCAAGTCCGACGTCTACGCGCTCTGCCTGGCTTTGAACGAGGCGGTCACCAGAAACCTCCCCTTCGCGATGGATTCCACCGTGGCCACGCTCTCGGCGCGAATCGGCAAGCTGATGCCCGTCTCTGCCGACCTCGGGCCACTTGCAGCCGTGTTCGAGCACGCCGGACGCCCTGAAGCGGCCGAACGGGCCAGTGCCGCCGAGTTCGGTCGTGGGCTGGTTTCGGCCGCTTCGAAACTGCCCAGACCGATGCCTCTGCCGCTGCTGTCGTCCGGACTCTTCGACACTCCATTGGAAGAGCTGCGCTCGCCCGACGACCCGACAGGTGGCGTCATCAGGCCCGCCGGGGCTCCGGCCGACGACGTGGTGATCACTCCGCTCGATGAGCCCGATGCCGATGTCGATGCCGAGGTCACTACAGCGGGCGGAGCAGGTGCAGCAGGTGAAGCGGGGCTCGTGATCATCCCGAGCGAGGGCGACCCCGTCGACGTCCCGTTTGCGGCCCCGCTGCCCGACGCCGACGAGGTCACGATGCCGGTGATCGTCGAGGGTGCTGCCGAAGTCGAACTCGACGTGGTCGACCCCGACGCCGAACTCGTGATCCACCCGGTCGAAGAGATCGTGGAAGCCGACGCCGAGCCCGTGATCAACCTCGTCGAGGAGATCGTGGACGCCGAGCCCGAGGCTCCGGTCGAGAAGTACGTGGCGGCCACCGCGCCCGCCCTGGTCGGCGGCGACACCGACGTGATGCCTCAGCAGTATGTCGATGAGCAGCACGGCGGCGACCACCCTGATCAGATGCCACCGGCTCCTATCGCGCGGCGACCGCGCCGTTGGACGAAGTTCCTCATGGCCCTCCTGCTGCTCGCGATGCTGGGTGGCCTTGCTTATGCCGCGTATGTGCTCATGCGTACACCGTCGTACGACGTACCCGACCTGGTCCGGGTGCCCCAATCCGAGGCCGAAGACCTGATCCAGTCGTACGGCTGGGTCGTCGAGATCACCACTGAACGCAGCGACGACGTGCCCGAGGACGGCTTGGTCGTGCGTACCGCCCCATCAGTCGGCGCCGAGTTGGCCGAAGGCGAGCCGTTCCTCATAGTGGTGAGCGAGGGGCCGATGCTCCGCGTCGTGCCGGAGTCGACCGGGGTGCCGCTCGCGGCGGCCGAGACGGCGCTTCGCGAACTCCAGATGGACGTCGTCGTCGTCGAACAAAACGACGAAGTCGTCGAGCCGGGCGTGGTCATCAGCTGGACCGCTCCAGCGGACCTGTCGATCGTCGCCGGCTCACAGGTCCCACCAGGCGTCGTGTTCGAGCTGGTCTCGTCGATCGGGCCCGCTCAACGAGAAGTTCCCGACCTGACCGGTCTGTCGGTGGGCGAAGCCGTCGCGATCGGTGACGAACTCGGCCTGGTCGTGTTCGAGAGCCGCCAGATCTTCAGCGACGACGTTCCGAAAGAAGAGATCATGGAACAGTCGCCGACGCCGGGGTCACTCGTCGATCGCGGAGCGGGCGTCGAGGTGGTCACCTCGAAGGGACCTGATGTCGTTCCGTTCCCCGACATCGACGGGCTGTCGTTCGACGAAGCCGTCGAGACCCTCACCGATGCCGGTTTCACCCCGAAGCTGGTGTTCGGGACGCGGACAGGCGATCTTCGTTCCTACGAGATCGACGGTGAGACCCCCGAGGTCGGGAGCCTCCATCGCCGAGGAACGCAAGTCGACTTGAGCTACCTCTGATCGCTACGGTTTCCCGGTCGGCGCCGCTGCCGGTCCGACCCGGAAAGGATTCGCCTACATGACATCACTCGACGGCCGCGTCGCCATCATCACGGGCGCGGGTCGCGGCATCGGCCGCGAACATGCCCTGATGTTTGGTGGTGAGGGCGCTCGCGTCGTGGTGAACGATCTCGGTGCCGACTACGACGGTGCCGGAGCCGACGTCAACCCGGCCGAAGAGGTGGCGGCAGAGATTCGGGCCCGAGGCGGCGAGGCGATCGCCAACGCGGACGACGTCGCCGACTGGGAAGCCGCACAGCACCTCATCCGTGGCGCGGTCGAAGCGTTCGGCGACCTCGACATCCTCGTCAACAACGCCGGCATCCTGCGCGACCGCGCCCTGGTCAACATGACCGAGTCCGAGTGGGACGACGTGATCGCCACGCACCTCAAAGGTCATTTCGTGCCATCTCGATGGGCGGCCACGTACTGGCGTGAGCAGTTCAAGGCTGGACACGTCCGCCCGCGCAACATGGTGCACACCGCGAGCACCTCTGGCCTGTTCGCCAACCCCGGACAGAGCAACTACGGCGCCGCCAAGTCGGGCATCGCAACGTTCAGCCAGATCGCTGCGAAGGAGCTCGCCCGATACGGAGTTGTCTCCAACTGCATAGCGCCGGGGGCTCGGACGCGCCTCACGCTCGCGTCGCCCGGACTCGACGAGATCATGGAGCCACGGCCCGGGGCGTTCGACGAGTGGGACCCGGCGAACGTCGCACCACTCGCCGCGTACCTCAGCACCGCGGACTGCCCGTTCACCGGCGAGATGTTCTACGTGCAGGGTGGGTTGGTGCGGCGTGTCGAATCGTGGTCGACCGCGGAAACGTTCGAGTCGAAGACGATGTGGACCGTCGACGGACTCGCAAACGCCCTGTCCCCGCTCGCAGCGCCCGTGGTGACCGAACCCGGCCCCTGAACCTGGCTCCTGAACCTGGCTCCTGAACCCGGCCCCTGAACCTGGCTACTGAACTTCTCCCGCGGCGTCCTGTCGATCGGTCTCGGGATCGCCAGCAGCGGAGGCTTGCGGGGGAGGGTCGGGCTGCACCGTGATTGCCTTGATCTCGGCGCTCACCTGCTGCGAGATGGTGTCCTGCGGCATCTGGGTCTGCATGGCCATCAGCTTCATCATGTCGCCCTGCACCTTGATGCGGCCGGTCATGAACGCCTGCATCGCGACTGCTGCGTCGGCTTCGACGAAGATCGCGTGAGCGGTGAAATAGTCGGTCGTCACCGTCACGTCGGCGTCGTCGAGCGCGCCGAGGTCCATCTCGAGCTTGCCCGAGGTGGTGTCGAGATAACTGGTCAGCGTTCCTCCACCGAAGGGAACGTCGGTCACGACCTGATTGATGCGGAATTCGGTGCTGATCTCGGGAACCTGGTCGGCGTACCTGGCACGGATCTCCCGTGCTGCCGCCATCCACTCGTCCGAGAGGAACTGGAATGTCATGGGGTCGGACTGTATCGCCGCCGCTCGGGCAGGGATCAACCTGAGTGCAACGTGGACGTGGTGGTGATCTGGTCGAGGAAGTCGTGGTCGAGAACGAAGCCGAGTCCGGCGGTGGTGGGTACCCGCACCTGACCCTCACTGACGGTGATCGGGTCGGTGACGATGTCGCGGGCATAGAAGCGGCTCGACGCCGAGATGTCGCCGGGCAGGGTGAACCCGTCAAGAGTGGCGAGTCCGGCGTTGGCAGCCCGGCCGATTCCTGTCTCGACCATGCCCCCGCACCACACCGGGATGCCGAGGCCGACACAGAGATCGTGAATGCGACGCGCCTCGAGGTAGCCGCCCACGCGGCCCGGCTTGATGTTGATGATCTCCGCGGCGCCCAACGCGATCGCATCGGCTGCAGTTTGCAGCGACACGATCGATTCGTCGAGACACACCGGGGTCGAGGACGCTGCCGCAAGCTGGGCGTGCCCGAGGATGTCTTCCTCGGGCATCGGTTGCTCGATGAGCAGCAAGTCGAACTCGTCGAGCCGACAGAGATGTTCGATATCGCGGCGGCCATAGGCCGTGTTGGCATCGACCTGTAGTCCCATCTGTGGCCCGACCAGATCACGAACGAGTCGGACCGGCTCGAGATCCCACCCCGGCTCGATCTTGAGCTTGATGCGTGCGTACCCGTCGTCGACATACCCTTGCACCGCTTCGAGCAGCGTGTCGATCGAGTCGAAGATGCCGACACTCACCCCGCTCGGGATGTGGTCGCGGGTGCCCCCTAGATGATCGCGCAGGCAGACGCCGGCGGTTCGCAGTTCTGCGTCGAGGACCGCCATCTCGAGCGCGGCCTTCGCCATCGGATGTCCGTGCATGGGATGGAGCAAGCCGGCCACGTCGGCCGCGACGAGGTCGTCGGCGGCCATCAGAATGGGGAGGAGATGACTGGTGATGACCTGCTCGGCACCGTCGACGTATTCAGGCGAGTACACCGGAGCGTTCATCGCCACGCACTCGCCCCATCCCACTGCGCCGTCGGCTGTGCCGATGCGCACGAGCAAGATGTCTCGGATCGATTCCTCGCCGAAACTCGTGCGAAACGGAACGACGAGGGGCATCTGGATCCGCCGCAACTCGACCTCGCGGATGTGCAACCGACCTGTCGCGTGCTGAGGCATCAGGAACCGCCCGCGACCAGGTAGCTGCCATCGCGGGTGAACCCGGTGACGGTGCCGCCGGCGGACAGGCGCCCACCCAGTTGATCGCGGAGTTGTAGCCGCCAGCGCATGGCTTCGGCGGGATCGGTGCGACGCAGAGCGTGGATGTCGTCGGGCGTCGCAACTTCGATGGTGGGTCCGGATGGGACGGCCTGCTCGGGTGCCGTGGCGGCGGCGGCCCGCCAGGCGATGAGGATGCGGTCCGAGACGTCGTTGCTGTTCATCGAGTCCTCCATCGGGCCGTAGAAATCGACGAGGTACTCGGCGACCTCGGCCTTGAGCACCTCGAGGTTGAACCACGCGTTTCGCCGAACGAGCGGGTCGAAGGTCCACGTCACCCATTCGAGGTCCTGCTCGGCGGCCCATGCTCGCTGATGCTGTTTCATCGCCCGCCCGACACCGCTGTGCTGGACCCCTGGGAGGATGCCGGTGATGTGACTGTGCAGCGCCGACTGGCCGCGATGTCGCGCGAGGAACCCGAACGAAGCGCCGATGATGTTGCCTGAGTCGGTGACCGAGGCGACGTAGCCGCCTGCGTGTGAGATCGCCCGGAGGAGTTCGACGCCGACGATTGGCAAGACTGTGCCCCAGACCTGCTGGAAAACCGTGACGACAGCCACCATGTCGGCGGGGTCGTCCAGTATGCGGATCTCGAACGAGTCCTCACTCATGGACTGGACCGTACCCGCTGGTGCAGCACCGGCGAGAAGGCCGGGGGAACATCCACTCGAACCGATTGTTCATCCATACGGAACTGATTGTCGAATGACGTGGTAGCGGCTGGTCTGACCGATAAGCATGTATCCATGACACGCATCCTCGTCACCGAAGAGATCGCCGAAGGCGGACTCGATCGTCTTCGCGCTGCCGGCCACACCGTCGATGTTCGCATCGGCCTCTCCGCCGATGAGCTCATGAGTGCCATCGTCGGCGCGCACGCCCTCATCATCCGATCGTCCACCCAGGTCACTGCCGACGTGCTCTCGGCCGGCACCGATCTCGTCGTGGTCGGCCGAGCAGGCATCGGGCTCGACACCGTCGACGTCGATGCTGCCACTGCCCGCGGTGTCATGGTCGTCAACGCACCGCAGTCCAACATCATCTCGGCCGCCGAGCACACGATGGCGCTCCTCCTCGCCCAGGCTCGCAACATTCCCCAGGCGCACGCTGCCCTCGTCGACGGCCGGTGGGAGCGCAGTCGTTGGGAGGGCGTCGAACTCGCCGACAAGACACTCGGCATCGTCGGTCTCGGCCGCATCGGCAAGCTCGTCGCCGACCGTGCCAGGGCGTTCCAGATGCGCCTCGTTGCCTACGACCCATTCGTGTCGGCCGACCGAGCGCGCCACATGGGCGTCGAACTGCTGCCGCTCGATCAGGTGGTCTCGCAATCCGACTTCCTCACCATTCATCTGCCGAAGACGAAGGACACCGCCGGGTTGATCAACCGTGACCTGCTGGTGAAGGCGAAGCCGAGTCTGCGAGTGATCAACGTGGCGCGTGGTGGGATCGTGCGTGAGGACGACCTTGCCGAGTGTGTCCGCGACGGCGTCATCGCCGGAGCGGCGCTCGACGTGTTCGACGTCGAACCGACCACGAGCTCACCGTTGTTCGGTCTGCCGAGCGTGGTGGTCACACCGCACCTGGGTGCGAGCACCCGAGAGGCACAGGACAAGGCGGGCGATGCCATTGCCGACATGGTGCAGCTCGCTCTGTCGGGTGAGTTCGTACCCTGGGCCGTGAACGTCGATGCCGCAGAGGCGAACGAATCGCTTCGTCCCTTCCTCCCCTTGGCCGAGAGCCTGGGACGACTGTACGGCTCACTGGTCGGCGGAGTTCCCGACACCATCGAACTCTGCTGCGAGGGCGAGATCGCCGGCTACGACACGCGCATCCTCGGTCTGGCGGTGCTCAAGGGATTCTTCGGCCGGATCAGCGAGCACTCGGTGAGCTATGTCAATGCGCCGGGTCTGGCGAAAGCAGCAGGCGTCGAGATGCGCGAGGTCAACTGCACAGCGACCGGTGAGTACGTGAACCTGATCACGGTCCGCGATTCGGTGCACAACATCAGCGGCACATTGTCCGATCGGCGCGGTGAACAGCGCATCGTCGAAATCGACGGTCACGGTGTCGACGTGCCGCCTGCAGCAAACATGCTCATGATCACGAACGACGATCGGCCCGGCGTGATCGGCTCGGTCGGTGTGATGCTGGGCGATGCTGGCGTGAACATCGCCGACATGGATGTCGGCCGCGTCGAGTCGGCCGGAACCGCGGTCATGGTGATCGTTCCCACCGGCGAGATCGACGGCTCCATCATCGACGAGCTTCGTGCGTCCCCCGGCATCCTCAGCGTCGACGTCTTCGACTGATCGTCCCGACGATTGCCGTCGGGACCTGCCCGTCTCAGCCGAACGCCGAATCGCGGTCCGACCGCGTCAGACCCGTGCGTACGTACTCGGACGTCCCCGTTTCGAGCAATTCACGAGCTCCGTTCATCATGGCCCCGTAGGCGGCGCTCGCGAGTGAGCCCCCGACCGAGACTCGGCGCGCGCCGGCTGTTCCGATCTCGGCGACGGACGGCCCGCCCGGTCGGGCAAGCACGTTGACGGGCACGCCGACGGCGTCGAGGACGGTGCGGATCTGAGCAACCGTGGTCAGGCCGGGTGCGTACACGCAGCCCGCGCCGGCATCGGCGTACGACCGGAGCCGCTGGATTGCCCAGCGACCAGGCCAGACCGGCGCTCGTGGTGGCGAGCGCCGTGAATCCTGCGCTTGCCAACAGCTTTGCCGAGCCCGCATCCCACGGATTCGGCATGACGAAGACCGCCTGTGCGGCGTGCATCGCTCGGAAGCGTGCTCGCCGCTCGATCGCATCACCCATGGTTGCCGTCACGACATCACCAACCCTCCGGGAGCGACGCGAGTCGCGCTTCGATTGCGGCGGCTCGGGCCGCGCTGGCGAAATCGTCGCCACTGCTGGCGTACAGGATCGAGCGCGATGAGCTGATCATCAGACCGTGCCCGTCGGCTGTGGCCCCCGCACGAACAGCCGCCCGAGCGTCGCCACCCTGGGCGCCGATTCCCGGTACGAGAATGGGGAGGTCGCCGACGGCGTCCCGAACCACCCCGAGTTCTTCGGGATAGGTGGCGCCCACGACCAGCCCGCACTCACCATGCTCCGACCACGTTGTGGCGACCATCTCGGCGACCCGCACGTAGAGCGGCCGCCCGCCGCAATCGAGCGATTGAAGGTCGCCACCACCCGGATTACTGGTGCGGCACAGCGCGATGACGCCGCCGTCGTGATCGAAGTAGGGGAGCACCGAGTCGAGCCCCAGGTACGGGCTCACCGTGGCGGCGTGGGCGTGGTATCGACCGAACAGCTCACGCGCGTAGTGCTCGGCAGTGCTGCCGATGTCGCCGCGTTTCGCATCGACGATCAACACAACATCGGGGTAGGTCTCCCGGATGTAGACGCACAGTCGCTCGAGCTCCGCCTCCGCCCGCTGGGACGCGAAGTACGCGACCTGCGGTTTGTATGCGCAGACCACGTCGGCGGTGGCATCGACGATCTCCTTGCAGAATCGGAATGCAGCGTCGTTGGCGCCGTCGAGTGGTTCGGGCATGCGTGCGGGATCGGGATCGAGTCCGACGCACAGCAACGAACCCGACGTGCGCCACGCCAGATCGAGTTGGCCATGAAATCCCACGCCGCGGTCAGTCTTCGAGTTCGATCGCGGCGGTCGGGCAGAGGTCCGCAGCCTCTCTCACGCGGTCGTGAAGCTCGACCGCGGGGGTTTCCTGCAACACGTACAGGAATCCGTCGGTGCGTACCTCGAACACCTCGGGGCACACCTGCATGCATCCCCCCGTCGAGGCGCACAAGTCGAAGTCGATCTTCACTCTCATGATTCCATCCTCATGATTCCATCCTCATGTTGTCGGCCTCATGTTGTCGCCCCGTCGCTCCGGCGTCACCGTTCCGGTCGTACGAATGCCGCCCTCACGGTTGCACCTCAGGCCTTGGCTGCACGGTAGCCGTCGGCTGCGGCGCCCTCAGCGGTGGAGTAGCAGCGCTCCGGAATGGTGCGCTCGTAGAACCGTCCACCCGGGACGTGGTAGATGCCGGAGTTGTCGTTGGCCTTGATGGGGTAGCCGTCCGGGCATCCGCCGTCGATCGGTTCCGTCCAGCCGGCCCCGCCTCGCACCGACTCCGAGGCGGAATCTGACTCGGACCGCGACTGCGGCTGGTCTTCGGTCACCGCGACCGCGGGCCGTGCAACCGGCTCGGGTGGTGCCTTCGTGTCGGGCAGCGGTGGCCACTGTGGTGAACCGGCGGCCTCGTCGCCGGCCGACCGACGTTGCCACACCGTGAAGCCGGCATAACCCGCCCCGCCGATCAAAGAGAGCCAGAACACCCGCCGTAGAAACGTGAACATGACGTGACCTTAAGCGATGACGACGTGGGGCGTCTCGGCTCTCACCCGTGTTGGCGCTCGAACGCCGACAACACGGCCCTCAACGATGCCGTCGTGATGTTCGGGTCGGTGCCGAGTCCCCAGCGGATCTCACCGTCATCTCGAACCGTTTCCACGTAGGCGACGGCCTGGGCGTTGGCGCCGCGTCCGATCGCGTGCTCCGCATAGTCGAGCACGTCGAGGTCTTCTTGCCACTGCTCGCGCAGCGCGGCGACGAAGGCTTCGACCGGACCGTCGCCCTCGCCGCGGATGGAGACTCCCTCGCCGTCGACCCGAAGGTGGGCGACCACCACCGTGCGGCCCTTGCCCTCGTCGTCGGTGGTGGTGTGGAGCTCGTGGCTTCGCAGACTGAACCGCGGTTCGTCCGGTGTGTACTCACGCTGGAACGTGTCCCACATGACGGCGGGCGTGATCTCGGTTCCCGAGTCCTCCGTGATGTGTTGGATGGTCCGCGAGAATTCGATCTGGAGGCGCCTCGGGAGGTCGAAGCCGTGCTCCTCCTTCATCACGTATGCCACGCCGCCCTTGCCCGATTGCGAGTTGACTCGGATGACGGCTTCGTACGAACGACCCACGTGCTTCGGATCGATCGGCAGGTATGGCACGCCCCATCGGTCGTAGTCGGACGGCAACGCGTCGAGCCCCTTCTTGATGGCGTCCTGGTGCGAGCCGGAGAACGCCGTGTAGACCAGATCGCCGACGTACGGATGACGCGGATGCACGGGGAGGCGGTTGCAGTACTCGGCAGTGCGGCGCAGAGCATCGATGTCGGTGATGTCGAGCTCGGGATCGACACCGTTCATGAACAGATTCATCGCCAGGTTCACGACGTCGACGTTGCCGGTGCGTTCACCGTTGCCGAAGAGCGTGCCCTCGACGCGATCGGCGCCGGCCATCACACCGAACTCCGCCGCAGCGACAGCGCAACCCCGGTCGTTGTGCGGGTGCAGGCTGAGCACCACGGATTCCCGGTTGCGAATCGTGCGACCGAACCATTCGATGACGTCGCCGTACACGTTCGGGGAGTAGCACTCGACGGTGGCCGGCAGGTTCAGGATGATCGGGTTGTCGGGCGTCGGCTCGATCACGTCCATCACGGCCTCGCACACCTCGATGGCGTAGTCGGGTTCGGTGAGGGTGAAGCTCTCGGGTGAATATTCGTAGCGGATGACCGTGCCACCCATCGCCTTTTCCAGCTTGCGGCACAACTTGGCACCATTCACCGCCACGTCGATGATGCCGGCCTTGTCGAGTCCGAACACCACCTCGCGCTGGAGCGGGTTCGTCGAGTTGTAGAAGTGGACGATCGCACGAGGCGCGCCTTCGAGGCACTCGTAAGTGCGTTCGATCAGCTCCTGGCGGCACTGGGTGAGCACCTGGATGTTGACGTCGTCGGGAATCAGATCGTTCTCGATCAGCTCCCGGACGAAATCGAAGTCGGGCTGGCTCGCAGACGGAAAACCGACCTCGATCTCCTTGAACCCCATCTTCACCAGCTCGGTGAACATCTTCATCTTGCGGGCCGGGTCCATCGGGTCGATCAGAGCCTGGTTGCCGTCACGCAGGTCGACCGAGCACCACAGAGGCGCCTTGTCGATGACCCGGTCGGGCCACGTACGGTCGTGCA
This sequence comes from Ilumatobacteraceae bacterium, assembly GCA_037969115.1. Classification (GTDB taxonomy): domain Bacteria; phylum Actinomycetota; class Acidimicrobiia; order Acidimicrobiales; family Ilumatobacteraceae; genus JBBKWQ01. Next base: position 21,683 of record JBBKWQ010000340.1, read on the forward strand.
ACACGACGGGCACGAACGGCGCGTATTTCTCGAACTGCATCTTCCTGGGTGAGACATTTGCTGGTGGCATTTGATTGCTCCGGGTGTTGACGAACGGGTGTGATCCTGCCGGAAAAATCAAAGCGCCCCCGGCCGGGCGGCGGGGGCGGGCGAACGCGGATATGTGCGCGTTGCCCTACCGAAGAAGCAGCAGCGATGGGCGTGCAGCGTTCCGGGTCACGACGTACACCATACAGACAACTCGGTTGCCGAGGCAATGCAAGAGATGGTGATTCGCCGACTGCTCATCGCGTTCGGCGGACGATCGCGCCGATACCCTGGCGCAATCATGACTGAATCAGAGGCACGGCCTGGTGGCCGTTCACGCGGGCCACGCGGTCGCGGACGTAACCGAAGCGACGACCGGCCACGAGGCAACGATCGCAACTCGAGGCGCTACAGCGAGCCCGACACGGGGCCGGCACGGAGCGGCAACCTCACGTCGATCAACGCGCTGCCGCCAGTCGAGCCACCCACCGGGTTTTTCGCCCTCGGCGTGCCTGAGCGCATCGACAACGGCCTTGCGGCCTGTGGGTTCGCGCAGCCGTTCGCAATCCAGACCGAAGCAGTGCCCATCGCCATGCAGGGTCGCGACGTGTGCGGCCGGGCGCAGACCGGGTCCGGCAAGACGCTCGCGTTCGGCGTGCCGATGCTGGCGCGCATCACCGACAAGGCCGTGCCCAGAAAGCCGCTCGGGCTGGTGCTCGTTCCCACCCGCGAACTCGCAGTGCAGGTGGCCGAAGTACTCGAACCGGTCGCCAGCCAGGCCGACATGCGCGTGCTCGCCGTGTACGGCGGTGCGAGCCGGCATCAGCAGATCGAAGAACTCGACAAGGGCGTCGAACTCGTCGTGGCAACCCCGCTGCGCCTGATCGACCTGTTGAAGTCCGGCGAGGTCGATGTCGGGTCCGTTCAGGTCGTGTGCCTCGACGAGGCCGACCGCATGGCCGACGACGGGTTCACGCCACAGGTCGAGTGGATCCTGAGGCACTGCACCGGTCGCAACCAGACCATGCTGTTCTCGGCCACCCTCGACGGCGACGTCGGCCACCTGATCAGGGCATATCTGAAAGACCCGATCGAGGTGGCGATCGACGCTGCCGATGACACGGTCGGCACGATGCACCATCTCTTCCTGGCGGCGCACCACATGGACAAAGATCGCGTGGTGGGTGCAATCGGGCAAGGTATCCCCAAGGTTCTCGTGTTCTGCCAGACCAAGCGCCTGTGCGACCGCGTCTCGCGTGGGTTGCAGGATCTGGGGGTCGTGGCCGCCGCCATTCATGGCGATCTGCAACAGAAGGCGCGCGAGCGCGCCCTCCAGCGGTTCGCCGAGGGCAAGCTGGCGATGCTCGTCGCCACCGATGTGGCAGCTCGGGGTATCGACATCGACGACATCGGTGCGGTGATCCACTACGAGCCGGCCAAGGACAGCAAGGACTACCTCCACCGTTCGGGCCGCACCGCCCGGGCCGGTCGTGACGGCTGGGCCGTCACGCTGGTGGAGTACAACCAGCACACCCAGATGCGGATCCTGCAGCGCGCACTGCGGTTGCCGAACGAACCCGCGATCGAGGTGTTCAGCAACAACCCGAACCTCCACGACCTGTCGCTGTTCCATGCCGACGCCGTCACCACGACGTGAGTTGAGGTCGCGCCGAGACCAGATGCGGCGGATCATCAGGATCAGCGTCGGCGTGACCGTGGCGTCGGCGTTCGCCGTGGCGTGTGGCGGATCAGCGTCCGAGGGTATCGACTCACCCGTCGACACCGTGGAGACGTCCGTCGATGTCGACGACTCGGGCGCCGACGCGAGTGCTCTCGAAGCTGAGTCGACCGGATCGACCGATTCGGTCGACGCTGAACCGACGACCGTGGCACCGCCGACCAGCGGCATCGTCACGGTGAGCGTCCGGGTTCCGTCGAGCGAACTCGACGAGACGATGTCGATCGAGCTGGCCGACCTCGAAGGCGCCGACCCCGTCGAACGATTCGCGGCGTGCACCGGATTGCAGGTCGCGGACGCGAGCACGTACACGGTTGCGATCACCGACACAGAGTCGACGGGCCGCGTGACGTCGTTCCAGTTGCTTGCCGACGAAGCCATCGACGGGCCCGGCGTCTACGCAGCCACGATCCGCGTGGTCGATCGCGGAACGAGCCTCGAGAGTCGCGGCGACCTGACGCTCGACTCGGGTGGTCGGTCGGGGCGCTTCGATGCGGAGACGAGCGACGGAACGGTGGTCGTGGGAGCGTTCGACTGCCACGGTTCTGACGAGATCGGCGTCGAGGTCGACACGGGACCAGCCGACGGTGTGCTCGACAGTGTCGAATTCTCCGCTCGCGTTCGCACCGAGAGCAGGGCTCTGGTGGTGTCGGTGGCGGCCGGACCCGACACGATTGCCGCCAACCCCGACGCGATCTCGTGTTCTGGAGAGCCGTTCGCCGCCGGTGAGATCTACATGGTGAAGATCGATGGCGTTTTCGACAACTCGATCGGTCAAGTCGAAACGGCGATCATCGAGTCGGATGCAGCGGTCGCCGATGCGAGCGAATTCGCAGGCACCGTCCGGCTGGTGGTGTTGGGCGTCGAATACGAATCGACGACCGCGACGATCGTGCTCAACGACGACCAGAAGTCGGGCATCTTCTCGGGTACGACGTCCGCCGGCGTCGACCTCGAAGGCGCGTTCCGCTGCACATGATCGGTCGAGCGGCGCGTCAGCGTTGCATCCAGGCCGGCCGCGACATCTCGTACTCGTCGATCTGATCGGCATGATTCATGGTGATTCCGATGTCGTCGAGTCCTTCGAGGAAACGATGTTGTGTCGGGGCGTCGATCGGAAACGGCTCGGTGAGCGCGATCGCTGGCACCTCGACCATCAACCGCTCCATGTCGACGACGATCTCGGTGTCGGGGTCGGCCTCGATGGCGGCCCAGATCGCCTCGACCGCCGGCTCGGGAAGCACCACCGGGATCAGCCCGTTCTTCGTGCAGTTGTTGCGGAAGATGTCGGAGAAGCTCGGGGCGATCACCGCATCGAAACCGTACTGCTGTATGGCCCAGACGGCATGTTCGCGACTCGATCCCACGCCGAAGGAAGGTCCGGCGACGAGCACACTCGCGCCGGCGTAGCGTTCGTCGTTCAGGACGAAGTCACGGTCGTCCCGCCACGTCGAGAACAGCCCCTTCTCGAAACCCGTGCGCTCGACCCGTTTGAGCCAATCGGCGGGAATGATCTGGTCGGTGTCGACATCGCTGCGCTTCAG
>JBBKWQ010000341.1:0-4858 GCA_037969115.1 Ilumatobacteraceae bacterium
GCGCCTTCTTGGCCGCGGCCGTTCGAGGCGCAGCCTTCTTCGCACGCGTCGCCCGCTTCTTCGGGCGCGCCGCTCCGCCGTCGTCCGCCACGGTGGCTGTCTCGCGCGAGACGGCGGGCGATTCGTCGTCGGATGCGTCGATGCGGCCGGCCATCGCGGGCATGGCGCAGTCGATGCTTCGCCGAGCAGGGGCGTAGCTCGCCACGACGAGCGTGACCGCTTCGCCGACCTTCATGACGAGCCGGGCGCTTCGCGGCGCAGGGTCGGCCATCAGGCGAAGCGGTACGTATGCGCGCACGTCGCCGATGGTGACGTAGGCGCCGTGCGACGAATACGTGTCGACGATGGCGTTCACGCTCGTGCCCACCGGGTGGTGCTCGACGAAGTCGAGGAACGGCATCAGTTCGTTGACCTGCTCGTCGCTTGCCGGGATGTTCGATCTCGATCCGGGCGGTGGCGCTTTCGGCACCGGCATCGGCTGGCTGGCCTCGACGCTCGATGTTCGGCCACGACGCGACGTCTCGTCGGCGTTCTTGGCCGTCGACGAACGACCGCGAGTACGACCACCGGACTTGTCGGTTGCTGACTTCTTGGACTCCGCATCCGAGGCCGTGGTCTTGCTACTGCGTCGTGCGCGGGTGCCGGCCGGCTTGGAAGCGTCGCGGACGGACTGTCGGCTCTTCGGTCCGCGAACCGGTACGCGGGGGACGAACACCCAACCGACGTGTGGTACGGGTTTGCCGCCGATGAGGCGCCCGTCGTCGAAGAGCCAGTCGTAGTCGCCGTGAAACTCCTGGAACGAGTCGTTCGACAGGATCGACGCGCCCGCCTTGTGTGCGATGTTGAGCACGAACGCATCGCCTCGGCCCACGGCACCGGCCGGCGGCGCGACCAACTCGTTGTTTGCCACTCCCTCGTCGAACTCGGCAGTTTCGGATTTGTCGATGCGGTGGCCGAATGTCGCATCGACCACCACCGTGATCGTGGATCCCGGATGATCGTCCATGAATGCCGTGACAGCCTCGTTGAGCTGTTGCAGGCTGGGGAGCGACCGACCTTCGGTCGCAATGTTGGAGCCGTCGACCACGAAGTGGCCCGCTCCTGATGTCTTCGCCATCAGATTGGTGTTCTCAGTTTCTCGTTGGGTTTCGATCACCGGTCGATTTCACGACATCTCGGTCGTGGCACTCCCCGTCTGGGCGATGCAATCGGCCCGAGCTCGGTGAGTGTGTCGACGGTGACCGTGGACATTTTCTGTGCGGTTCGACGCAATCTGGCCGACACCCGCACCAGTCATGGTGCCGACATCACTCGCAGATCGCAACTTCGCCACCTTCATGGTAGGTGGCGAGCGCGCACGCTGAGGCGATGGGTCGCCGCTCATCGGCCCACGCTGACGGGGCCGGCGGGAGTCGTCGCCACTGGTGCAACCGGATGCGTCAGAGATCGCGGAAGGTTCGTTCCATCAGTTCGGCGAGCTCCTGGTCGTGGACCGCCTTGGAACCGGTTGCGGTGCTGCCCGAGTCGACGCGGGCGATGTGTCGAAGGTCGTAGCCCAGGTCTTTCACGCGCCAGGTGCGATGTTCGACGAAGTTCCAGGCACCCATGTTCTCGGGCTCCTCCTGCAACCAGCGCAGCTCCTTGGCATTCGGGTACGACTGCACGATCTCCATCATCTGGTCGGTTGGCAGCGGATAGAGCTGCTCGACCCGAACCACGGCCACCGGCGCCTGCCGAGCGTCGCGTTCGCTGATGGCGTCCCAGGCGACCTTCCCCGAACAGAACACGATCCGGCTGATCGCACTGCGATCGGTCACGAACGGGTCGTCGATCACTTCCTGGAACGAACCACTCGACAGATCGTCGATCGATGAACGCGTCTGCTTCATGCGCAGACCCTGCTTCGGTGTGAACACGACGAGCGGTGATCGGCGGACGCTGTGCACCTGTCGGCGGAGGAGATGGAAGTACTGCGCCGCCGTCGTGGCGTTCACCAGCTGGATGTTGTCCTCCGCCGCCAGGATCAAGAACCGTTCGATTCGTGCCGACGAATGCTCCGGACCCTGCCCCTCGTAGCCGTGCGGCAACAGGAGGACGAGGCTGTTCTGCTGACCCCACTTGTCTTCGGCGGCCACGAGATGTTGGTCGATGATGATCTGAGCACCGTTGATGAAGTCACCGAACTGCGCCTCCCACATGACGAGCGCGTTGGGGTTGGCGTGGGCGTAGCCGTACTCGTAGCCGAGCGCTGCGTACTCGGACAGCAGCGAGTCGTAGACCCAGAACTTTGCCGGTGCGTCCTCGAGCTCGTTCAGCGGAACCCAGGGAACCCCGGTCTCGTAGTCGATGAGCGCCGCGTGACGTTGGCTGAACGTGCCGCGACGGGAATCCTGGCCCGCGAGGCGAACGGGATGACCTTCGAGCACGAGTGAGCCGATCGCGAGCGCTTCTGCCGTGGCCCAGTCGACATCCCGATTGGTCGCGTACAGGTCGGCGCGGTTCTCGAACTGCTTGGCGAGCTTCGGATGTGGAGTGAAATTTTCGGGGTAGTCGGTGAGCCTGGCGAACAGCCGATCGAGTACCTGCTGCTTGACGCCGGTCTCGATGTGGGGCAACACACCAAGTGGTTTCGGCGGGCGCGGCACCTTGACCGGATCGTTGCTCTTCGACCTCGTCTCGTCGAGGGCGACCTGGAGCTTGTTCTGGAAGTCGCTGAGTGCCGTTTCGGCTTCCTCGACGGTGATGTCGCCGCGCTTCACCAGCGTCTCGACGTACAGCTTGCGAACGATTCGCTGCTTGGCGATTGCCTTGTACATGAGCGGCTGGGTGTAGCTCGGGTCATCACCTTCGTTGTGCCCGTGGCGGCGATAACACACCATGTCGATGACGACATCCTTGTGGAACGCCTGCCGGTACTCCCACGCGAGCCGGGCGACGCGCACGCAAGCCTCGGGATCGTCGCCGTTCACGTGGAAGATCGGCGCCTGAGCCGTCTTGGCGACGTCGGAGCAGTAGAACGACGACCGGGCGAACTGAGGAGCGGTCGTGAAGCCGATCTGATTGTTGATGATGAGGTGGATCGCGCCGCCCACGCGATAGCCGCCGATGTCGCTCATGGCGAGACATTCGGCGACCACACCCTGGCCGGCGAATGCGGCATCGCCGTGGATCAGGATCGGCAGCACTGGAAAGGAACCCGGAGGGTCGATCTGGTCCTGAACGGCCCGGGCCATGCCCATCACGATCGGATTGACGGTTTCGAGGTGGCTCGGGTTCGCCGCCAGTTCGACCTTGATGTCGGAACCCGACGGGCTCTCGTACTTGCCGACCGCTCCCAGATGGTACTTGACGTCACCCGATCCCTGGACGGCGTTCGGGTCGACGTGCCCCTCGAACTCGGAGAAGATCGCCTCGTAGTCCTTCCCCATGATGTTCGACAGCACGTTCAAACGACCACGATGTGCCATGCCGACCATGGCGGAGTCGAGGCCCGCCTCGGCAGCACCCGACAGGATCTCGTCGAGGATCGGAATCGCCGATTCGGCGCCTTCGATGCCGAAACGCTTCGTTCCCACGTACTTCGTGGCCAGGAACTTCTCGAACGCCTCCGCAGCGTTCAAGCGCTCGAGAATGCGATCCTTCTGCTCCTTGGTGAACTGCGTGTGCGCACCCTCGACGTGCTGCTGGATCCATTTCTGCTCCGCGGTGTCCTGGATGTGCATGTACTCGACGCCGATGGTGCGGCAGTACGCGTCGCGGAGTACACCGAGGAGGTTGCCGAGGTTCATCTTGTGACTGCCCGCGACGCCATCGGTGAGAAACTCGCGGTCGAGGTCCCAAATCGTGAGTCCGTAGGTGGCCGGGTCGAGCTCGACGGGGGTGTGCGGCTCCTTCCAGTGCAACGGATCGAGGTCGGCGATCAGATGGCCGCGAACGCGGTGGACGCGGATGAGCTTGGCGACCGCCATCTGCTTGGCGAGCATCGCCTCTTCGCGGTCCATCGGGTTCGTGTCGGGCCGCCACTTCACGGCCTCGTACGGCATGTCGAGGTCGTGGAAGATGTCGTCGTAGAAGCCGTGCTCACCGAGTAGGAGCTGGTGCATCCGCTTGAGGAACAGACCCGATTCGGCGCCCTGGATGATGCGATGGTCGTAGGTGCTGGTGACGGTGACGACCTTCGAGATGCCGAACGACGACAGGTTGAACTGGTCAGCGCCCTCGAACTCGGCCGGGTAGTCGATGCTACCCACTCCGACGATCACCCCTTGCCCCGGCATGAGCCGCGGAACCGACTGCACCGTGCCGATCGTGCCCGGGTTGGTGAGCGTGACGTTGGCACCCTGGTAGTCGTCGACGGTCAACTTGTTGCTCTTGACCTTGCGGATGATCTCTTCGTACGCGACGAGGAAACCCGAGAAGTCGAGCGTGTCGGCGTCGCGGAGCACCGGTACCACGAGGGTGCGGGTGCCGTCGCCCTTGTCGACGTCGACCGCCAGACCCATGTTCACGGTGTCGTTCTTGATCAGCCGTGGCTTGCCGTCGGCGCCCTCGACGTAGCCGTTCTTCATGTTCGGAACGGCGTCGCCGATCGCGCGAACGATGGCGTATCCGATGAGGTGGGTGAAGCTGACCTTGCCCTGGCCCGTGCGGGCCCGGTATCCGTTGATGACCTTGCGGTTGACCTCGAGCAGCTTCGCCGGGATGTTGCGGAAGCTGGTAGCGGTCGGAACCGTCAGGCTGAGCTCCATGTTCTTGACGATCGCTGCGCCGACACCCCTGATCGGGGCGCCGACCTCGTCGACCGTCGGCGCCGGCGTGGCGGCCGGCGCTGCAGGAGCCGCCGAGGCGGGAGCCACCG
>JBBKWQ010000342.1:0-4161 GCA_037969115.1 Ilumatobacteraceae bacterium
GTCGGGGCCGAGATCAACGGAATGGGTGACGGCGCTCGCAACATCGGGCCGATCTCGTCGGCCAGATCCGACACACCCCCGTCGAAGGAACGTGACGCTCGTTCATCCGCAACAGCACCCTCGACGTCGCGGGACTCGGGCCACCGTGGTGCGCCGGGTCGGAGTTGTACCACGTCGGCCAGCACTGCATCGTCGGCATCACCGTCGGCATCACCGTCGCTCTGGCTGTCGCCGGCATCGTCGACCTGTTCGCCGTCGACGTCGGGTCGGGGCAGATGCGTGACCCGGCCCGACTTCCGCCAGCGAGCGATCACATCGGGTTCGATGGCCACTTCGTCGGCCAGCGCGAACAACACGGCCACCGCATGCTTGCACGCCATGTTGCCGGTGCCGTCGTCGTCGGGACAGGTGCATGCCACCCACGTCTCGCGCTTGCCCGGTACGCCGTCACCCGGTTGCGCTTCGATCGTGGCCACGTACGGCTCCGGTCGAGAGCCCTGCACCTCGCCGGTCACGGCCCCGTGCCCGATGACGATGTCGGTGACACAGTTCTCCGCCCAGTACCGTTTGCCGCGGGAGAGGCGCCCCGACTCGCTGAGCTCGGCGGCGAGGACCTTGATCATCGTGGCAGGGAGTCGGCCCGGCTGATTGGCGCCGAACGGCTTGCGCGGCTTGCTCACGACCGTCGTCCGGCCTGCAGCACCACGAGGTCGCGGAGTTCGTCGGTACTCAGCTCGGACAACCACGCTTCGCCGGTGCCGACCACGGCGTCGGCGAGCTGCCGCTTGTCGTCGATGATCTGTCCGATGCGCTCTTCGACGGTGCCCTGACACACCAGCTTGTGCACGTTGACCGTGCGCTGCTGACCGAGCCGCCAAGCGCGGTCGGTCGCCTGATCTTCGACGGCCGGATTCCACCACCGGTCGTAGTGGATCACCTGGCTCGCCGCGGTGAGGTTGAGCCCGGTTCCGCCCGCCTTGAGCGAGACCAGCAGGAGCGGCGGGCCGCTGCCGTCCTGGAACTCTGCCACCATCGAATCGCGGCGGCCCCTCGACACCTTGCCCGACAGGAACGGCGCTTGAAAGCCGAAGTGGTCGTGCACGTGCGAGACGAGCAGGTCGCCCATCTCGACGAACTGGGTGAAGACGAGGGCCCGCTCGTCGACGTCGAGCAACTCGGTGACGAGTTCGTCGAATCGGTTCAGCTTGCCGGATCGTCCGCGCAACCGAGAACCGTCCCGCAAAGCCTGCGCGGGGTGATTGCACACCTGTTTGAGCCGCGTGAGCGCCGCGAGCACCAGCCCACGACGTTTCATGCCTTCGGCCTCGTCAGCGGCCCTCAGGAGATCGTCGACGATGCGCTGGTACAGCGTCGCCTGCTCCTTGGTGAGCTGCGCATAAGCGATCTGCTCGATCTTGTCGGGCAGATCCGGGAGGAGCCGCTTGTCGGCCTTGGTGCGCCGGAGCACGAACGGCTGGGTGAGCGTGCGGAGCCGTTGCGCGACGTCGGCATCTTGACGCCGTTCGATCGCAGTGGCGTAGTGCTCTCGGAAGTGGGTCTGACTTCCGAGATAACCCGGGTTGACGGCGTCGAGAATCGACCACAACTCGGCCAGACGATTCTCGACCGGCGTACCCGTGAGTGCCAGCTTCTGACCGGCCGACAACCGCCGCACCGCCTTGGCTGCCCGCGTGCTGGAGTTCTTCACCATCTGCGCCTCGTCGAGCACCACCGTGGTCCAATCGATCACCTCGAGCGCTTCGATGTCGCGGGCCATCAGCCCGTAGGTGGTGACGACCACGTCGGCGTCGGCGAGCCCGAACAGTGCGGGCTCGCCGCGTTGACGACTCGCGCCGTGGTGCACGAGCACCTCGAGCCCCGGCGTGAACCTGGCTGCTTCCGCCTCCCAGTTGTGCACCACGCTGAGCGGACAGACCACCAGGTGCGGGCCCGGCAGCGTGACGAGATGGGCGAGTGTCGTCGCCGTCTTGCCCAAGCCCATGTCGTCGGCGAGGCAACCCCCCAGGCCGAGCCGACCGAGGAACTGCAGCCAGGCGAGCCCACGCCGCTGATAGTGACGCAGCTCACCGACGAAACCGTCGGGTTCGCCGACTTCCTCGAGGCGCTCGTCGGGCAACCCGGAGAGGAGATCGCGGACCCAAGCGGTGTCGATGGGGGCGATGTTCTGATCGTCACCGAACTCGCCGGCATGATCGTCGAGGTCACCGGAGAGCTCGCCCGCCACGCCGATGAACGGCGCATCGTCGTCGGTCGGTGACGCGAACTTCAACAGATCGAGCGGGCTCACGGTGGCGTGGTTGCGGCGATGATCGTCGAGCACCGCGCGGGCTCGGCGGAGGCCTGCCGGGTCGATCTTGACCCATCGGTGGCCGATGTGCAGGAGCGTGGCACCGGCCGCCTCCGCTCGTTCGAGATCGGCCGGGTCGATGGGTGTGTCGTCGATCACCGCGTTCCATTCGACGAGGGCCTCCAACCCGAAACGTTTGCGTCGATCGTCGGGCTGCGACGGCGTGGCCACACCTCGAATCGCAACCTTGGCGGTCACCAGGTGCTCGGGTCCGATCAGCTCGATACCGAGCTGATGAAGTTCGTGAGGAGCTCGGTCGAGGAAGTCCTCGGCCAGTTCGAGCTCGAGCTCGACGCCCGTCGGCTCGTGAGCGCTCGCGAGGTCGGCGAGTCCGGGGACGACGGGAGCGATCGCTTCGACCAATGCGGCGATTTCGGCCTCGAGCAGACCGATGTGTTGCGCGCCGCCGGCGACGTCGGTGGCTCTGACGTTGCGAGCCCACACGTCGTCGGCGCTGCACCATTGGCCGGGATCGGACTCGCTGACGAGTTCGAGCGAAATGTCCCACGGGTCGCCTGGGTCTTCCGGAATCGTGAGCCGAAGCCGGTGGCGGACCACGGGCTTGCCGGCGAGCCGGCGCTGATGACGGTCGAGCGACCGCGTGATGTCGACGAGCGCATCGGCGAAGTCGTCGGAACCCGATCGAATGACCGCGTCGGGAGACGACAACGCCGTGAACACGGCACGGAGGGCCTGCACCCGGGCAGCTCGCTTGCGCCCCAGCTCGGGACGCCATCCCTGCTGACCGAGCAGTGAGCGGGCGACGCCGTCGACGAGGCTGACCAGGATCGCATTCGTCGACGCAACACTGCCGTTGCGACAGACGGGCGGTGCCGCAGCCGCCAGGGCGTCGATGTCGAGCTGGAGCCTGGGCTCGACGACGGGTCGCCACCGTGCCACGGTGAACGGACCCTCCTCGACCACGACCGGCGCGATGCGGCTCGTGCTCACGAGTCCGACCGAGAGGCGGGCGAGCTCGGCGAACCACGCCAGCGATGGCGACAGTTCGTCGCCGGCGGGCGTGTCGGACAGCCACACGGCGGCACCGTACGCGTCGAGTTTGACCGTGGACACAGATCGCGTGCCACCTGCGGGCAGTTCGAGTTGCAGCCGACTGAGCTCGCCGTACGACACCGGACTGTCGTGCCAACCGTTGGTGGACTCGGACCACCGGCTCGACCCGAAGCCGGAGTACAGCCACGCAGCCGACGCCGGGCCGGAGCCGTTCCAACCCCACACGTGCAGAGCTCCCGAGCGCCACGTGCCCTGAGCGAGGAACGGCGCACGGTCACGGGACATTCCCCTCACGCTACCGAGGGGGTGTCACGCAGGCTCGCGCCCGCGGCAGCGACGCGAAGGTTGACCTGGTCAGCTGGCGACGTCGAGCGTCCAGTACAGGGCGCCCTGACCGTTGGCAGCAACACCAACGCCCGCGTATCGGTAGTTGCCGAGGAGCTGACCACGGTGTCCCGAGCTGTCGTACCAGGCGTCGTAGAGCACATTCGGATCGCCGAATCCGGCGGCGACGTTTTCGCCCCAGGCACCCCACACGAAACCGGCACGGGTGATCCGCTGGCCGCCGTTCGAGCCATCAGAGCCGGTGTGGGTCATCGTCGAGCGAGCCGCCATGTCGTTGCTGTGCCCCTGCGCCGCGGCGATGATCTGCGCGTTCGGCAGATAGGCAGCGAGGCCGCGACTGCGGCGCTCGGCATTGATCTTGTCGAACATCTGCTGCGCGAGCGCGCCGTGTGACGAGGTGGTCGGCGCGTCGACGCGGATCGCCGCCTCGGACG
>JBBKWQ010000343.1:0-6816 GCA_037969115.1 Ilumatobacteraceae bacterium
CAATTGATCGATCACGGTTGGTGGCGCGTCGGCAGTGTCGAGGCCGGCGATCCCGGCGTCACGCTGCGCTGAGCGAGAGTGTCAGGTTCGCGCATCATGGCCGCTCCAGGGCGGGCACCGACCCGAAAGATCGAGCAAGAGCTGTGGGCTGCCGGTCACGACACCGTCGTGGGAATCGACGAGGTCGGTCGGGGGGCGTGGGCGGGTTCGCTCATGGTGGGAGCAGCGATTCTGCCGCGAGACACCCGCGTCAACGGCGTCCGTGACTCGAAGATGCTCACCGAGCGATCGAGAGAAGACATCTTCGACAGGTTGACCGAATGGTGTGTCTCGTGGTCGGTCGGAGCGGCGAGCCAGGTCGAGTGCGACGAGTTGGGCATGGCCGCCGCCCAACGCCTCGCATGCAAGCGCGCGATCGACGGGCTCAGTGTCGCCGCCGATGCGGCGGTGAGCGACGGGAAGTGGGACTTCGTGACGCCGACGGTGTCGAACGTCGAAATGCGCGTGAAGGCCGACCGGCACTGCCTGAGCGTTGCGGTGGCCAGCGTCCTCGCCAAAGTGGTCAGGGACCGGGAGATGCGAGCGCTTGCCGAGAGTTACCCCAATTGGTCGTTCGATACGAACAAGGGGTATCCGTGCCCGGCGCACAAGGCAGCACTGCAGGGATACGGACCGTCGGCAATCCATCGCCGAAGCTGGGTCTTCATGGACAACTTCGTGCCGTGGCCGGGGGTGCAGCGCGTCTTTCGCGCCGAACAGCCCACCCTGTTCTGAGCGTTTGCTCAGCGGCTGCTCGTGCAGCTGATCGCCATGAGCTGCAACCACTCGGCGACGGCGTTCGTGTCGTCGAGTCGGTATTTCGCGGCGGTCCTGCCACGCCCGACTCGCACGGTGATGTCGCTCGCTTCCGCTTCGAGGAACACCTCCTCGTCGGTGACGTCGTCGCCGACGAACATCATCGTGGCGGCACCGTGACGACGACGAAAGTCGGCCATTGCGTCGGCCTTGCTGGTGTGCACCGCCATCAACTCGATCACACTGTGGCCCGTCTTGACCGATGTGCCCGCCACGTGAGCGGCGCGTCCGAGCAGCCATGCTTCGGCTTCGACACCAGGTCCGGCGGGCACTTCTCGAACGTGCAGCACGACACTCGCCGGTTTGTGCTCGACCCAGGCCCCGTCACCGGCGATCTCGGCGGCACGGTCGGCCAGCACGGTGAGCTGGGCGAGCCGGTCGGCGTCGGTCGGATCGAGCCGCGTCGATTCGTTCGATCGGTCCTCGAGCCCGTGGCTGCCGATCACGCTCATCGAGTCGGGAAAACTGAACAACAACTCCAGGTCCGCCAGCGCTCGGCCGGACACGATTGCCAGCTCGAGTTCGTCGGCGATGACCGAGAGCGATTCGAAGACGCCGTCGGTGAGCGTGGCATCACCGGCGCGACTCACGATCGGTGCCAGCACGCCGTCGACATCGAGCCCGATCACGATCGAGGGCATCGCGGCGCGGACGAGTTCGTCGAGCTGTGCGGGAGTGATACCGGCCGCGGTCACCTCAGCCGTCCGAGCGTCTCGAGGAACGAGTCGGCCCAGTCGGCCACGTTGTTCGCCTTGACGGTGCTCCGCATGGCTTGCATGCGTTCGCGGCGTTCATGCCGATGCATCTCGACGGCACGCACGATGGTGTCCTTGAGCGCCTCGTCGTCGTGAGGGTTCACCAGCAACGCCTCGCGCAACTCGTCCGCCGCACCGGTGAATTCCGACAGCACGAGCACGCCGTCACCGTCGAGGCGGGTGGCGACGTACTCCTTGGCGACAAGATTCATGCCGTCGCGGAACGGCGTCACGAGCATCACGTCACCGGCCCGATAGAGCGGGATCAGGTCGTCGAGTGGCAGCGACTGGTAGAGGTAGTGGACCACCGGGTAGCCGAGTCGCGCGTGGCGCCCGTTGATCTCGCCGACGAGCCGTTCGATCTCGTGGCGCTCCTCGATGTACTGATCGACGCCCTCGCGTGTGGGCGTTGCGACTTGCACGTATACGTGCTGGGTGGGGTCGAGGCGACCCTCGTCGAGGAGTGCGCCGAAGGCACGGAGGCGACCGCCGATGCCCTTCGTGTAGTCGAGCCGGTCGACACCGAGCAGGATCACCTCGGGATCGCCGAGGCGGGTTCGGATCGTGCTCGTGGCCCGCCGAGTGGCGCGGCCGGCCGCGATCGTCTCGAACTCGTCGACGTCGATCGAGATGGGGAACGCAGCAACGAGCGTTGAGTGCCCGTCGTAGTGAATCACGTTGTCGTCGGCGTCACCGGCCGCGTTCACGAGCTGGTGTGCGGCAGCGGCGAAGTTGCGGGCACCTGCATCACGCTGGAATCCGATCAGGTCGGCACCGAGCAGACCCGTGACGATCTCGCTGCGCCACGGCAGCCGTTGGAAGAGCTCGAGTGGCGGAAACGGGATGTGGTTGAACCAGCCGATGACCAGGTCGGGGCGTTGCTCTCGCAGCAGACGGGGCACGAGTTGGAGGTGATAGTCGTGAACCCAGACCAGAGCACCGGTGGGAGCGATGTTCGCGATCGTCGCTGCGAAACGGTCGTTGACGTCGACATACGCGTTCCAGTCGGTGCCCTCGAAGCCGGAACCCCGGATCGCATCGTGGTACAAGGGCCAGAGCGTGTCGTTCGAGAACCCCTCGTAGTAGGCGTTGACTTCGTCGGCCGACAGCGGCACCGGATGGAGCGTCACGCCCTCGATCTCGATCGGATCGCTCGAGTCGTCGGCCACACCAGTCCAGCCGACCCAAGTTCCCCCGGTGGCCTTGATCATGGGGAATAGAGCACGAACGAGCCCGCCGGGGCTCGCAACCCACCCGTCGGCAGTGCGGCTCACGGGCAGCCGGTTCGCGGCGACCACCAAGGGTCGGCGCTCGGTGGACGACGATGGAGGAGTGATCGGCGTGGGGGAGGTGTCGGTCATGTCAGGTGGTCACCTCAGAGTTGTTCCAGCGCCTGAGCCAGATCGGCGACGAGGTCGGTGTGGTGCTCGATTCCCACCGAGAGTCGTACGAGGTTGTCGGGTACTTCCAGGGGCGATCCGGCGGCCGACGCATGGGTCATGGCGCCCGGGTGCTCGATCAGGCTCTCGACCGCGCCCAGCGACTCGGCCAGCGTGAACAACGTGGTCGAGGCCGCCACCTTGCGGGCTGCGCTCTCGCCACCCTGGAGGGTGAAGCTCACCATGCCGCCGTAGTCACGCATCTGCTTGGCGGCCGCCTCGTGCCCGGGGTGGTCGGGCAGCTGTGGATACAACACTCGCTCGACGGCGTTGTGCCCGGCGAGCAGATCGACGATCGCCCGAGCGTTCTCACAATGGCGATCCATGCGCACGCCCAGCGTTTTCACACCCCGCAGCACGAGATAGCAGTCGAACGGCGCGGGTACGGCACCGGCCGCATTCTGCGTGAAGCGGAGTCGGTCTGCGATGTCGTCGTCGTTCGCAGCGATGAATCCGCCGACGACGTCGCTGTGCCCGCCCAGGTACTTGGTGGCCGAGTGCACGACGACGTCTGCGCCCAGTGTGAGCGGCTGCTGGAGATATGGCGTGGCGAACGTGTTGTCGACCACGACCAGTGCGCCGCGCTCGTGGGCGATTGCCGCGATGGCTTCGATGTCGAAACACGCCAAGAGAGGATTGGTGGGTGATTCGAGCCAGATCATGCCGGTGTCGTCGGGCCAGTCGGCCACCAAGGCGTCGATGTCGGTGAGATCGACAGCGGTCCACGGGAACCCGAGCGGCGCCCAGACCTTCGAGATGAGCCGGAACGTGCCTCCGTACGCGTCGTTGCCGAGCAGGACCCGCTGACCTTGCCGAAGCAGGCGCATGATGTTGTCCTCGGCCGCGAGTCCGCTCGCGAAGGCCAGGCCGTGACGACCTTGCTCGAGCGCCGCGATCTGCAATTCCATCGCAGTGCGCGTCGGATTGCCCGATCGCGAATACTCGTACCCCTTGTGGATGCCTACCTCTTCCTGCGCGAACGTGGTCGACAGCGAAATCGGGGTGACCACTGCACCCGTCGACGGGTCGGGCTCCTGGCCCACGTGGATCGCGCGAGTCTCGAAACTCCAGCCCGCTTGCTCGTCAAGTTCGCCCATGATGCCTTCCGGTTCGTTCGATGTTCAGGGTGTCGATTCCGATCGTCAGGTCGTGGCGACGGCTTCGAAGTACGACAACACGTCGGTACGTGTGAGCACGCTGAGCGGGCGGCCGCCCGACAACACCAGCAGTGCCGGCGCCGAGCTCAGCATCTCGATCGCGAGCTCGAGCCGTTGACCCGCTCCGATGGTGGGCAATTTCGGGCTCATGACCTGGTCGACGGTCATGTCCAACGCGCCGGGCTGGCTGTGAATGGTGTCCATCAGGTCGAGTTCGTCGACCGACCCGGACACCTCGGCGGCGGCGAACGGTGGCGTGTTCTTGCACACCGGAAGCTGGCTGACGCCGCTGGCGCGCATGCGCTCGATCGCAACCCGAACCGTTTCGGTCGGATTCACGTACAGCAGGGAGTCGAGCGTGGCGCTGCGAGTGTCGAGCACGGCGCCGACGCACTGGTCGCACTCGCGCAGGAACCCGAAGTTGGCCATCCACGAATCGTCGAACACTCGTGACAGGTAGCCACGTCCCGAGTCGGGGTTGAACACGACGACGATGTCGTCAGGTCCGCCGCTCTTGGCGACCTGGATGGCAGCGGCGGCCGCCATGCCACCGGAACCGCCGATGAGGATGCCCTCGACCTGGCTCACCCGGCGTGCCGTGAGGAAGCTTTCCTCGTCGCTGATCGGGATGATCTCGTCGTAGAGCTCCGGCTGCCAGGCGGCCGGGAAGAAATCCTCACCCACGCCCTCGACCAGATAGGGGCGCCCCGAGCCTCCGGAGAACACCGAGCCCTCGGGGTCGGCGGCGATGATCTTGATGTTCGGGTTCATCGACTTCAGGTAACGAGCGGTACCGGTGATCGACCCACACGTGCCGGCGCCGGCGACGAAATGGGTGATGCGACCAGCGGTCTGTTCCCACAACTCCGGACCCGTGGTCTTTTCGTGGGCGATCGGATTGTGCGGGTTGGCGTACTGGTTGGGACGAAACGCCTGGAGCTCGTCGGTGAGGCGCTCGGCCACCTTGTAGTAGCTGGTCGGGTCGTCGGGTTCGACGGCGACCGGACAGACGACGACTTCGGCCCCGTATGCCTTGAGCAGGTCGATCTTCTCGGGAGCCACCTTGTCGGTCATGACGAACACGCACTTGTAGCCACGCTGGGCCGCCACGATGGCCAAGCCGACTCCGGTGTTGCCGCTGGTGGGCTCCACGATGGTGCCACCGGGCTTCAGGTCGCCATCGCGCTCGGCCGCGAGGATCATCTCCAGGGCCGGACGATCTTTCGACGAACCACCCGGATTGGTGGTCTCCATTTTCATGGCGAGCACCGCCGGAAGTTGGTCCTCCTCCATGATCCGCCGCATGCGCACGAGGGGCGTGTTGCCGATCAGGTCGATCACCGAATCGGCGATCTGGGTGCCTGCGAGCCGCGGATCAGTCATGACGTTGAGCGTACTTGCACGCCTGCGATCGCGAGACCTGAACGGCGGTCGAGTGCAGCGTGAGCGTCCGTGTTCAGGTTCCGGTAGCCCGTGCCGCTTGCTCGGGACGGTCAGCTGCCGCGAAGACGGTCGAGCAGACTCGATTTGCGTTGATCGTCGGGCGGAAGAAGGTGGGGTGCATGTTCGGCGACGAGTGCTTCGACCTGACCCACCGTGGGGTTGACGAGTCCGATGCCGGCGATCACGACGGTCGGAACGGTTTCGTTGCCGCGAGCGTGCTGTCGAACGACGTCGGCGTCGGCGGCGCTGTCCCAGATGTTGTGATCGACGGTGTCGATCCCTCGCTTCGCGAGACCGCGCCGCAACATCGAACAGAAACCGCAGCCGGGCCGCCAGTACAGATCGATCGTGACGTCGGAACCAGCTGTCACGCCGGCTGCTCCGCCACCTCAGCGAGGCGAACGAGCGTGTTCTCGAGGCTGCTCTGATGCTTCTTCGGATAACCCATGAGCTCGATCACCTTCGGACTGATGGCAGTCGACCAGTCGAACGACTCGGTGACCTTCGTGCCGCCGTCGACGGGTTCGAGCTCGTAGCGCCAGCGATGTTTGCCGAGATGGGCCCACGCGATGAGCCGGTTCTCCTCGTACTCGACGACCGTGCTGGTGATCCGGTAGGGGAGGAACCCCATTTTCATGTCCATCCCGAACTGCGAACCGAGGGTGAGGCGGACCTGCCCACCGCGACTTTTCTGCACCATGCCCGATCCGTCGAAATCGGCATGACGGCTCGGATCGGTGAGCAGATCGAAGATCGCTTCGGCCGGAGCGTTGATCGTCCGCGACGCTGAAATCACTTGGTCACTCATGTGTCCACCGTATCGGCGAGATGCGGGACCCGCTGCGAGACCCACTGGGTAACGTCGATGTTCGTGATCGATGCCAATCGGCGGTGGACCATCGAACAGGTGGCTGCAGTGGCGCCGTCGCCGCGTTCGATGAGCGCGGCCGAGTCCACCGCGTCTCCCGCGCTGTGGGGCGGATTGGGCGCCGACGATTCCGCCTTGTGGGGTCGCTGCCGAGGCTCGGGAGCCGAACCGTACGACACGATGGTCGACCACGTTGCGGTGGCCTGGCGGTGCACCTGCCCGAGCAGAAAACTGCCGTGCAAGCACTCGTTGGCGCTCCTGGTGCTGTGGGTCCGTGGGCAGGTTCCCGAGGCGTCGGC
>JBBKWQ010000344.1:0-7391 GCA_037969115.1 Ilumatobacteraceae bacterium
TTGCAGGTTCCCCTCCGGGGAACCTGCGCCGCCATTGGTCGGCGCACGACCTCTATCGCCGAACCGACGACCGTCGGCGCCGGTCGATCGCGTGTCGGTGGCGACCGATCGGCTGTCACATGCGACTGACGGTGACGCCACTCGGGGCCGCCGGCCGGCCGGTCGCAGGTGTCGCTGCCGCGGTCGTCGATTATCTGGAGGGCAACGAAGGTGACCGCGGCGCTGCGTTGCTCGCGCCCGCATCCAATGGGATGAACGGCGCAGGGCGCTACTACGCAGACTCCGTCGAGGGACCGGGCCGGTGGCTCGGCGCCGGAACCGGATTCCGCAACCTGTCGGGCGTCGTCGATCGCGAGTCGTTCCAGAGCGTGCTCGAAGGGCGGCACCCGATGACGGGGGAGCGGCTCGTCACTGCCCGTGGGTCGTCGCAGCGTTCCCATCTCGCCGTCGGAACCGCAGCCCGTTTCGACGAACAAGGTCAGGCGCTCTACACGCTCGGCGACGCCGCGCGATTGCTCGGTGTGGATCACAGCGAGATCGAGGATCTCGTCACCGTCGGGCTCAGCGGCGACAGCGACGGTGTCACTACCGTCGAGGGACTCGCCTCCGTCGCCGACCCGGTCCACGGGCCACTCGTTCCCGATCGTGAGGTGACGCGTCTCCTTGAAGCAGCATCACGACCGATCGACGCAACAGCCGTCCGCTCATCTGGGTCGGCCGACGACGAACTCTCCGTCTCCGAAGGGGCACACCTGCTCGGCGTCTCGGCTCGATATGTCCGCCGCCTGTGCGCAGCGGGGGAGAGGCCGGCGTCGAACCGATCGAGAGCTAGTCTGTCGTCTCGTCGTGATGACAACGGCGACTTCCGGATACGGCGGGACGACCTCGCCGACTTCGCGGAGCGCCGGAAACCACCCGTCGCCCGCGTCGGGTTCGATCTCACACTCACCATCGAGAAGTCGATCGGGCTCATCGCGATGCTCTCGGATGGGCCACGTCAGCAGCAGATCGTCGACGCGTTGTCGACAGCGAACAAGGTGGCCATCGGGTATCTCGATCGGCACGCATCGGTGGCGCGACGGCGGTGTGAGACCGTTGCTTCCGAGGGGCTGCTCCCGGCGCCGCAACGAGATGGACGAGGTGCGCAAGGCACTCGAGGAGCGCCTCGGACGGACCATCTCCCACCACGAAGAGGACACCGTCGCGGTGTCGACTCGTGCCGACAAGGTCGCCAGCAACCCGGCGGAACTGCGAGCGTCGTGGCAGGAGCGGGCCGATCGGGTCGGCCTCGACCTCGACGCGTGCTTCGGCCGTACCGATCGGGCGATCGCCGTCGACGTTCTCCCCGACGAACTGCAGGAGCGACTGTTCCGCGACCTCGTCGATTCGGAGGACGGCCTGTGCGCACGCGCCAACACGTTCGGCGTGGGCGACGTGCTGAAGGCGATCGCAGACTGGTCGATCGTCGAGTCCGACGGCACGATCCGCACGGTACTGGTCCCGCCGCGTGAGGTCGAGCGCCTGCCGTCTACCCGGGTTCGATTCCCGGCGTCGCCTCCAGCCCCTGGGCAGGTCTTCGAACCTGTTCAGGGGCTCTTTCTGTTTCGGCCGGGCGCTGCGGCCGTCGTCCGCTCGAACCGGTCGTCGACCGCTGTTGCGCGGGCCCGCTCACGACAACCTGCCAGAGCGACACAGATGCATCGTGGGGTCGAGAATGCTCAGATGGTCTGTTCGGCGTACGAGTCGAACATCGACAGCGATTGCAGGTCGGCGAGCGCCCGGATCGTCGAACGCATCGCCTCGGTCGGTACGGGATGGCTGATCAGAAAACCCTGTGCCTTTGCGCAACCCATGTCACGGAGTGCCTGCAACTGCTCGATCTCTTCAACACCTTCGGCGACGACGTCGAGTCCCATCGAGTCACCCATGGCCACGATGGTTCGGACGAGTGATTGGTCGTGTCCGGGCTCGGCGACGCCTCGCACGAACGCGCGGTCGATCTTGATGCGCTGGATCGGGAAGCTCTGCAGGATGGAGAGCGACGAGTAGCCGGTGCCGAAGTCATCGAGTGCGAGTCGGACACCCATTGCCCTGACACGGCGAAGTGTGCGTCGTGCCAGGTCGGGTTCGGCGAGCATCATCGATTCGGTCACTTCGATCCACAGCAGGCTCGGAGAGATTCCCGATCGATTGAGCGCTTCGGCGACGATGTCGGGAAAGTCGGGATCGGCGAGCTGTCTCGGCGACACGTTGACCGACATGGTGGTCGTCGGTGGCACGGTGCCATCGCTGATCCAACGACCCAGGTCGGTGAGCGCTTCCAGCATGACCCACGTACCCAGGGTGGTGATCACGCCGGACTCTTCTGCGATCGGCACGAATTCGGCGGGTGGAACGATCCGGTCGCCGCGCTTCCATCGAATCAGCGCCTCGAGCCCGTTCGTCTCGCCGCTGGAGGTCTCGACGATCGGCTGATAGTACAACGTCATTTCGTGACGATCGATGGCACCGTGCAGCGCGTGCTCCACGTCCATGCGCGTTGCGAGGTTCGCCTGCATCGAGTCGTCGAAGACCGCGATGCAGTCCTGGCCGGACGACTTGGCACGGTTTGCCGCGATGTCTGCCCGCCTGAGGAACTCGTCGGCGTCGATCGTGCGGGTCTTCGGTGTGGTCGCCAGGCCGATGCTCGCTGTCACGAACACGGTGTGCTCGTAGACGTGGATCGGCTCATTGAGCGCACGCTGAACGGCTTCGGCATGAACGAGTGCCTGTGACGACGACGTGGCGTGTGGATCGAGGAGTGTGAAGTCGTCGCCGCCCGTGCGTGCCACGGTTGCTCCAAACGTGTCGGCAGCCGAGCACAGCCGTTCTGCGACCTTGATGAGCACCTGGTTCGCAAGTGCGTGGCCGAGGGTGTCGTTGATGTTCTTGAATCGGTCGAGATTGAGTTGCATCAGTGTCGGCCGGCGATCGCTTCGCCACGTCGCCTCGAGTACTTCGTTGATCTCGATGATCAGCTGAGACCGATTCGGCAGGCCGGTCAGCTCGTCGCGGTGCAGACGGTCGAGGATCTCCTGATTGGCGCGCTGTGACGAAGCGGCCTCGTGCAGCATCCGGCCGGCTGTCATGCCGATCAGGATGAGTGCGATGGCGACGCGGATCACGGTGTCGAGCATCGAGGTCGCCGAGGTCGCCGCGATCAACGTGATGGGTGTGAGCAAGGTGATCACCACGAGGATCACGCGAACACTGACCCGGCCGGCCGGCTTGCGGAACAACTGCGGCCGGAGTGTGACGAGATCGACCACCGTCGGATGCATGATCGCAGCGGATGCAAACATGATGGCGCTGATGATGCACCCGTTGACCAGGTGTGAAGCGATGGGGTCGATGGCGCCGGTCTTGATGAGGCTGCGCGTGATTTCGGCCATCAGGTTGAGCAGGATCCCCGCGGCGACGAACCACATCGGTGGCTTCTCCTGGACGCCGCTGGCGAAAAGTGCTGCGGTGAGACCGAAGAGGATGACGCTGAACGGGATGACGCCGGCGTTCAGCAACGCCGGCAGCAAGGCGACATCGGAGCGTTCCTGCAGGGGATTCGCGACGAGGAGCCAGCTCACGGCGATGGCGCCGAATGCTACGGATGCGCCATCGAGCATCTCGCGGGTCGTGAAGGGTCCACGTCGTGCGCGGACGGCGGTGATCAGCGCAAGGGTGATGGCGATGTTCGTGAGCATGTTGGACAGCCCTGGTTGCCATCTGACGTCGGTGGTGATGTCCAACTCGTCGAAGAGCGCTGAGAGCACCAGGTAGGCCGCCGCCGTGACGAGCGCCAGGGCGTACAACACGTTGATCCGATGGAACTTCACGGCCACGAAACACGCTGCGATCGAGGTCAGGATGACCATCGAAGTCGCGACCTGGATCCCGCGGTCACCAGCGAGTGGCACGAGCATCAGCGCCAGAAGCGCGCACGAAGCGAATGCCCAAGCGATACCTCCCGTCACCCGTTCCATGTGCTGCTCCGTCCGCTCGCGGACCCGGCACCGCCGCCAAGTCCATTATCTGGACCGCCTCAGCGACCCGCACGATCATGTATCGGACGGATCGTCAAGAATCCGTAGGAATTTCTTCCACGAACTCTTACCCCGTTCGGTGGTGTGGGAGCGCTACGGTGGATTGCATGAGTTCGGCGTCTGAGCCCTGTTCCGTATGACATCAACCGACATCGTCACCACGGTGGTGGTACCCGGTCCACATCTGATGTCATCGCTCGTCGGACAACGAGACGGAAATCTCCGCCAGATCGAGGAACAGTTCCCCGAGACCGACATCTCGGTTCGTGGGAACGAGGTCTCCGTTCGTGGCGCTCAATCGGCCAGAGTCGGCCGATTGTTCGAAGAGCTGGTGGGGCTGCTCGAGCGCGGTCACGAGTTGGACGAGGCGTCGCTCAATCGCGTCATCGCCATGGTTCGAGCAGATGAACGCCCGACCGAGGTGCTCACGCATCAGGTGCTTCGGGGCGCGAAGGGCCGACAGGTGCGGCCCAAGACCGCTGGTCAGAAGCGATACGTCGACGCGATCGCCCGGAACATCATCACCTTCGGAATCGGTCCTGCAGGCACCGGCAAGTCGTGGCTGGCCGTGGCGATGGCGGTTCAGGCGCTCCAGGCGAAGCAGGTCGAGCGGATCATCCTCACACGGCCGGCTGTCGAGGCCGGCGAACGGTTGGGATTTCTCCCTGGCGATCTGATGGCGAAGATCGACCCGTACCTGCGTCCTCTCTACGACGCGTTGTACGACATGGTCGACGTCGAAGGGGCGCAGCGGCTTCTCGAACGTGGCACCGTCGAAGTTGCGCCGTTGGCCTTCATGCGTGGTCGCACGCTGAACAACAGCTTCATCATCCTCGACGAGGCTCAGAACAGCACGCCCGAGCAGATGAAAATGTTTCTCACTCGAATCGGTTTCGGGTCGAAGGTCGTCGTCACCGGCGACGCCACGCAGGTCGACGTGCCCGACGGTCGCAGCGGCGTCCGAGGCCTCGAGAGGATTCTCGGCGGCGTCGAGAATCTGGCGTTCGTCCACCTCACTTCGAACGATGTGGTGCGTCATCAAATCGTCGCTGACATCGTCGCCGCTTACGAATCACAACCCGCTGGACCCAACTCGAACAGCACCACCACGAGGCCGTGACCCCGACGGTGCCCGAACCAACCGTGGTCGGTGCCGACGAGCAGCATCAGATCGAGATCGATCTGCAACGTTGGATTGCGCTCGCGCTCGCAACGTTGTCGGTCGAGGGCGAGTCGGGGGAGTTGACGCTCACCTTCGTCGAAGAGGCCGAGATCGCCTCGCTCAACGAGGAACACATGGGTCAGAGCGGACCAACCGATGTGCTCTCGTTCCCGCTCGATGCGGCCGGGCCGGAGCATGCGGGCGCCGATGTCGGACCACGTCTCCTCGGTGACGTCGTGATCTGTCCCGCCATGGCCGCCGCAGCCGCACCGTCGCACACCGGCACGCTCGATGACGAACTGGCACTGCTGGTGGTGCATGGCGTTCTGCACGTGCTTGGCCACGACCACGCCGAGGCCGACGAAGCGGCAACGATGCGAGCACGCGAGCTCGATCTGTTGTCGTCGCTGTTCTGGCATGGCCCACCTCCCGCAGGCTTCGTCCACGAACAGCCATCCCGGTAGTTTCACGCTGTCTTCGCCGCGAACGTGGGTGACCTCGACGCCGGGCGTGCTGCCGGCGTCAACGATCGGCCGCTGGCAACCGGATGACCTTTCCGAGGGCCGTGCGAGGAACGGCACGTACGATCTCGAGGCGTTTGGGCGCGGCGTAGGCAGGCAGGTGACGGCGAGCGAAGTCGCGAATCGACTCGAGCGTGGGGGTTTCGCCGGTCGCCACGACGTGGGCGATCACGGTCTGTCCCCATTCTGCGTCGGGCTCGCCGCGCACCACGACGTCGTCGACGAGCGGATGTCGGAGCAGCACCGCCTCCACCGCTTCCGGCCAGACGTTCTCGCCGCCGGTGATGATGAGGTCGTCTCGGCGTCCAGCGACCGAGAGCGTTCCGTCCGAGTTCCATTCCCCGAGGTCGCCGGTCGGATACCAACCGTCGACGACGGGTGACGAACCGTCTCGATAGCACCGCATCAGCATCGGACATCGCAGCCGGACCTCGCCGTCGACGATACGGACCTCGACGCCGTCGAGCGGCCTGCCGTCGTACACCACGCCGCTTCCGGTTTCGGTCATGCCATAGGTGGTGACGGCGTTGGTCGGCCGGTCGGCCGGCGGCCTCGATCCACCCAGGACGATCGTGCGAAACCGCGTCGGGTCGATCCGTCGCAGCGCGGTGCTCACGAGTGACACGAGCGTTGCCTCGGTTGACTGGACCGCTGCGGCGTCGAAGCCCGGAAGCACGGTGAGACGCGTGCCGGTGAGGAGCGCGCGGGTCACCACCGCGAGCCCGCCGACGTGGCTCAGTGGCAGGCATGCGAGCCAATGGTCGTCTGCACGAACATCGAGTCGTGAGCTGGTCGCTGCCGCCGAAGCGGCGACCGCCTCGTGGGTGAGAACCACACCTTTCGGATCGCCGGTCGTACCGCTGGTGGCGACCACGAGGGCATCACCGTGCTCGACGGGGCGGCCACCGGTCAGGTCGGTTTCGATGCCGTTGCGGTCGATCACGGACGATGGCTCGAGTGCCCGGACGATTGCGGCTGAGCGCCCTTCCGGGAGTCGCTGATCGAGCGGAAGTGCCGCGTCACCGCGGTTCCAAACCCGCTCGAGCGCCTTCACGAAGTCGGGGCCACCCGGCAGATCGAGCAGGACGAGGCTGTCTGCCATGGCGGCTACCGCACCGGATCGATCGGCGTGGCCTGCGGTGTGCCGGCCTCGATCTGTGCGGCGATGTCGAGGCATCGCAGATCGGTGAATCGGTCGCCGATGACCTGGACACCGACCGGAAGCCCGTCGGCGAAGCCATGCGGAACGACTACGGCAGGTATTCCCAAGAAGTTGGCCGGATGCACCGGACGGAGGGTCGAATGCCGCAGTTCCTCCGAGTGCGCCAGGTCGTCGCCGTGAGCGAATGCCGGTTGTGCCCAGGTCGGTGAGAGCAACACGGCGTGAGTCGAGAAGAACGAGGACCATTCCTGCATGGCGGTGAAACGCAGTGATTGCAGCGTCGATGTCGATTCGAGCGTCGGAACCGGGTTGCCCGCTTGAAAGTCATCGAGGATTCGCTTGCCGTCGTTTCCCATCACCGCGTCGAGCCGCGACCGCTGGACGCTGATGTCGTTGACCAGGAGTCGGCCCCAATAGTCGAGCACCGCCTCGTACGAGGGCGGCACGATTTCGACGATCTCGTGGCCGAC
>JBBKWQ010000345.1:0-3519 GCA_037969115.1 Ilumatobacteraceae bacterium
TTCCCGAGTCCAACCCGACGCTCGTTCGCAACGAGCACTGCGACCTGTGCGTGGTGGGCGGCGGCTACACCGGTCTGTGGGCCGCGGTGATCGCCAAGGAACGCGACCCGTCGAGTGACGTCGTGCTGATCGACAAGGGCGAGGTGGCCGGAGCGGCGAGCGGACGCAACGGCGGGTTCATGGAGTCGTCGCTGACGCACGGCGTCGGCAACGGGCTCGCCCGACACGCCGACGAGATCGACGTCCTCGAGGAGTTGGGACTGGCAAACCTCGACGAGATCGAGGCCGCCATCGAGCGCTACCAGATCGACTGCGCGTACGAACGCACGGGCGTGATCGACGTCGCGCACCAGGGACATCCTGCGTCGTACATGGACGAACTGCGAGAGGAGCACGACACGCTGCGCTCGATGGGCCAGGCCGTCGAGTGGCTCGACGGCGACGCGATGCGTGCCGAAGTCAACTCGCCGACGTACACCGGCGGCCTGTTCCGATCCGGCCGCGCTGCACTCGTGGATCCGGCGCGTCTCGCCTGGGGGTTGAAACGAGTGGCCGAGGAGCTCGGTGTGCGGATCTACGAGCACTCGAAGGCCACCGATGTCGCAACCGACGGCGTCGGAATGCTGGTCACCACGCCGCTCGGCAAGATCCGCTGCGCGCACGTGGTGCTGGGCACGAACGCGGACAAGCCGCTGCTGAAGCGGGTTCGGCGGTACATGGTCCCGGTCTACGACTACTGCCTCGTCACCGAGCCGCTTTCGCCCGAGCAGATGGCGAGGATCGGGTGGCATCGCCGACAGGGTCTGTCCGACATCACGAATCAATTCCACTACTATCGGCTCACCGCCGACAACCGGATCCTGTGGGGTGGCTACGACGCCATCTACTACTGGGGCTCGAAGACCTCGGTCGAACTCGAGTCGCGCCCTGAGACGTGGGCGAAGCTGTCGGAGCACTTCTTCGAGACGTTCCCGCAACTGGACGACGTCGCGTTCAGTCACGCCTGGGGCGGCGCCATCGACACGAGCACGCGCTTCTCGGTGTTCTTCGGCTCGGCGATGCGGAATCGCGTGGCCTATGCGGTGGGATACACCGGGCTCGGCGTCGCCGCCACCCGGTTCGCGGCGTCGACGATGCTCGACATGCTCCAGGGTCGCACGTCCGTCGCGACCCAGACCGACTTCGTGAAGTCCAAGCCGTTGCCATTTCCGCCCGAACCGTTCCGATTCGCAGGGATCCAGGCCACCCGCTGGTCCCTCAACCGAGAGGACCAGAGCGGTCGCCGAAATGCGTGGCTCCGCACGCTCGACCGCCTCGGCCTGGGCTTCGACTCGTAAAGGGGACGACATGCCCGACGACTTCGAACTGATTATTTCCGACACGGCGCTCGACTCGCCGTTTCGTGGTGATCGGACGCAGGAACGACCGTTGCGGATCGGCGCCGTGCAGTGCGCGTGGAACCCCGACCAGTCTGCGCACGAGGCGACCCTGCGCGACGGCGTGGCATGCGCTGCCGCTGAGGGCGCCCAGGTGGTGCTGCTCCAGGAGCTGACGTTGTCGCCGTACTTCTGCGTGTCGCCCGACGTGGCGGATGCACTCGACCGCTTCGCCGAGGACGTGGAGAGCGGCCCGACCGTCACGCTGGCGCGTTCACTGGCAGCGGAGCACGGCGTCGCCGTCCACGCGTCGCTGTACGAGCGCTCCGGCCGTGTGGGCTTCAACACTGCCGTGTGCGTGGACGCCGACGGCAGCCTCGTGACCCGCACCCGCAAGACCCACATCCCCGAATTCGCGTACTACCACGAGGACGAGTACTTCGAACCCGGCGACACCGGATGTCCGGTGACCGACGTGGCCGGTGCCCGCTTCGCATTCCCGACCTGCTGGGATCAGTGGTTCCCCGAGTTGGCACGAGTGATGTCCCTCGATGGCGCGGAGGTCGTCGTCTACCCGACGGCGATCGGCAGCGAACCGCACCGCCCTGGTTTCGATTCCCAACCGATGTGGCACCAGATGATCGCGGCAAACGGTTTGGCGAATGCGACGTTCATGGTGGCGGTCAATCGCACCGGCGCCGAAGGCCCGCTCACGTTCTACGGCTCGTCATTCATCTCCGACCCGTACGGCCGCACGATTGTGCAGGCGCCCCGTGATCGTGCGGCGGTGCTGGTGGCGCAGATCGACATCGGCCAGCGCGAGGACTGGCTCGACTTCGGTCTGATCTCGACCCGGCGGCCCGACGCGTACGGTCGGATCACGGAGCGGCGGTGAGCGCGTCCGCCGACTCGACCGATCGCTGGCGGATGCCGGCCGAGTGGGAGCCTCACGACGGCTGCCTGATGGCGTGGCCGACTCGACAGGAGCTGTGGAACGAGCAGTTCGATGCGGCGGTGGTCGACTACACGAACACCGCTGCAGCGATCGCCGCGTTCGAGCCGGTGACGATGATCGCGGCACCCGGGCATTCGGCACACGCCCGGCTCATGCTCCCCGGCGAGGTGACCGTGATCGAGTTGCCGATCGACGATTCCTGGCTGCGCGATTCGGGACCGATCTTCACGCTCGACCGCAACGGTCATCGCGCTGGCGTGGACTTCGTGTTCAATTCGTGGGGCGAGAAGTTCGTGCCCTTCGACTCCGACGCTGCGGTGGCCACCGCGCTGCTCGATCATCTCGACGAGACGCGACGCGGGTCGGACATGGTGCTCGAAGGCGGGTCGATCACCGTTGACGGCGCGGGCACCCTTGTCACCACCGAGCAGTGCGTGCTGCACCCGAGCCGCAATCCTGCGTTGAGCCGCGCGGACATCGAAGACGAATGGCGCCGCACGCTCGGCGTGGACACCGTCGTCTGGCTGCCGTGGGGTCTCGTGGAGGACACCCACACCGACGGCCACGTCGACAACGTGTGCGCGTTCGTGCGCCCCGGGGTGGTGATCACCCAGTCGTGCGATGAACCGACCAATCCGAACCACGAGCGCATGGCAGCCAACCTCGACGTGCTGCGCAGCGCGGTCGACACCAAGGGTGCCCCACTGGACGTGATCGAGGTGCCGCAGCAGTCGTACTTCGACATCGACGGCGACACCTATCGCAACAGCTCCATCAATTTCTACGTCGCCAACGGCGGTGTCGTGGTGCCGACTGCGGATCATCCGAACGACGCCGACGCGCTGGCGATCATCGCCGAGGCGTTCCCCGACCATCTCGTCGTCGGAGTGTCCAGCCGTGTCCTCGCCTACGGCGGCGGCGGCATCCACTGCATCACGCAGCAGCTCCCGTCGTCCTGACCGGCAATCGCAGACTGGTGTCAGCGCAGCCGATCGGCGAAGGCGCCGAGGCGCGACGATCGACCCGTGCGTGCCTCCGCGCGGTCGGCCACAGCGGTCAGGCGCAGCATCGAGGTCACGCCGATCCAGCGGAGCGGCTCGGGTTCCCATCGTCGCGCCTCGGCGCCTTCGCCGATCGGCTGCGCTGACACCAGTCTGCGATTGCCGGTCAGGACGACGGGAGCTGCTG
>JBBKWQ010000346.1:0-2542 GCA_037969115.1 Ilumatobacteraceae bacterium
CAGGCTCGCCCAGTAGCGGCAGCCGGCAAGAAGCGCCGTCATCCGGCGACCAGAGCCATCCTCCGGCGCGGCATCGAGTAGGCATTGTGGGGCACCTCGTAACCGTCACCAACCCGGCGTTAGGAGACGCCCTCGGCGCCCAACTGCTTGAGCATTATGGGCCGGTCGGACCGATCGAACGTGCCGATCATGAGCGGTCACGGTGCCGCTGTCTTGCCGTAGTTCTGATCGCTCTGAGGCTTCGACCGGCGCTCAGTGCGTCACACCTAGAGTGACACCCATGCATGGTTGCAGGCAGCCGTTCGATCTGGCCAAGTTGAGTTGCCGGATCGATCAACTGCGCGACGAGCGTGGCCTGACCATGACCGCGTTGGCACGAGAAGTCGGTGTGGCGGCGTCGACGATTCGACGCCTTCGAACTGCGGCCGATGCCGAGGCCGACGCGTACTGGCCCTCATCTCGTGGACCGGTGACTCACCCGAGATGTTCATCATTGACTCCCGGGTCGAGGGAACGCCACTTGCGGATGCGGGCACCGGAACGATTCGCGTCGACATGGCACTCGTCGCCGAGCAGAGGACCGGGCGTCGTTCCTCGACCCGCACGACGATTCAGCGGCTCGCCAGCGCAGCGCAGACTTCGGGACGCACCGTTGCATCACTCACCCGGTGGAGCCCAGTCTGAGCCGAGCAAGCCAATAGCCGACGGCATCCGAAACACATCGGTGCGTCCCCTCACCTCGCACGTTCACGAGCACCTCGTCGCCCGAAGATGTGCCGATCTTTCTCGGGTTCGCTGTCGTCCTGTGGGAGTTGTTGCGAGCGGTTTGCATGCCGATAGCGACGCCGCTGGTGAGTCGATCCAGATGGGCGTCCGCCTCGATCTAGCCTCGTCATCGTGGATCACAACGACACTCCTCGCCTGGCCGACGCGAGCGAGGCCGACGAGGTCGGTCGGCTTCTCCACGACTTCAACACCGAATTCGAGACACCCTCTCCAGGCGCCGACGTACTGAGGGAACGTCTTGCTGTTCTCCTCGCGGGCGAGTCCATGTTCGCAATTCTCGCGGGCAGTCCGGCGTTCGCTGTGGCGCTCGTCAGTGTCAGGCCGAACGTTTGGTACTCAGGGCGAGTCGGCTTGCTTGATGAGCTGTACGTCGATCCGAATCGTCGTAGCGAGGGAACCGGTTCGGCAATCCTCAGCCTGCTTTCTGACCACGCACTCACGCTCGGCATCGACGCAATCGAGATCAACGTCGACGAGGGCGACGTTGATGCCCAACGCTTCTACGAGCGACATGGCTACTCGTCGATCGAACCCGAGACGAACGAGCGGGCGTTCTACTACTTCCAGGAGCTCCGGGCACCCAACTGAGGCTCCTCCGCGATGACCGACCCGCGCATTCTGGTGCGGATGGCCGCCCGAAGAAGTGCCGATCAGGAGCGGGGTCGCGCGGTGGTGGGGAGCGAGCGATATGCGTGGCTGAGGCGGCCTCTCGTGTGGTGTCGGATTGTCGAGGATGCCTCCGTTGGGAACCGTTCCGATCTTCGTAGCGTCAAAGAGACGATGACGAATTCTCGACGCGCATGGCAATCAGTTGCGCCGCTTGCGCTTCGCTCTTGGAGCTCAGCGAAAGCCGGAGTGTGCGCCGCCGTGGCTGTCGCATTGCTCGCTGGCTGCGGCGACTCATCGCCGGACGACGCAGCGCCCGGCGAACAGTCCGACACGCCGTCGAAGTCGCTGCCGCTGGTCGATCTCTCGAAACCCCCAGTCGCCAACGACCCTGATCCTTCCGTCAGAGCGGGCGCCGTTGCGAACTTCATCGACTGCAACTACGGCGTCCACCAAGGCGGCTGGACGTCGGACTTCGGGCCTCTTGGCAGTGGATCCGACCCTGGCGAAGCGCTCAACGACATGATCGACAGTGGGGCGCTCGGAATGCCCGACCAGGGATTCGTCGCAGTGGGAAGGGATGAGGGTCGAGTGTTGTACACCTACGACGTCACCGGTGTCGCCAAGGCTGCGCTCGTGACCGCCGACAGCACGAAAGTCGAACTAGAGAGCGACGACGAATGGGCGATCGAAACGTTCGCTACTTGCGACCCTGCAGAGTTCGATCCCTCCACCGATGACGAGTCTCCTCGTGAGGTGTGGCAGGACGCTGCTGGCAACCGGGTTCCCACCTCCGTGATTACCTCGTCGCGCGGCCCGGAGCACTGCGCGTGGGAATCGGCGACGTTCCTCGGAGTCGACGGACAGGGTTACATCTCAGACCCACAAGACGTGCTCGACGGTAGGGGCTTCGTCGCCCCATTTGATGCTGACGCCGAGTTGCCGTCGGATGCGATCGATACCGGCTACCAACAGCAAGGACGCCGGTTGTGGCTGTCGAACGATCGCCTCATCGCCTTCGTCGTCACCGCCGACGGAGTCGAGGCCTGGCCGTCATCGACCGAGGAGTTCGGTTGCGCATGATCAGTCGCTCATCTCATGACGGACCGCACCCGAACCGCCGCACGTTTCCGTTCGGGTAGCCACGCCG
>JBBKWQ010000347.1:0-9086 GCA_037969115.1 Ilumatobacteraceae bacterium
GGATGCAACGAGCGTGCCTTGACCGCGTTGATTTCGGCGGAGAGGATGAGGAGGCGGGGTGACGAAGTGGAGCCAGACGAGCAGCCCGATGACGACGGCCAGCGTCCCGTACGTGTCGCTCGCGTTCTCGACGTAGCGGCGAGCGATCGCCGAGCCGAACTGCTGGAGCGCGAGGACGCCCGCACCGCCGACGACCGCACCAGGGACATGAGAGCGCCATGGGTAGTCGTTCGGAGTCAGGAAGTAGAAGAGTGCGAGCAGCCCGAGCACGTTGACGACGAGGTTGAGCAGGACACCCATCACGAAGGCGATCACGCCGGCTCCGAGCAGCGCTGCGATGTTGCCGACCAGCGTCGACAACGCGACGAGCAGTGCGATCGCCAGCAATGCCACGAGACCCTGGGCGCGGGCGATCAGAAAGTTCGGACGACGATCAGGCCTGACGTCCCACACGGTCGCGAAGGCACTGTCCAGCGACGACGTGACACCCAGTCCGGCCCACAGCGCGACTGCGAGACCGATCACGATCGGAACGATGCCGCCGCTGGCTGCACTCGCAGGGGCGTCGATTCGCGACCCGATCAGCGGCAGGTTCCCGAGCGTCGAATCGACGAGATCGGCACGTAGCTCCGGGTTCCCCTCGAGCACGAGATCGAGCACGCTGACGAAGACGACGAGCAGCGGGAAGATGCTGAAGAAGGCGAAGAACGCGACCGCCGCTGACAGTCGGCCGCCGTTGTGCTCTGAGAAGCGCTTGATGACGGCGAGAGGAAACGACAGCCACGGCCGATCGCCCTGAGCGTCGTCGATCCGGGTGGCGAGCTTCATCGGCCGGATCCGTTCGACGAGGCGCCGGCCGAGGCCTTCACGCTGCCCGCAGGGGTCAGCTCCGAGTCACCCTGCACTGCCGCTTGGAAACTCGGTGTCGCCTGGAGGGCGACGATGTCACAGGGCATCTCGATGCCATCTTCGTCGAGACGTTCTTTGACGGCCTGCATGGCGGTCGCCCGCATGCGACGGGCATCGAATCGTCGGGAGTCGGCCCAGAACAGCGCCGTGATGTTGACCGTCGAAGCACCGAGTTCTTCGACGAATGCGACGGGCGCCGGATCGGCGTCGACTCCGTCGATCAATTCCAGCGTGTCGACGATCGCTCGGCGAGCCGACTCGATGTCGTTCTCGTACGCGATGCCGACGACGAAGCTCTGTCGCCGCTGCTCGTAGTGCGTCGCCACGACGATCGCATTCTTGTACACGTCGCGGTTGGGGATGACGATCAGCTCTCCGCCGAACGACTTGATGCGCGTCTCACGGATCGTGATGCCTTCGACAGTTCCGGTGAGACCCTCGACCTCGATCTGGTCGCCGTTCTGGAACGGTTGCCGGAACAGCAACAGCACGCCCGAGAGTGTGTTCTCCAAGATGTCCTGGAAGGCAAAGCCGACGGCGACCGAGAAGAACCCCAACCCGGCGAGCATGTCGACCGGCTTGACCGACGGGAACGTGACCGTGATCGCAAGCAGCACCACGAGGCCGAGCAGGAGCCAACCCGCAACCTTGCTCATCACTTGCGCGAAGCTCGGCGTCTGGTTGCGTGAGAAAGTACGCCGGAGGATCCACCGCAGACCGCGCGACGCAAGCCAACCGATCACCACGATGGCGACGGCGAGGCCGACGCGGGGGCGGCGTCGGCCACGCTGTCGATGAGCGAGTTCGTCGCTTCTTCTGCTTCGTCGGCCGGCGTGGGGGTGGGGGTGGCGCCGAGCCATGCGAATCCGACGACGTTCGTGAGCATGTTCATACAATGACCTTCCGTAACGTGCGCATTCGATACCCCGGCAGGGTCCGGTCGAAACACCGGGCGCATCCGTGGCCGATCAGGCGAAGGGCGCCAGCACGCGCCAGAACGAGCCAACGTGGGATGGCGAGGGCAAATGCTGCAGCGTCATCGCCGATATCGCCGGGGGCGGGTTCGGCTCCCTATTCCGGCGACCAGAGTTCGATTCGGTTCCCCTCCGGGTCGCACACGAAGGTTGTCTCCGCACCCCAGCGAGCGGAGACCGGAGAGGCGGCGACGCCGCGTTCGACGAGGGAATCCCTGATCGTTCGGACGTCGGAAACCTGCCAACTCAGTGTCAATCCCGCTCCGCCGCCGGCGGAGATCGACGCGCGAGCGGCATCGGCGATGCTGACGAATGCGCCGCGCCCGAGGTCGAACTCGACGAACCAGTCGTTCTCGAACGATGTGCGCAGTCCGAGTGTGCGGCGATAGAAATTGACCGTCTCGGGCCATCGAGCGCAGTACAAGATCGTGTTCGTGCGTTCCACGGTGAGTCGCGCTCGTGCGGGGTCGGCGGAGTCCACGCCCGCAGGCTATGTGAGCTGGCCGAGGTGCGGACTCATGATGAGCGAGCCGCGTCCCACGCCTTGACCGCGGTTCGAGATGCGCGCTGTCGCCACGATTCGGTGATGAGCTCGACGGCTTCGTCGTCGTCGATGCGCTCGAGACGGACGAGGACGATCGGGAGGCCGTCGTAGTGATCGGTGGTGAAGAACTTGGCCGGCTCCGACGAGATCATCGCGATCTTGTCCTCCTCGGACTCGACCCACACGACGAGTGCCTCGGGATCGTCGCGAATCCAGCTGAACATCCGCGTCGGTGTGCGCCACGAGGGTCTGCCACCGTACGAGGCGCGCTCGATGCTTCCCGGCAGGGTGAGAGCGATGCGGCGAACGTCGTCGTGCGTGATCATCTCGCCATCCTCGCGAACGTCAGTCGTCGGTGCGTGTTCGATCGAGCTGGTCGACGAGGTTCTGCGGCAGCGCCTGGTAGCCGTGATGGCCGACCTCGAATGTTGCCGTTCCGCCCGTCAACGAACGAAGGTCGATGGCGTACCGCACGATCTCGGAAGTCGGTACCAACGCCTGGATGGTCGCAAGGCCGGCGTCGCCGCTTTCGGTGCCGAGCACCTGTGCCCGGCGTGAGTTGAGATCGCCGAGCACGTCGCCATGGTGGAGGTTCGGCACCGTGACGGAGATCTCACTGATCGGTTCGAGCACCTCGACGCCGACATCGGCAATCGCCGCCCGCAGAGCGAGCGAGCCGGCCATCTTGAAGCTCATCTCGGACGAGTCGACGGAGTGGTGCTTGCCGTCGGTGCACACGGCGCGAATGTCGACCATGGGAAAGCCATGGGCGCCGCCACGGGTCATCGCTTCCTGGACCCCGGCGCCCACCGCCGGAATCAAGTTGCGTGGGATGACTCCGCCCGAGACCTCGTTCTGGAACTCGAAACCGGAGCCTCGCGGAAGCGGCTCGAACCGCACGGTGGCGACACCGAACTGGCCATGACCGCCGGTCTGCTTCTTGTAGCGGCCCTCGGTGACGACAGATCCGGCGAGCGTCTCACGGTAGGCGACCCGGACCTCGTCGGTCTCGACGTCCACGCCGCCTCGCGCGAGGCGCGACAGGGCCACTCGAAGGTGGGTCTCGCCGTTCCCCCTGAGCACCGTCTGGTGGGTGTCGTCGTCGTGTTGCACGACGAGCGTGGGGTCCTCGGCAACCAGGCGGTGCAGGAGTGTTGCCAGCCGGTCCTCGTCGGACCGTTTCGCTGCTTCGATGGCGATGCCGTATACCGGACTCGGCAGCGATGGGTAGGGCACGACGACCGGTGTTCCCTCCGGCGCCAGGGTGTCGCCGGTGTGTACGTCGGTCAGCTTGGCCACGGCAGCGATGTCGCCGGCGGTGACCTTCCCGATCACGGTCGCGGCGCCGCCCGTGAGCGTCATCAATTGGTGGAACCGCTCCTTGCTTCGCGATCGCGAACTCACCAGCACGTCGTCGGTCCGGACGGTTCCCGAGATGATCTTGACGAGCGAGAGCTGGCCGAGGAAGTCGTCGTTGACGGTCTTGAACACGAACGCGAGTGGTTGTCCGTCGGGCTGGGAAACAACGTCGATCGAACGGTCGCCGGCGACGACCGTCGTGGGACCCCGGTCACCAGGGGCCGGACCGACGTGGCAGATGAACTCCGCCAGATAGTCGGCGCCGATCGGCGTCGTGGCCGAGCCGCAGAGTACGGGGAACACCATCGCCTCATCGACGGCGTCGTGAAGGAGGTGTTCGAGTTTCTCGTGCGACGGCTCGTGCCCGTCGAGGTATTGCTCGAGGAGGTCGTCGTCCCTTCCGATCACATCCTCGACGAGCCGCTCGTGTTCGACTCGTTCGGCAGCGGCGAGATCGTCGGGGATGGGGATCGACTCGGCGTGACCGGTGTCGTAGACGAACGCCCGGTCGGTGAGAACGTCGACGACTCCGTGGAAGCGCGACTGCTCACCGATCGGGAGCTCGACGGGATCGAGGTGCGAACCGAACGCTTCACGAACCTCGGCGAGCGTCCGATCGTACGACGACCGTTCGCGGTCGAGCTTGTTGATGAACACCAGGCGTGGCAAGGCGAGCTCGTCGGCGTGGCGCCACAGCACCACATCGTGCGACTGGAGCCCGGCGACACCGTCGATCACGAACACGGCGAGGTCGGCGACGGCCATCCCCATCAGAGCATCGCCGAGATAGTCGGCGTGGCCCGGGGTGTCGATCAGGTTGATCTTGTGGCCGTGCCAGTCGAACGACGCGATCGAGAGCGCCAGTGATTGCCCCCGTTCGCGCTCCTCCGCGTCGTGATCCATGACCGTGTTGCCACGCTCGGTCGTTCCGGGCCGATCGAGCTTTCCGGCGCGGTAGAGCAACACCTCTGCAAGACTCGTCTTCCCGTTGCCGTGGTGCCCGACGAGCACGACGTTTCGAATCTGGTCGGTCGCCACCATCCGTATCCACCTCTCTCCGGGAGTCAGTCTCCCGTGTTCGAGCCTGTGGACGCAACGGGCCGATCTCGGATTCTGACGCACGCTCAGATCAAAGAATCTGCTCATGCGGACAGAAACTGTCCGCATTGTCTGCCATGATCGTTCCGACCGGGCGCACGCCCCCGACACGAAGACGGAGATTGTCGATGACCAACACGTTCGCAGTTCGATTCAGCGAGATCCGACGATGAGCGCGATCACGGCGGTCGGATTGAAGAAGACGTATCGCAGTGGCGACGCCGACGTCGAAGCCGTCCGTGGTGTCGACCTCGATGTCGCTCACGGTGAGGTGTTCGGCTTCCTGGGGCCCAACGGTGCAGGCAAGTCCACGACCGTTCGAATGTTGACCACGCTCATGACGCTCACCGAGGGCGCCGCGCACGTCGGAGGCGTCGACGTCGCCGCCGATCCGCACGGCGCTCGCCGCAAGATCGGTGTCGCACTCCAGGAAGCCGGCCTCGACGACCGCCAGACCGGTCGTGAGATCCTGACGCTTCAGGCACGCCTGTTCGGCATGTCCGTATCAGTTGCAGCCGCGAGGGCCCAGGAACTCCTCGAACTCGTCGACCTCGTCGACGCAGCCGATCGCCGTGTGAAGGGCTACTCGGGTGGCATGAAACGTCGGCTGGACCTCGCATCAGCACTCGTGCACCGGCCCGAGGTGCTGTTCCTCGACGAGCCGACGACGGGGCTCGATCCGGCGAGCCGCCTCACCGTGTGGGACGAGGTGCGGCGCATCAACCAGCTCGGCACCACGGTGTTCCTGACGACGCAGTACCTCGAAGAGGCCGACCAGCTGTGCAACCGGCTCGCGATCATCGACGACGGTCTCATCATCCGCGAGGGCACGCCGGCAGCATTGAAGCAGGAGCTGCGCGATCGCAAGGGCCTCGCCCACGATCCCACACTCGACGACGTATTCCTCGACGCGACGGGCCGTACCCGTGAGCGCGTCGCCGGCGAAGTGAAAGAGGTCTGATCATGACGATGACCACCGAGTCTTCACAACAGTTCGACTCGCTCGAACCGCGGGGTAGATCGGGAGCGCTTCGCGACTCGATGCTGCTCGGCGGGCGGGCGATTCGCGAAGCGTTGCGCACGCCTGATTCCTTGCTGCCGACCATGTTCATCCCGCTCTTCTTCCTCGTGGTGAACGTCGGTCAGGCAGCACGCATCTTTCCGTCGGAAGGCACTCCGTTCCTCGAGGGTCAGAACTACGGGGCCTTTCAACTGCCGGCCTCGATGCTGCTGGCCGCATCGTTCGGCAGTGCTGCGCTCTACCTGGTCGAAGAGATCGAGGGCGGCTATTTCGACAAGCTCCGGTCCACGCCGATCTCGCGCATGTCCCTCGTGCTCGGCCGGCTGTACGCCGAGTTCGTGAAGACCATGGTGGTCGGAGCCGTGATGGTGGCGCTGGCACTGCTGTTCGGTATTCGAATCGAGGCGGGCTTCCTCGGATTCTTGGTACTGATCGCGATGGTGGCGCTGTGGG
This sequence comes from Ilumatobacteraceae bacterium, assembly GCA_037969115.1. GTDB lineage: Bacteria > Actinomycetota > Acidimicrobiia > Acidimicrobiales > Ilumatobacteraceae > JBBKWQ01. The sequence continues at coordinate 6,359 of JBBKWQ010000347.1, forward strand.
CCATGGTGTTCAGCGGGTTCATGCAACTGATCGCGCTGAAGAGTCGGAGTGCCGCGGCGACCCAGGGCGCGAGCATGATCTTCTTTCCCCTGCTGTTCCTCACGCCCAACTTCGTGCCGCGCGATCAGCTCACCCGGCCGATGGAGGTCGCGGCCACTTTCAACCCGGTCACGTACGTCATGGAGGCGGCTCGGTCGCTCATCCTCGAAGGCTTCAACGGGCCGGTGCTCGCCAAGGGCTTCGCGGTGATCGCCGTGACCATGGTGTTGATGCTGTCGCTGAGCGTTCGCATGGTCAACAGCTACGACTGATGACCGGACCGACGGCACGAGCACTGTCGTTGCTGACGCTCCTTCAAACGCGCCGCCACTGGAAGGGAGCCGAGCTGGCGCAACGCCTCGACGTGAGCCAGCGAACGGTGCGCCGAGACGTCGACCGGCTCCGCGAGCTCGGTTATCCGGTCGACGCGGAACCGGGCGTTGACGGCGGCTACCGGCTCGCCGTCGGTGCCCACGTGCCACCCTTGTTGCTCGACGACGACGAGGCAATCGCACTCGTGGTCGGTCTGAGAACCGCTGCCGGCTCGGCGATCGAGGGCATCGAGAATACGACGGTTGCATTGATGGCCAAGCTCGATCAGATCCTGCCCGATCGCCTGAGGCGACGGGTCGACGCGCTGCGGCAAAGTGTCGACGTGCTGTCGTGGTCGGAAGCGGCCACGACGGTACCGGCGGGAAACCTCACGACCCTGAGCCAGGGTTGCCGCGACCGCGAGGAGGTCCGCTTCGACTACCGGCGCCGTGACGGCGAAGAGATGCGCCGCCTCGTGCAGCCGTACCAACTCGTCTTGGCCGGCCGTCGTTGGTATCTGGTGGCCTGGGACGTACGTCGCCAGGATTGGCGCACCTTCCGGGTCGATCGCATGGGTGCGCCGAGTCTGGCGGGAGCGAACTTCGAACCGCGCGAACTACCCGCTGACTCGGCAGCCACGTTCGTTGCCGAACAGATACGGACCATGCCTGTCGACCACGCTGCGACCCTGATCGTCCACGCCAATGCCGACGATGTCGCCGCCGTCAGCCGTTGGTTCGGTGTGACGCCGGAGGTCGTCACCGCCAAGCAGTGTCGACTTGGTCTGAGAGCAGATTCGGCGGACTGGCTCGTGTCGATGATCGCGATCGTCGCCACGAACTTCGACATCGAGATCGCCGACGCACAAGATGAGGTCCGTGATCGCGTGCACGACGCGGCGCACCGGCTCGCGGCGGGCGCGGCCGGGTAGGGTTGCGAGGCGTTCAGTCCTGCTGAGTCGCCGTCGCCGGGTCCATCCGGTCGATCCGTTCGAGGATGAGTGAGAGTCCGGTGTGCAGCTCCGTGATCTCGTTGGCGGCCCGAATGTTGGTGTCGTAGTCGTGCTGTGCCAGTTCGGCTGAGATCTGGTCGGACCGCCGAGCTGCGATCAGCAGGATTGCGCCCTGCATTGCCGCAAGGCACGAGAGCACCAGGTTGAGCAGGATGAACGGATACGGATCGAAACCGGTGCCACGGTTGCCGATCATCCACCCTGCCAGAAAGATGAGCGCGCTGATGACGAACGCCCACGAACCCATGCCGTTGCGCATTCGGTCGGCCGCTCGTTCGCCGAATGTGAGCTGGTTCTCGGATCGAACTGCGGGGTGACGTCGCCAGATCGTCGTGGCCGCGCGGAGCGAGAGTGGATGTTTCTTCATGAGGTCGTCCTTCGAATCGGCCGTGAGCGGCTCCGAGTTGGTGAGCAACGAAGAGCTGAAACGACGTTCAGCATGGTTCAGGTTCCCCGAAGGTAGCGACCAGCATTGTCGGGACGGTTCATCAAGACCATTCCGAATGGACTCGGCTCTCGTTCGCGTTCGACGCAGTGCAATGATTTCGTGTCCGCGGTGGTCTCCGGACTTTCAGCGAGCGTTCAGACTGTGGCGAGCACCCTTGCCTGATGCTTGCACCGCTCATCGCGCAGACGACCGCGTCCGACTCCATCACTGGTGTCGCCGGATGGATGACCTCGCTCATCGACGCACTCGGCCCCGTCGGCGTCGGCATCGTGATCGTCGCCGAAACCGTGTTCCCGCCGCTCCCGAGTGAGGTGGTGTTGCCGGGTGCCGGATACCTGGCCGGTCTCGGTCAGCTCCGCTTCTGGAGCACGTTGCTCTGGGCAACGATCGGGAGCGTGGTCGGTGCGTTCGTGCTCTACGGCGCCGGGCGCGTCGCCGGAGCGGAGCGGCTCGGCCGACTCGCGGCACGATTGCCGCTCATGTCCGAACGCGACGTGATTCGGGCCTGGGCCACCTTCGACCGCTGGGAACAACCTGCCGTGTTCTGGGGACGGCTCGTGCCCGGCGTCCGCAGCCTCGTCTCGATCCCTGCCGGAGCCCGGCGTATGCCGCTCGGACGTTTCACGCTCCTCACGGCGGCCGGATCACTGATCTGGAACAGTCGTTGGGTACCGGTTCAGTTCTCCTTCAGAACGGTTCAGCGAGCATCAAGCTCGTCGAGTGCATGGTGGTCCGTGTCCGGCGGGAACGTCCCGCCGGACATCTCGAAAGGATCCCCCCAATCATGCGTCCATCCAAACGAATCCTCTATTCCGGGCTCGCCGCGGTCGGCTTCGTTGCCGGTGCTGCGAGCATCACGGCGGCAGCGAGCACCCCATCGACGACCCCGCTAGCCGAACCTGCCGCCGCGCCGGCCC
>JBBKWQ010000348.1:0-3242 GCA_037969115.1 Ilumatobacteraceae bacterium
GCCGACCGTCGATGGGTTCTTGCACTTTCACGTCTGGAGCCTACGGCGCCAACCCCATCTTATGCAACTCGAACTCGCAATACTTCGGGACGTCCCGGGCGGGCTTCGATGCCGTCACCCTCAGCTGGACTCGACGCCTCGCCGTTCGATGAATTTCGACATGCCGGGCACCGTAAAGGCGATCTGTCCGTGTTCAGGGGCGTAAATGATCCCCTTGTTGATGAGGTTCGCCCGCGCCGGTCCGAGTGACGTCGGCTTCTTGCCGATTCGGTGTGCTACCTCGCCGCTGGCGCTCGGGCCATCGCCGTCGATCGCCATGGCCGAAAGGTAGTTGCGCTCGGCGGGCGTCGCTCGATCCCAGCGGGCTCGGAAGAAGCCCTTGTCGAGGTGCTGGAAGCCGACCTTGACGCCGCGTTCGGCGTCGGCGCGAGTGATGGGTGAGGCGGCCGCGTCGTTCCAGGTCGTCTGCCCGAACTGCTGGATGAAATACGGATAGCCGGCGGACTGAGCAACGACGTGCGCTGCAGCGTCTGGATCCCAGTCGACCCCTTCGATCTTCGACGGGTTGACGAGCGCCGAATGAGCGGCGGCTTCGGGGAGTCGATCGATCAGCCTGTACTCGAAGAGCCGCTCGGCATAGGACTCCGCTGATGCGAGTGCTCCCGGCAAGTTCGGCAGTCCACAGCCGATGACGAACCATGGTGACGAGCGTTGCCCGGTCTCGTGACAGGCCCGGCACACCGCCGAAAGTTCTTCGGCGGGGAGGTCCTGCATCTCGTCGATGAAGACGGCGACACCGACATCCAGCTCGACCGCATCGTCTCCGAGGTCGAGCGCGAGATCGGTGAGGTCCGCGTAGAGCGACCCGCTGTCGGCTCGGCCTTGGGCAGCGTCGACGTCGAACCCGAGCGAGACCGCCCCGTCGGGGTTGAACGACATCGAAAACGATGTCACCGTCCGCAAGGCACTGCGCAGTCGTTCTTTGGTCTTGCCCCGGCCTTGCTCGCGGCGCAGAGACGTTGCGAGCGATCGCGCCAGTCCGTCCGTAAAAGACGTCGGGCCGCTTCCTCGGTCCGCTTCGACACGAGCAGTGATCCAGCCCCGCTGCTCCGCTCGGCCGGCGAGATCTTGGAGTAGCACGGTCTTCCCAACGCCGCGCAAGCCGGTGAACACGATGCTTCGGCTGGGACGACCTGCCTCGGCGCGGTCAATGAGGATCTCGAACGATTCGATGTCGTCCTCGCGGCCGGCAAGTTCGGTGGGGCGAAGCCCGGCTCCAGGCGAGTACGGATTCCGGCGCGGGTCCATGCACACAAATCTAGCTCCCTCTAGCGATGTATTGCGTTTTTCGCATAGTCAACTAAAGATCGCTACCGTTCTCGTCGGCCAAGACCAACGGGTCGATCGCCGGTTATGCGAAGTGACTGATCGGCCGTGACTGACGAACACCGTCGACGTCGACGGAGATCTTGTCGCCATCGAGTTCAGCGACGAGGTGCAGCGGGAGCTCGACAAGAGATCCCTCGTGCGTCATCGCGATCACGTACTCAGCCGAGGCATGTGTGTCGGTGACGATGTGATTCAACGGCCGCACCTGTGCCGACCCGGCCGCGAGCCAGGCGCGCTCCTCGATGATCCAGTCGTCCGCACCCTGAGTCCCACGGAGCGGAGTGTCCACCATTGCTCCCGCAGCGAAGCGCGACGCGACGTCACCGCCGCCCACGAGCGCCTCGTACAACCCTGAATTCGGATTCCTCATGACGCAGTTCCGGACAGCCCAGCCCTCACAGACACCGATCTCACTGGGATGCCTCGCGTGCCTGTCTAATCAGGTCCATATTGTGGGCAACGATGGGACTCGGTTCGTCGGGCTGCCAGTTCTTGTACGCGGCACGCGCATCACCAGGCCACTGCTCCGCAAGGTCCAGCCGCGCCCCGGGCGGTGGCGCGGCCACCAGCAACTGCAGCGCGGCCCACAGCGTGCGACGCTGCATCTCGACGTTGCCGACGTCACCAAACGAATGACCGAACGGATACTGCACGCCGAGAATCCGCGACGACCGGTACCGGTCCGACATCACCGGCATCACCGGCATCATCGAAACGGTGACCGTCGGAATCCCTGCGGCCTCGATGGCACGTGCCAACACGGGCACGTTCTTGCAGCAATCCGGTCAAGCCGGTGCGAGGATCAGCGCATCGATCCCGCGGCGTGGCAGCGAGCTGCGATCTCAGGGCCCGTCTCGGTTCGCCACACCTCGGCACCCTCGGACTGATACCCCATGACCGAGAAATGCTCCGACGCAGCGGCGCCGACCCAGCCTTCGGCAACGAACTCGGCGAGCCGGTTGATCGGCAACGCGATGTCGACGTCGGCGAGCAGGTCGTCGGTGCGGATGTGCAGATGGGTGGCGCCGATCTCGGACTGGGTGACGTCGGAGCGGATCGTGCGCAGCGTCGGATCACCCCACATCGGGTCGTTCCGCTCCCGCTCGACGTCGAAGCCCTCCTGCTCGCCCAGCACGTAGATTCCCGCACTGGTCAACAGCGCGATGGTTGCGTCCTCGAGTGGCTTGTCGAGTCGGCAAAGACCGGCTCGTGGTCGAACTCCGGCGACGCTTCGTACAGCGAGCGGAATGCTCGCGGGAGGAAGGCGTAACTGTCGACGCTCACGTGATTGCCGCGTGCTCGTCATCCATCAGCACATGATTGTCGAGAGGTCGATGAAACTCAAACGGCTCAGGACTACCTTCCTCGGAATTGGGCAGAACTCATGCTGTGACCGCTCAGCTCCACTTCGACTCGACAGGTGATTCGATCGCACGCGCCGACGACGACGTCGACGCGGTCATCGAAGTCTGAATGGACGGAGCGTCAACCAATGGACGACTACAGCTTCGACCTCCACCGCATTCTCATCGGCGACTTACCGCTGTTCTTCTACGTCGAGATCGCATTGCGTACCGCGGCGATGTTCGCCTTCACCCTGGTCCTGATCCGGACGATGGGCAAACGTAGCCTCGGTCAGCTCTCAGCCTTCGATTTCGTCATCATCATCGCGTTGGGGTCCGCAGTCGGTGACCCGATGTTTTACGACGATGTCCCGTTGCTCTACGGGATGCTGGTCATCGCTGCCGTTGTCCTGATGGAACGGTTTCTCGCCGTGTTGACCGCTCGCAATCGCCGCGTCGAGAGATTCGTCGACTCGACCGCAGTGATCGTGGTTCGTGACGGTTGCATCG
>JBBKWQ010000349.1:0-16759 GCA_037969115.1 Ilumatobacteraceae bacterium
CACCTCGACATCGTCCAGGGCCGATCCATCAACGTCGGGACGGTTCCGTCACCCGACCCCGACGCCCCCGCCCGCTATCGCAACCTGCACCGCGCCATTCGCTCTCGCCTGGTCCAGTCGTGTCACGACCTCAGCGAAGGTGGATTGGCCGTGGCACTCGCCGAGATGTGCATCGGTGGGCGACTCGGCGCCACGATCGAACAACTTCCGCACGAAGACGTGATCGCGTCGTTGTTCAGCGAGTCGACCGGCCGCCTCGTCGTCGAGGTGAAGCCCTCCGACCTCGCCGAGTTCACCGAGATGATGCACGAGCGAGTGCACGTCCTCGGCAAGGTCACGATCGACGATCACCTCCAGCTGCCGGGAATCAGGCCCATCGGCCTCGAGGAACTCACCGACGCATTCGTTGGTGTGCCATGAGCACGCCGAACGCCATCGTGATCGCCGGACCCGGCACGAACCGCGATCGTGACGTAGCCCTGGCGCTCGAACTCGCCGGCGCCGAGCCCACCATCATGCTTGCCAGCGAGCTCGCCGAACATCCCGATGCCCTGCAGTCGTCCCAGATCGTCGTCGTCGCGGGTGGCTTCAGCTACGGCGACGCACTCGGTGCCGGCCGCATGCTCGCGCTCGATCTCGTGACGAGCCTCGGCGATGCGCTCCGTCAGTTCGTGGCGAGCGGCAAGCCGATGATCGGCATCTGCAACGGGTTCCAGGTGCTCACTCGAGCCAACCTCCTGCCCGGAGCGCTGGGTCACAATGCGCACGGGCAGTTCGAGTGTCGCTGGGTCGTGCTCGAGAAGCCGTCGAGCTCGACCTGTCTCTGGACTCGCGATCTCGACGACACCGTGCACTGTCCGATCGCTCATGGCGAGGGTCGGTACGTCCACCCCGACCCCGTCACGCTGGCCGCCGCCGGCCAGGTCGCACTGCGCTACCGCAGCACGAATCCCAACGGCTCGGTGGGCGACATTGCCGGGGTGTCGAACGCTGCCGGCAACGTGCTCGGCTTGATGCCACACCCCGAGAACCACGTGGTCGCTCGCCAGCACCCGCACCACCGTCGCCACGACCGACCGGACGGTGGCCGAGATCGTGAATCCGGCCGGCACCTCGGTCTTCGGATCTTCCAGAACGGCGTGCGCCACGCCGAGGAGATGTGATGCGGGCAGGAGCCTTCCAGCCGTGCACCGAGATCGACCTCGACCTGCCCGACCGCCGCGACGGCAAGGTCCGCGTGTCGTTCGGCCTCGAGAACCAACGACGACTCATCATCACCACCGATCGGCTCTCCGCATTCGACCGCATTCTCGCAGGCGTGCCGTACAAGGGTCAGGTCCTGAACCAGTTGTCGGCCTGGTGGTTCGAGCAGACCGCCGACATCGTCGACCATCATGCGATCTCGGTACCCGATCCGAACGCTCTCGTCGCCGTCGATGCCAAACCGCTTCCGGTCGAAGTCGTCGTGCGCGGCTACCTCACCGGCGTCACCGACACTTCGCTGTGGGGCATGTACGAGGGCGGCGCACGCACGATGTACGGCTACGAGTTCCCGGACAGTCTGGCGAAGAACACTCCCCTGCCCGAGCACATCGTGACGCCCACCACCAAGGCGGCCGACGGTGGCCATGACGAGCCGATCACGTGTTCCGAGGTCGTCGAGCGCGGCATCCTCGACCCCGCGCTGTGGGATCGCATCGTGAAGACTGCGCTGCGGTTGTTCCGCCGAGGAACGGAGTTGGGTGAGTACGCAGGCCTGATCCTGGCCGACACCAAATACGAGTTTGGCTTGGCGCCCGACGGCTCGCTCATCCTCATCGACGAGGTCCACACGCCCGACTCGTCTCGGTGGTGGGTTCACGAGTCCTACGCCGACCGGTTGTCGACCGGCATCGAACCCGAAAGCCTCGACAAAGAGGTTGTCCGCCGCGCGTACGCCGCCATCGGCTACAAAGGCAACGGGCCCGTACCACCGGTGCCCGACGATGTGTGGACCGCCACGACCTCGCGATACATCAGTGCGTACGAACGGCTCACCGGCACGACATTCGAGCCCGGGAATTATCCCGTGCAACCTCGCATCATCGACAATCTCACGAAGGCAGGCCTGCTGTGACCGCCAACTCCGACCGGATCGCACACGACGCCCAGGCAACGCCGGTGTTCGTGTCGTCGAAGCCGAAGGAGGAGTGCGGAGTCCTCGGTATCTCGACGCCCCACGGTGACGGTGTCGCTCAACTCGCGTTCTTCGGCCTGTTCGCGTTGCAGCACCGGGGCCAGGAAGCCGCAGGTATCGCGGTCAGCGACGGTCAACGCGCTCGGCTGCACAAGGACGCCGGCCTGGTCGCCAACGTCTTCACACCCGACACGATGGTGCCACTCACCGGTTACCACGCAATCGGGCACACCCGCTACTCCACGACCGGATCCAACTCTCACCGCAACATCCAGCCGTTCCTCGTCGAGACGATGCACGGCCCGCTCGCGCTCGCACACAACGGCAACCTGGTCAATGCCCCGGCGCTCCGCGACGAGCTGTTGTCGAGAGGATTCGGCCTCACCGCCACGTCCGACACCGAAGTGCTCACGCTGATGCTTGCAGCTTCGGGTGGCCGTACCTGGGAGGAGCGTGTCGAGCGGACACTGCCGGCGTGGAAGGGCGCCTTCTCACTCGTCATCTTGGCCAAAGACCAGGTCATCGCAGTCCGCGACCCATGGGGATTCCGTCCACTCTCGGTCGGACGATTGCCTCATGGTGGTCACGCCGTCGCCAGCGAGACCTGTGCACTCTCCACCCTCGGCTGCGTCGAGATCGACGAAGTCAGGCCGGGCGAGATGATTTCACTGCGTGGCGCCGAGATGCACCGTCAGCAGGTCCTGGCAGCAGCTCCTCGGTCGGCGCGATGCACGTTCGAGTTCGTCTACTTCTCACGCCCCGACTCCGTGTGGGACGGGCGCAACGTGCACCACGTCCGGCAGCGGCTCGGTCAGGAACTGGCCCGCGAACAGGGCCTCGACGCCGATGTCGTGATTCCCGTACCCGACTCGTCGATCCCCGCCGCGATCGGATACGCGCGCGAAGCCGGGCTGCCGTTCAATGACGGGCTCATCAAGAATCGTTACATCGGCCGCACCTTCATCGAGCCGACGCAGGACATCCGCGAACGTGGCGTCGCGCTCAAGTTCAACGCACTGTCCGAGAACCTGTCGGGCAAGCGAGTCGTCATGATCGACGACTCGCTCGTTCGAGGCACCACGGCTGGGCCGCTCGTGAAACTCGTCCGCGATGCCGGCGCCATCGAGGTCCACCTGAGGATCACGTGCCCGCCCATCACCCACGCGTGTCATTTCGGGGTCGATATGGGCCACGACGGTGACCTCATGGCGGCCCGCCTCTCCGAGCAGGAGATCGCCGAGCACATCGGCGCCGACAGCCTCGGCTTCCTGTCGCTCGACGGCATGATGCGCGCCGTCGATTCCGAGGCCGGCTACTGCAACGCCTGCTTCACGGGTGATTACCCGATCGCCGTCGACGAAGCGCAGGCCAAGCTCTCGTTCGAAGGGTCACTGGCCTAGTGCGAATACTCATCGTCGGCACCGGCGGGCGAGAGCACGCCATCGCCTGGGCGTGCGAACGATTCGGTCACACCGTCACGATTCGTGCCGAACTCGGCAACGCGTCGACCGACGACACCGATCTCGTCATCCCTGGTCCCGAAACTGCGCTCGCCGCCGGCATCACGAACCTGTGCGCCCGCCGCGGATTGCCCTGTTTCGGACCCACCGCCGACCTTGCGCGGCTCGAGTCGTCGAAGGGGTACAGCCGCGAACTGGCGACGTCACTCGGTGTTCCCGGCCCTCGATACGCACGCTTCACCGATGCCGACGAGGCGATTTCGTGGTGGCATGCCGAGGGGTTCGATGTTGTCGTGAAGCTCGACGGGCTGGCCGGGGGAAAGGGCGTGGTCGTGCCCACCGACGACGACGACACCATTCACGCCATCCATGCCACCGCGGCAGTCGGACCGTTCGTGCTCGAGGAGCGCCTCACCGGTCCCGAGTGCTCGTTGCTCGCGTTGTGTGACGGCAGCACCGCTGTGGCACTCCCGATCGCGCAGGACCACAAGCGCATCGGCGAAGGTGACACCGGGCCGAACACCGGAGGCATGGGCGCATACGCCCCGGCTCCGATCCCGTATTCCACCGACGACCTGGTCGCCACGTTCGTGCAGCCGATCCTCGACCAGTTCCGTGAGGCCGGAACGCCGTACGTCGGTGTGCTGTACGCCGGCCTGATGCTCACGCCCGGTGGCCCCAAGCTCATCGAGTACAACTGTCGATTCGGAGATCCGGAGACACAGGCGGTGCTTCCGCTGCTCGAGTCGGACCTCGCCGAGATCGCCATGGCCTGCATCGACGGTCGCCTCGGCGACATCGCTGTGCAAATTCGCGATGGAGCGGCGTGCACGGTCGTCGCAGCGTCGGCCGGCTATCCGACCGACCCGGAGCTGGGCGCGCCGGTCACGATCGGCTCGCATCTGGTTCCGTCGCGGCACATCCGAAGATCAGAGCACGGCGACATGTTGCTGTTCCCGGCCGGACTCGTGAACAACCAGGTCACCGGCGGCCGTGTCCTGGCCATCACCGGCGTCGGTGCCGATGTCGCCGATGCGAGATCTCGAGCGTACGAGGCCATCGCTCACGTGTCGTTCCCCGGCATGCAATACCGCCGCGACATCGGTTGGCGCTCTCCCGGAACGCAACTGTCTTCGTATGCCGCGGCCGGCGTGAACATCGACGAGGGCACCCGCGCCGTCGAGCGGATGAAGGGTGCCGTCGCACGCACTCTCGGTCCCGATGTCTTGCAGGGCGTCGGCGGCTTCGGCGGCGTGTTCTCGGCACGTCGAATCCTCGAGCTCACCGATCCCGTCCTCGTCGCATCAACCGACGGCGTCGGCACCAAGGTCGAACTCGCAGCACGCGCCGGATTGGTCCGCAACGTCGGCAAAGACATCGTCAACCACTGCATCGACGACGTGCTGGTGCAGTCGGCCCGACCGCTGTTCTTTCTCGACTACATCGCAGCCAGCAAGCTCGACGCCGAGCTGGTGGCCGATGTGGTGACCGGCATGGCCGAGGCGTGCGAGGCCGCCGGGTGCGCTCTGCTCGGCGGCGAGACCGCCGAGATGCCCGGGGTGTACACGCCCGGCGCGTTCGACGTGGCCGGCACGTTGATCGGCCTTGCCGAGCGTTCCGAGCTCCTCCCGCGCGACGATGTCGGCGCCGGAGATGTCCTCATCGGTGTCGGCTCGTCGGGGCCGCACACGAACGGCTTCTCGTTCCTCCGCAAACTGTTCGAATGGGTTCCGCTCGATGTGACGCCTGCCGGCTTCGATTGCACGCTCGGTGAGGCATTGCTCGAACCGCACCGCAGCTACCTGCACGTCCTGGCCGACGCCCTCGACTCCGGCAAGGTCAAGGCGTTGGCACACATCACCGGGGGTGGTCTACCGGAGAACCTGCCCCGTGTACTCCCTGCCGATGTCGACGCCGAGATCCAGCTCGGTTCGTGGCCAGTGCCGCCGCTGTTCTCGCTGATCCGCGAACTTGCCAGCGCCGTCGACACCCACGAGCTCTACCGAATGCTCAACATGGGGATCGGCATGGTCATCGTCTGCTCGCCCGAAGACGCCGACGCCGTGCAGGCGTCCATCGACGAGACCACATGGCGAATCGGCTCGCTCGTCGCAGGTGAGCAGCGCGTCAATCTTCGAGGCGATCACTGACTTTTCGTCAGTGTCGCGCAGCCCGTGCGGTTCGGGCCCCTAGCGTTGACGAGATGGATCGGCGAGATCGGCTCAACACCCGCCTGGTGGTGCTGGCCTCGGGCAACGGCTCGAATCTCCAGGCGATCCTCGACGCGTGCGCGGCCGGAGAGCTCCCGGCCGATGTCGTCGGCGTTGTCTCAGACCATCCGGATGCACTCGCCTTGCAGCGAGCAACTGACGCCGGGGTAGCCCCGGCAGTCGTGGTTCGACGAGATGGCGAGCACCGTGGCGACTACGACACACGGCTCGCCGACGTGGTCGACGAGATGGCGTCCGACCTCGTGGTCCTCGCCGGCTGGATGCGCATCCTCACCGCCAACTTCCTCGGTCGCCATCCCGAGCGAGTCGTCAACCTGCATCCAGCTCTGCCTGGGGAGTTCCCCGGTGTCAACGCCATCGAGCGAGCGTGGCACGAGGCGAAACAGGGCACGCGGCACACCACCGGCGTGATGGTGCACCTCGTCCCCGACGAGGGAGTCGACGACGGCCCCGTCCTGGCGACCGTCGACGTGCCGATCCTCGCCGACGACAGCCTCGAGGCGCTCAAGTCCCGAATCCATGCCGCCGAGCACCGCCTGCTCGTCGACACCATCCGCTCCCTGTGTCTGAAGGAGATACCAGCATGAGTCATGTCAACGACGAACTGTTCGACCGCTACGACGCCCTCACATTCGACGACGTGGTGGTCATTCCCGGCTACTCCGAAACGCTGCCGGATGCCGTCGACACGACCGCGCTGTTCGCCGCCGACATCGAACTCAACGTGCCGCTGGTGTCCGCAGCCATGGACAAGGTCACCGAGGGCCGCATGGCGGTGGCCATGGCCAGGTACGGAGGCATCGGCGTCATCCACCGCAACATGACCATCGACGACCAGGCAGCCGAAGTGCAGAAGGTGAAACGCAGCCAGAGCGGCATGATCACCGATCCGGTCACGCTGCCGAAAACGGCCCGGTTGTTCGAGGCCGAGGCACTGATGAACCGATTCAAGTTCTCTGGCGTCCCGATCACCGACCCTGACGGCCACCTCGTGGGCATCCTCACGAACCGCGACATCCGGTTCTGTGAGGGCGCCGACTTCGAACGTCCGGTCAGCGAGTTCATGACGAGCGAGCATCTCGTGACCGCCAAGGTCGGCACCTCGCTCGACGAGGCCAAGGTGTTGCTCCAGAAGTACCGGATCGAGAAGTTGCCACTGGTCGACGACCACGGCCAACTCGCCGGCCTTATCACGGTCAAAGACATCCAGAAACGACTCGACTTCCCCAACGCGACCCGTGATTCTGGCGGTCGGCTGCGTTGCGCTGCCGCGTGCGGCGTCGGCGACGATGTCGAAGACCGGGTCGAGGCGCTCATCGCGATGGGTGTCGACGCTGTCGCCATCGACACTGCGCACGGTCATTCAGCCGGAGTGATCAAGACCATCGAACGCATCAAGGGTTCGTGGCCCGACCTTCCGGTCACGGCAGGCAACGTGGTCACAGAAGAAGGCGTCGAGGCGTTGGTGAAGGCGGGGGCCGACGCCGTGAAGGTCGGCGTCGGCGCAGGCTCCATCTGCACGACACGCGTCGTGAGCGGAGCTGGTATGCCACAGCTCTCGGCGATCTGGTTCGCCGCCCGTCGAGCAAAACAGCTCGGCGTGCCCATCATCGGCGACGGCGGCATCACCTACTCCGGCGACATCGTCAAGGCCATTGCCGCCGGTTCAGAAACGGTGATGCTCGGTTCGTTGCTCGCCGGCAGCGAAGAGAGTCCGGGCGAGACCGAGCTGTTCGAGGGCCGCCGGTTCAAGAGTTATCGAGGTATGGGTTCGATGGGCGCGATGCAGGGACTCGGGGCCGATCGGTACGCCACGGCGCAGTCCGACGTGGCAGCGACGAGCCGCAAGCTGGTACCCGAGGGCATCGAGGGCCGGGTGCCCTACGCAGGCCCGCTCGGGGACACGATCTATCAACTCGTCGGAGGTCTTCGCAGTGGGATGGGTTACGCGGGCGCAGCGACGCTCGACGGGCTCCGCACCCACGCACGCTTCATGCGGGTGTCCACCGCCGGACGCGAAGAGAGCCATCCGCACGACGTCACCATCACCAAAGAAGCGCCGAACTACCAGCGCACCTGACCACCGCGTACTGGAACCGGTCACTGGGTCAAGCTGAACACGTGGGCGTCGTGGAACTCGCCGTGCAGCAGTAGCCGTCCCTTCGCGACCCCCTCGTGGTGCGCCCCGATGCGCTCCGCGACCCGCCGACTCGCCTCATTGCGCGTCGACATGACGATTTCCAAACGGTGGAGGCCGACGACGTCGAATCCATACTGCGCCAGCAGCCTGGAGGCCTCGGTCGCGTAGCCACGGCAGGTCTTGTCCGAACGGATCCAGTACCCGAGGTTGGCGCTCAGATTGAGCCCGTCGAGGCGGTTCAGCCCACACGTGCCGACGATGTCTCCGTCCGACTCGGCCACGACGAAGCGATGGGCGTCGCCCAGCTCTCCACTGATCCACTTCATCGCCTCCGCCGCGTCGTAGCGTTCGTTCGCCCACGGCATCCACGGGCTCAGTGTCGCGATCGAAGAGCGAACGCTCAGCGCCACTGCCGTCGCATCAGACGCGGTCGGTGGTCGAATTGACACACGCACGTCCGAGCTCATCGTCCGATTATGGATCGAGGCGCGTCCGTGTCGGAAGTCGATTTCAGGAGCCGTCGTATTCGTCGTAGTCGTAGTCGTAGTCGTCGTCGAGTTCGTTGACGACGTCGACCAGCTCCGGTGGCGGATACACATCGATGCCGTCGTCGCCGAAGTAGGTCGGTATCCAGATGAGTTCGCCGTCGCGCCACCAGTAGAGATGCGCACTGAGCGAGCCCGGACCATCGCGATGCAGTTGGTGGGTGATCGGAACCATCGCCCCGATCGCGGCGCATACCGACGAGTCGAAGATCGGATGGATCAGAAGACTGTTGCGGGTCGGCATCGACACGATGGCGCCGTCGGGTGTGATCTCGGCGATGTCGGCCACCAATCGGTCGACCGCCTTGATGAGGCTCGCTGTGAACGTTCCCTGGTCGAAGATGTAGATGATGTCGGCGCCACCCACGTCGACGATGTCCATCTCCCCAGGGCGTTCGAGCGTTTCGGTCAATGCTCGCGCACTCGCCCAGGCCTCTTCGACTTCCCAGCCGCGAGCAACGATCTCGCGTTCGGCGACCGCGCGGATGACACCGGCATCATCGACTGCGAGGAGCTGTGTGACGCCTTCGGCGAACGGACGGGCGCCCAGGTGGCGAAGCGCGTCCCGGTTCTCCGGTCCGTCGGACACGAGGCGGATCCGTAGATCGAACATGGACGGCGTAGCAACGACGTCGTCGAGATCTGCCGTCATCGCGACGAGCTGGGACGTCATCAACTCACGCCAGTCGTCACGATCGCGGCCGTGACAATGCTGAACGAGTTGGAGCAGTGCGAGCGAACGACCGTCGCTCAGCCGCACGACACCGGGATCGATGCGGGAAACGGCAAGCCCGAGTTCGGCCACGACGTCGTAGAGCTCACACTGGAAGTCGAGCCACTCCTCGGCGGACATGAATGCGAGATCGACGGGACGATCGATCACCTTCGGTGTCGGTCGTTTCTCGAACAGGCTCATCGGCCCTCCCGGTCTCGATGCGATGCCCCTATGGCATCGTCACGATCTCTTCAAAGAGCATCGGCAACATCGGACCGCGCTTGAGCGCGAGGATCAAGCGAGTTTCTCGACGAAACCTTCGAGTTGGCGGAGATTGCGACATTCGTAGACCCCGTCGGTGTGAACGCCGTAGTCGCCGACGATGGAGTCGCCGGTGTTCCAGTACGACTTCGGTTCGGGATTGAGCCAATACACATGACGTGCTTTCTGACGAATCTCCTTGACGACCCACGACTGGCTCGCGTGATAGTTGTTCCGCGCGTCGCCGAGCAGCAGCACCGTGGTCTTGGGTCCGACGTCCTTGCCGTAACGTTCCCAGAACACTTCGAAAGCGTGGCCGTAGTCGGAGTGCCCGTCGACCCACACCACGTCGGCTTCGGTGTTCACCCGATGGATCGCCTCGGTGATGTCTTCGGTGCCCATGAAGTAGTCGGTGACCTCGTCGATTCCGTCGATGAACACGAACGAGCGAACCTTGGAGAACTGGCCCTGGATCGCATAGACGAGCATCAGGGTGAAACGTGCGAATGCCGCGACGGAACCCGAGATGTCGGCGACGACCATCAGCTCGGGCTTGGCGGGTCGTGGGTACTTGAACTTGGGTTCGGCCGGCACGCCGCCGTAGCTGAGTGAGTGCCGAACCGTGTTGCGGAAGTCGAGCGGGCCTTTGCGGCCATGCCGCCGCTTGCGGGTGAGGCGTGCTGCCAACTTTCGTGTCAGCGGGTACAACGCCTTCTTCAACGACTGCATCTCGTCACGCGATGCATGCATGAACTCGACGTCTTCGGGCAGCGGCTTTCGCAACGTCTTCGCCATTGCCTCGGCGCCGCGGTCGGCGACGAGTCGGCGGCGGATTTCTGCCTCGATCTCGGCCTTGAACTCCTGAATGCGATGATCGAACTCCTCGCGCTCGAGTCGCTCCTCGAGCGAAGTCAGGTCGCCGTCGACCTGTTCCTTGGTCGCGTCCATCAGCTTGTCGAGCATGCCGTCGAGATCGAGGTTCCGCAGGGTCCGATACAGGTAGTAGGTACCTCCTACCGGACGCCCCGGTTCCATGCCGGCGAAGCGTTTGACCGACTGCTTCGCCATCGCCCGCATCATCGCCTGATCGCCGTTGAGTAGCGCCTGCATCAACATGTGGGCGATCTCTTCAGGGGTGAGCGCATCGAGCGAACCCTCTCCTCCGGAACCTTCGCCCTGTTGTTGCTGGTCTTGCATCTCACGCCAGAGATCGTCGATCTCGGAGCCATCTGCCTCGGCCAGCCGGTACTCGGGGCCGCGCAGACTGAAGTAGACCTCGAACACCGTCTCGAAGGCACGCCAGTGTGCGTTGTTCTTGATGAGGGTGGCGCCGAGCGCGTACTTGAACGCATCCCGGTCTTCGATGGGGATGTGCTGAACCGCCTCCATCGCGTCGAGGTTCTCGGTCAAGCTCACCGGAAGGCCCGCGTTGCGGAGCTCCCCGACGAACCCGTTGAGGAGGTCGAGCATGCTCCGCGGCTTGGTGTCAGTCATCGACAGACGAGCTCACTCGTCGACGGACAGCTCTTTGGCCGCCTTGGCGATGTCGGTCTGATACTTCAGGAGAATGTGGAGCGTCTCCTTGGCGGTGGTCTCGTCGATCGTCTCGATGTTCAGCAACATGAGCGTTCTCGCCCAGTCGATCGTTTCCGAAACACTCGGCGCCTTCTTCAGGTCGAGCTGACGGATCGAGCGGACGATCCGCGCGATCTGATCGGCGAGATTTGCGGTGACGTCGGGGACTTTGGCAAGCACGATCTCCTTCTCACGCTCCATCGTGGGGTAGTCGACGTGGAGGTAGAGGCAGCGACGTTTCAACGCTTCTGACAGCTCACGCGCGTTGTGCGAGGTGAGGAACACCAGCGGGATCTGCTTGGCCTCGATCGTGCCGAATTCCGGGATCGAGACCTGGTAGTCGGAGAGGATCTCGAGCATGAGCGCCTCGGTCTCGACCTCGACGCGATCGACCTCGTCGATCAGCAACACCACCGGGTCGTCGGCGCTGATGGCTTCGAGCAGCGGCCTCGTGAGCAAGAACTCGTCGGAGAAGATGTCGTCGTGCACCTCGCTCCACGAGTCGCTGTTCCTGTCGGCCTGGATGCGGAGCAGCTGCTTCTTGTAGTTCCACTCGTAGAGGGCTTTGGACTCGTCGAGACCCTCGTAGCACTGCAAGCGGATCAACCTCGCCCCGGTCATCTCGGCAACCGACTTCGCAAGCTGCGTCTTGCCGGTACCGGCTGGTCCTTCCACGAGAATCGGCTTGCCGAGGCGGTCGGCCAGGAACGCCACGCTTGCAATGCCGTCGTCGGCCAGATAGTCGACCTCTCGGAGACCGTCACGCACCTGCTGAACACTCTCGAATCGATTCACGACCTCTGCTGCCATGACATCGACGCTACCGCCGCGCTTGACCCGAAGGTCAATCGGAATGACTCCGCCCGGCGGGCGGGCCGAGGAACGGTACGATCGCCCGGATGTCGGGAGTGCTCCAGCAATACGTGTCGGCGTTCGTCGACGGAATCGACGCTGATCTGGTCGCGTTGTCGAGCGCCGCATCGCACCGCCCCGAGTGTTTCGTCGAGGTCTCGAACATCGTCGGCGCCGTACTCGACGCCGACGGTCGCCTGACCGACAACGAGCTTGCGGCATGGCTCGACGACATCGGCATCCATCTCGACCCGCCCGTGATCGTCACACCCTCCAGGCTGCGTGAGGGCGGAATGCTCGACGGGAGACAGGCGTGGCTCGACGAACCGAGCACGATGTTCGATCTCCTCGTGAAGGCCGATGCGCGAGACGGCCGCCGTCGAGCGAACACGTACTACGACCTCGCCCTCAAGCTCGCCCATGCAACCGCTGCGGTCGATCTGATCCCGTCTCCAGACGAGATCGGGGCGATCGATCGATTTCGGACGACGTTGTTGCGATCGATGGACGCTCATGTGGTTGCGCGCCCGGGCACACCGTCGCGCGCAGCCACGTCGGGCCCGCTCGACGACGCCACGGTCGCGGAACACGAACTGCCGCCGGAGCGTTCGGTCGACGATCTACTCGCGGATCTCGACGAACTGATCGGGCTCGACCACGTGAAGACCGAGGTGCGTCGGCTCACGAGTCTGCTGCGCATCCAGCGGCTGCGGACCGAGCGCGACCTGCCCACGATCGAGACGAGTCACCACCTCGTGTTCACCGGAAATCCGGGCACGGGGAAGACCACGGTGGCTCGGCTCCTCAGCCAGATCTTCCGGGCCCTCGAGGTGGTCTCGAAGGGGCATCTCGTCGAGGCCGACCGTTCGAGTCTGGTCGCTGGCTTCGTCGGTCAGACCGCGGTGAAGACCCGAACCGTGCTCGAGTCGGCTCTCGGGGGCACGGTGCTCATCGACGAGGCATACGCGTTGGCACGGGGTGGCGAGAACGACTTCGGGCTCGAAGCCATCGACACGCTCGTGAAGTTCATGGAGGACCATCGCGACGACGTGGCCGTGGTGGCCGCCGGATACCCGGTCGAGATGGCCGAGTTGATCGACACGAACCCCGGGCTCAAGAGTCGATTCACCAGAACGCTGGAGTTCCCCGACTACACCCGCGACGAGCTCATCGCGATCTTCAAACTCATCAGCAGCCGCAAGGAATACCACCTCGACGAGCCCGCCGAGCGTCGACTCGGTGAGGTCATCGACGCAGAACCGCGCACTCACGGGTTCGGCAACGCACGATTCGTCCGCAACGTGTTCGAACAGGCGGTGTCCATGCAGGCACTCCGCCTCGCCGACGTCGAGTCGCCCACCGACGCCGAACTCACCACACTCGTCGTCGCCGATGTGGAACCGGTCTGAGCACTAGCGTTTGATCCGATGGGCCTCCGCGACCGCTTCTACACGCCCCAGACCGCCAAGGCGATTCTGTCGTGGCGGATACTGCTCGGCGCAGCGGTCGGCATCGGCATGGCGTTGGTCAGCATCCCCGTGGTCGCCTCGGTCGGCGTGGCCGCGGCCGTGTATGTCGGGTCGGTCGTCTCCGCAATGCCCAAGGGGATGCACCGGTCGCGCATCGACCCCTTCACGCTCAGCGAGCCGTGGCGCCAGTTCGTGCAGGGTGCCCAACGAGCCGACCGGAACCTGCGGGAAACGGTCGGCGGCGCCAGCGACGGACCCCTCAAGGAGCGACTCGGCACCATCGTCGACAAGCTCACCCATGGCATCGACGAGGCCTGGATGATCGCCAAGCGCGGTGACGAGATCGACCACGCCGTTCGCCGCATCGATCCGACAGGGCTGCGTTCGAAACTCGCCACGCTCCAACGACAGGGAGCTGAACAGCCTTCCGACGACGTCGAATCCGCGATCGCATCGGTCGAGAGCCAGCTCGCGTCGGCCGAACGGTTGAAGGAACAGTCGGCACAGACCGCCGGCAAGCTCCGCCTCACCCAGACGCGCCTCGACGAGTTGGTCGCACGAGCCGCCGAGGTCAGCGTCGGAACCGGCGACACCGACGCCTACCAGCACGATGTCGACGACCTCGTCATCGAACTCGAAAGCCTGCGGCTCGCCGTGGAGGAAACGCGCCGATCGTGAGCGGGCTGCTCCGCTCGAACATCACGGTGGCGATGGGCACCACGCTCTCCCGCATCACCGGAATGCTCAGGTTGATGGTGTTCGGCTACATCATCGGTCAAACCGCGCTGTCCGACGCCTACTTCATCGCCAACGAGACTCCCAACATCGTGTACGACCTGCTCCTCGGCGGGGTCTTGTCGGCCACGCTGGTGCCGCTGTTCTCGTCGTTCGTCGAAACCGACGACGACGAGGCCACCAACGTCGTGGTCACGGTTGCCGCGACGCTGATGGTTGCACTCACGGTTGTCGCCGTCGTCGCCGCACCGCTCATCATCAGGCTGTACACGCTCACACCGGGCGGAGACGTCGACCCCGAGGTACTCCGCCGGGTCGCAACATCACTCGCCCGCATCTTCCTGATCCAGATCCTCTTCTACGGGTTGACCGGTCTCGCCAACGCGTTCTTGAACAGCCGCCGCCGCTTCTTCGCGGCGGCATGGAGCCCGATCGTGTCGAACCTGATCGTGATCGCCACGCTGCTCTCGTTGCCCGGTCGCGGTTCCACCGAATGGGAACTGGCAGACGTGCTCGACGACGAGCGGCTGCGATGGACCCTCGGCCTCGGCGCCACGGGAGGTATCGCCGCCATGGCGATGATCGTCGTCGTTGCCGTGATGCGCACGGGATATCGATTCAGACCGTCCTGGCAGTGGAACCACCCGTCGGTGCGAAAGCTACTCGCCCTGTCGGGCTGGACGCTCGGCTTCGTGATCGCCAATCAAGTCGCGCTCGTCGTGGTCCGCAACCTCGCCGGACCGGGGTCGTCCGACGCCACGGCCTACTTCACGGCGTTCACTTTCTTCGTGCTCCCCCATGGCCTGCTGGCCGTGTCGATCTCGACCACCTTCCAGCCAGAGATGGCGCGAGCGGTCGCTCGCCGCGACCGCCCGGACTTCATCAGCCGGGCTTCACTCGGAGTCCGCCTCATCGCGATGCTCACACTTCCGGCGGGTTTCGGCATCTTCGTGTTGCGCCGGCCGATCATCGGGGCATTGCTCGAGTACCGCAACTTCACGGCGGAGGCCGCAGACAACACCGCGAGCGCACTCGCCGGTTTCTCGTTGGGACTCGTCGGCTTCTCGGTGTACATGTTCACGCTACGCGGGTTCTACGCACATCAAGACACGCGGACACCGTTCATCATCAACGTCGTCGAGAACGCCATCAACATTGCTCTTGCGTTCCTGCTCGTCGATCGGTACGGGGTGTTGGGCCTCGGCCTTGCATTCGCACTCGCCTATCTGATCTCCGCGTTGTGGGCGTTGCAGATTCTCAGCTACAAGGTCCCGGGCTTCTCCCTGGCGGAACTGGGGTCGAGTGCATGGCGAATGGTGCTGGCCGCCCTGTTGGCGGCCGAGGCGATGTGGGTGGTTTCCCGTTACGTCGGCGACGACTCCGGCGCTGCCGCCATGCTCACGCTCGCCGTCGCCGGAGCAGCCGGTCTCGTCGTCTACACCGCGGTGCTGGTGATGCTACGACTGCCCGAGGTCTCCGCCCTGCAAGAGCGGGTTCGACGGCTCAGCAACTAGAGTTGACCTCTATGTTCAAGCTCGCAAAGAAGTATTGGAAGTACGTGACGGCCAAACTCACCGGCTCGTTCAACGAGAAGGCCGACCCGAAGGTCCAGCTCGAGCAAGCGATTGCCGAATCCCAGGCGCAGCACAAGCGCCTCAAGGAACAGGCCACCAACGTCATCGCAAGCCAGAAGCAGGCCGAGATCCGTCTCAACGGCAAGATGGCCGAGCTCGAAAAGCTCAACGGCAACGCTCGGCAGGCGCTGATCATGGCCGCCGACGCCGAAAAGGCCGGCAACGTCGACAAGGCGACTCAGTACAACTCGGCCGCCGGAACGATCGCCAATCAGCTCATCCAGATCGAGAAAGACGTCGAAAGTCTCAAGTCGATGGTGCTCGATTCAACCGAGGCCAGCGATCAGGCCAAGGCGGCCGTCGCGCAGAACAGCCGTCTCCTGCAGGAAAAGATCGCCGAGAAGTCGAAGCTGTTGAGCCAGCTCGACCAGGCGAAGATGCAGGAAGAGATGAACACGGCGATGGAACAACTCAGCGAGACGGTCGGCGACGACGTTCCGACGCTCAACGAGGTGAAGGACAAGATCGACCTGCGATACGCAAAGGCAAAGGCAAAGTCGGAGCTGCAGGACGTGTCCGTCGAGTCACGGGTGCTCGAGATCGAGCAGGCGACGGCCAACGTCGAAGCCGAGGGCCGGCTGTCGGAACTTCGGGCCGAACTCGGGCTCGACAGCGGCGCCGCTGCCGCTCCACAGGTCGAAGAGGGCACCGGCACCTGATCCGCTGCCCGACTCCGCGCAGCCGTTCGTGGCAATGCGTCGGGCTGCCGGTCGACGCATTGTCAAGCCGGCAGGAGCACGAGGTCGTCGCGATGCACGACTTCGTGCACCATGCCATCGGGCAGGAGGCTCGTGTGCCGACCGGTCACCTCGGAGAGTTCGGCGGCAGTCATGAACACCAGGCCACGAGCGAACGCCACGCCGTCGGGCCCGCAGATCTCGGCCATGTCACCTTCGCCGAAGTTGCCCGTCACCCCAGTGACGCCGGCCGGTAACAGGCTGGTCTGACGCTCGACGAGCGCTCGCC
>JBBKWQ010000350.1:0-7490 GCA_037969115.1 Ilumatobacteraceae bacterium
GTCTATGGGTGGGCCTCCCAAGGCCCGAACAGCGCGCTCGCCACATACCGTCGACGAGCGAGTTCGGGGCCGGAGCGGCCACTCGGCCAAATCGCAACTTGCTCGCACTACCAACACGAGGACGATCCCCTGATGTCCGCCATCCACGACTTCGACCTGGCTGCGACACAGCAACGAGTGGCACTCACTTCGAGCTCGCGCGACGATCGACAACTGATCCGATGCGCCACGCTCGCCGCGTCGAGCCACAACACCCAACCATGGCGATTCCAGATCACGCCGGACGCGATTACGATCCGTCCCGACTTCGCTCGGCGCTGCTCCGTGGTCGACCCCGATGACGCTCACCTGTTCAAGAGCCTCGGGTGCGCTGTCGAGAACCTCGTCCAAGGTGCCGCCGCACAAGGGCTCACGGCTGACGTCCGATTCGATTCCGGACACGACGCTGTCGTCGTCGGCCTGACACCATCCGCCGCCGAATCGCCGACCGATCTGTTCGACGCGATCAGTTCCCGGCAGAGCACACGACAAGCATTCAACGGCACACCCGTCACCTTCGAAGACCTCGCAAAGCTCGAACACGCCGGCAGCGGCCCGGGTGTCCGGACCGTGATGATCACCGACCCGGCGCAACTCGCATCAATCAGCAACATCGTCGCGGACGGCAACATGGATCAACTGACTGACCGTTCGTTCCGACGCGAACTGCTCGCATGGATCCGCTTCAACCCGAGAACAGCACTGCAGACCGGCGACGGACTCGCCAGCCGATGCACCGGCAACCCATCGCTACCGACGCGCCTTGGAACGCTGCTCGCACCCCTGGCCATCCGGGCACGACCTCAGGCCGAGCGTGACACCAAGAACATTCGACGCTCAGCAGGCATCGTTGTGTTCGTTGCCGAGCACGACGACAAGCCCGCATGGATCGAAACCGGTCGCGCCTACCAACGCTTCGCGCTGCAAGCCACGGCACTCGACATCCGCACCGCGTTCATCAACCAACCCATCGAAGTCCCGTCATTGCGCCCCAGGTTCGAGACACTCCTCGGCCTCGACGGTGACCACGCGCAGCTTGCCGTCCGATTCGGTCACGGCGAACTCGCCCCATACAGCTTGCGACGCCCCATCGACGACGTGATCGACACGTCACCGACCCCGCCCAGCGGGCTGTCGGTCGACGAAACGTAAGGCCCCATCCACTCCAGGTTTGCCGGGTCGAAAGCCTCTTTCTGCGTCGGTGCCGTTCTGTTGTTGTAGGGAGATGCGGTTGGCCTCGACCGCGTTCGCCCCCAACCATCGAAGGAACTCCAAATCATGAAGGCTGCAATCGTGACCGCGCTCGGATCACCCCTTGACCTGACCGACACCGAGATCCCACAACCAGGACCGAGCCAGGTACGAGTGCGACTGGAGGCGTCGGGCCTGTGCCACACCGACATCCATGCGGCGCGAGGCGAATGGCCGGTGAAACCGACACCTCCCTTCATTCCTGGTCACGAAGGTGTCGGCCTCATCGACTTGCTTGGTTCCGACGTCACCTCACTCGCGGTTGGTGACCGGGTCGCAGTTCCGTGGCTCGGATCGGCTTGCGGGCTTTGTGAATATTGCGTCGATGGTTGGGAGACGTTGTGCGAATCGCAGATCAACACCGGCTACGCGGTCGATGGATGTTTCGCCGAATACGTCGTTGCGGACCATCGCTTCGTCGTGCCAGTGCCAGATGGTGTGGACCCACTCGACGCTGCACCACTCACCTGTGCCGGCGTCACGACCTACAAGGCGGTGAAGCTGACCGGTGCTCGGCCTGCCACACGGGTTGCGGTTTTCGGCATCGGCGGGCTCGGCCATCTCGCCGTCCAGTACGCAGCGCTCGCAGGTGCCGAGGTGATTGCGGTGGATGTGACCGAGGCGAAACTCCAGATGGCACGAGAGCTCGGTGCCACACATGTAGTCAACGCCGCGACGACTGACGCGGCCGAGGAAATCCAACAGCTCGGGGGAGCGCACGCAGTCGTGTCGACCGCTGCGTCTCCCGCAGCGATCGAGTCGGCGTTCATGGCGCTGCGACGCAACGGTCGCCTCGTGATCGTCGGGCTTCCCGCAGACAACGCCATCACCGTTCCGGTGTTTCAGACAGTTCTCGGCGGGATTTCGATCATCGGTTCCATCGTCGGTACTCGCCAGGATCTTCGCGAGGTGTTCGAGTTGCACGCCGCCGGAAAGACGCGGATCGTCCGCGAGACGCGATCGCTCGACGACGTGAACGAATGTATTGACCAGGTCCTGTCCGGCGAGGTTTCCGCTCGCCTGGTGTTCGATCTCCGGTGATCGACGGCGTCGGGACCTTCGGTACGAGCACCGGCTCGGACGGACACGTAGGTTTGCTGCGATGAACGCACCAGAGAACTTGCAGCATGACTCCCTCCGCTCCTGGGTCGCTGAGATGGTTGACCTGTGTCGACCCGCCCGAGTTCATTGGTGCGACGGCACCGACGAGGAGTACGACCGTCTGACCCGAGAGTTGGTCGATTCGGGCACGTTCATCGAGTTGAACGAGGAGCTGCGACCGAACAGCTTCCTCGCACGGTCCGATCCGAGCGACGTCGCCCGGGTCGAGGACCGCACCTACATCTGCAGCCGAACCGCCCAAGGTGCGGGACCGACCAACAACTGGATGGACCCGTCCGAGATGAAGGACATTCTGGGCGGTCTGTTCACAGGATCGATGCAGGGGCGCACGATGTACGTGATCCCGTTCAGCATGGGCCCGCTCGGTTCACCGATCGCGCAGATCGGCGTCGAGATCACCGACTCGGCGTACGTTGCGGTGAATATGAAGATCATGACCCGGATGGGCGCAGCCGTCCTGGATGTGCTCGGGACCGACGGCACCTTCGTGCCATGCCTCCACACGGTCGGCGCACCGCTCGCGCCAGGGCAGGAGGATGTTGCGTGGCCGTGCAACCCGGACGTGAAGTACATCGTGCACTTCCCCGAGGAACGGTCGATCTGGTCCTACGGCAGCGGGTACGGCGGCAACGCTCTGCTGGGCAAGAAGTGCATGGCGCTGCGCATCGCGTCGACGATGGGCCGCGACGAAGGCTGGCTGGCCGAGCACATGTTGATCATGGGCGTCACCGAGCCGTCTGGCCAAAAGACCTATGTGGCCGCCGCCTTCCCGAGCGCCTGCGGCAAGACGAACTTCGCCATGATCGAACCACCCGACGCGTTCGCTCGCGAAGGTTGGAAGATCAGCACGGTCGGTGACGACATCGCGTGGATCAAGCCGGGCGACGACGGAAAGCTGTACGCGATCAACCCGGAGGCGGGCTACTTCGGTGTCGCACCTGGCACTTCGATGGCGACCAACCCGAGTGCGATGGCGACGATCACCGCGAACTCGATCTTCACCAACGTCGCGTTGACAGATGAGGGCGATGTGTGGTGGGAAGGCATGGACGGCGATCCCCCCGCCCATGCGATCGACTGGAAGGGCAACGACTGGACATCAGCGTCTGACAAGACGGCTGCACATCCGAACGCCCGGTTCACCGCGCCGGCCGTCCAGAACCCGGTGATCGATCCTGCGTGGGATGATCCGCGAGGTGTGCCGATCAATGCATTCGTGTTCGGTGGTCGACGCTCGGGCACGATGCCGCTCGTTCATCAGTCGTTCAACTGGGCACACGGCGTGTACCTCGCGGCAACGATGGGCTCTGAAACTACAGCCGCCGCGTTCGGCGAACAGGGCGTCGTGCGTCGCGACCCGTTCGCGATGTTGCCGTTCGCCGGCTACCACATGGCCGACTACTTCAACCACTGGCTGTCGTTCGGCCGCACGATCCACAACCCGCCACGCATCTTCGGCGTCAACTGGTTCCGGCGAAACGCCGACGGCCGGTTCGTGTGGCCGGGGTTCGGGGAGAACATGCGGGTGCTGCAATGGATCGTGGAGCGATCGCACGGTCGTGCGTATGCGATCGAGAGCCCATTGGGATGGATGCCACGGTTCCAGGACCTGAACTGGAACGGTCTCGACGAGTTCACCGACGCAGATTTCCGTCAGGCGATGTCGGTCGACCGTGATGACTGGGACAAGGAAATCCTCTCGCACGACGAATTGTTCATCAAGCTCAACGACAGGATCCCGAAGGAGATGATCGCAATCCGCGATCTCACGCTCTCGGCGCTGTGGCGTTCACCCGAGCACTGGGAAATGAACCCCGACCCGACCTGACCCGCGGTCCACGTTCGGCGTCAGATGGATACGTGTGAGAACCACCAACATGGTGTCGGTGAGCGAGGCTGGTTGGCATGAGCGTTCGGTCGCTGCCTCAACTGATCCGGAACGGCGAGTACGAACGCTCGTGGGTGAGGAGCGATGCGCTCGCGGGTCTGACGGTTGCCGCGATGCTGGTTCCTCAGGCGATGGCGTATGCCGAGCTCGCCGGCTTGTCACCAGCTGCTGGGTTCAGAGCGTCGCTGGTCGCGCTCCCGGTGTATGCCCTGTTCGGCACGAGCCGCCATCTGGGTGTCGGGCCGGAGCCGGGAACGGCAGTGTTGGCAGCGCTTGCCGTCGCCCCGCTCGCCGCGGGAGACCCCGACCGATACGTCGCTTTGATGGCGGCGCTCGCTGGGCTCGTCGGAGCGATCACGCTGTTGGCAGGGATTGCACGCCTGGGTTTCGTCGCGAATCTGCTGTCGAAACCGGTCCTCGTGGGCTACATCAGTGGCGTTGGACTCACGTTGCTGTCCAGCCAGATCTCCGCGATGACCGGAATCACCATCGACGCCGACCGGTTCTTCACCCGATTCGCGCAGCTCGCGGGTCGCCTCGACCAACTCGACGCCGCGACTTCGACGGTCGGTGTCTGCACGCTGGCCGCCATCATGGTGGCGCGCCGTTTCACGCCGACGATTCCCGGCGGCCTGATTGCACTCGCCGGAGCAGGACTCGTGGTTCGGTGGTCAGGTCTCGACGTCGCGACCGTCGGCACGATCGACGCCGCCCTTCCGTCGTTCGCCGTGCCATCGGTGAGCGGCAGCGACATCGCGTCGTTGCTCGGCCCGGCCGCTGGTCTCGCGCTCATTGCCTACACGGACAACATCTTGACCGCTCGCTCGATCTCACGCGGACGGCACTATGACATCGATGCCGATCGCGAGCTCATCGCGCTCGGGGCGATCAACGCAACTGCCGCGTTCGCCGGTGGCTACCCGGTGTCGTCGAGCGCGTCGCGATCGATCGTTCCGGCAACGTTGAACAGCCGAACACAGTTGTCGAGCGTCGTTGCGTTCAGCACGCTGATCCTGTTCTTGTTGTTCGGGAAATCGGTCCTGGCCGAAATTCCTCGCGCTGCGCTCGCTGCCGTCGTCGTCGCGGCGGCGTTTGCCGTGATCGACTTTGCCGGGCTCCGGGCGCTCGGGTCGATCAGCCGAATCGAGGCCGCGCTCGCTGGTGTCACGTGTCTTGCCGTTGTCACCACTGACCTGTTGCTCGGCGTGCTCATCGCAGTGGCGCTCTCGGTGGTCATCGCCCTCGGGCGGGTCTCACGACCGCACACATCGATACTGGGGCAGGCGGCGGATCTTGATGGATGGATCGACGTCGAGGACGATCGGACAGTCACGCTCGACGGCTTGCTCGTCTATCGGTTCGACGCGCCCCTGTTCTTTGCCAACGCCACCTACTTCGGCACGCAACTTCGCAGGATGCTCGACAACAACCCTGGCGATGAACGACACGTCATCTTGGACTTCGAAGGAGTCGGATCCATCGACACCACCGCCGCCGAGGAACTCGTGAAACTGGTCGAGGAACTCCACGCCGACGACGTCACCATCAGCATCGCACGCGCCAACAAGACAGCGCTCGCCGTCATCGACCGATCAGGCCTCCGAACGAAACTCGGCGACCACAGCATCTTTCCGACCATCAACGCAGCTGTCGGCGCCTTCAACCGCGATATCCGGCCGTGACTGTGGCTTCTCTATTCGGCTCAATCGACTTTCGGTGTCGTCGAGTTGCAGTTCGAGCTGATCAGTCGGCGGTGTCGGCGCCATCTGTGTCGCTGCGCTTGCGCCAGAACATCAGTATCGCTCCGACGCTCGCAACGGCGGCTGCAACCTTCACCCAGGTGGCCTTCATGAGCATGCCCCTTCTCCCCTATCGCCCGGACGACGTCCGGGCTGTCGATCAACGTAGCCGCGCGCGCAGCGCATGAGGCGCTTTCCCAAGATCATTCGACGTACAAGGTGTCATCGCGCTCGACGACTCGGCCCCGCCCGAGTGGTAGCACCGATGTCAGAGCTTTGAACGCGGCTCCAAGGCGCAGGCCCGATTAGAGGGGCTTGCTTATTCCAATAAAGCTTCCTTATAATCATAAGGTGCTCACGGAACGAGAACAGCAGATCGTCGACTTGCTTCGCCGCGATCCACTGATGGGAACCGACGCGTTGGCCGCGACGCTGGACACCAGCCGGGCCTCGATCAATGTGCACCTGTCCAATCTGGGCAAGAAGGGTGTGATCCTCGGACGCGGCTATGTGCTCGCCGAGCGGCCCGGTGCCGTCGTCATCGGCGGAGCCAACGTCGATCTCAAGGCCCGCAGCAGGGCCCGGGCGACCGGCCAGACCAGCAATCCCGGTCACGGCTCGATGGCGCCGGGAGGCGTTGCTCGCAACATCGCCGAGAACATCGCCCGACTCGGTGACCGCGTCCACCTGATCAGCGTCGTGGGACGCGACCCCATGGGCGACAACCTGCTCGACCACACCGCGTCAGCAGGCGTACGTGTCGAGCAGGTGGTCCGCACCGACCGGCCGACCGGCACCTACACCGCTGTGCTCGACGTCGACGGCGAGCTCATCGTCGCGATCGCCGACATGGAGGCGATCGCCGAGCTCGGACCCGAACAGCTCAACAACGCACGCGACGTCATCGCGACCGCCGGGGTGCTGGTCCTCGACGGCAACCTGTGCCTCGACGCCTTCAACTACGCGCTCGATCTCTCCGCAGAAGTGCGCACCGTCTTCGAGCCCGTCAGCGTGCCCAAGGCGGCCGGTCTCAAGGACGCGATCGACGCTCGGATCTACGCCGTCACCCCCAACCGAGACGAACTCGCCGCGCTCACCGACTTGCCGACGCGCACCGACCGGCAGGTGCGTACAGCAGCACGACTCCTGCACGCCCGGGGCGTCGAATTGGTCTGGATCCGGCTGGGCGAGCTTGGCTCGATGCTCAGCACCGCCGACCACACCATCGAAATCCCGGCCATGCCGACCACCGTCGAGGACGTCACCGGCGCCGGCGACTCGATGCTCGGCGCGTTCTGTCACGTGCTGCTCCAGGGCGGCTCGCCCGAGGATGCCGCTCGATTCGGCCACGCGGCCGCTGCTTTGACCATCGCCAGTCCGCACACCGTGCGACCAGATCTGACCCCACGGCTCGTCTGGGCCGCACTCGACCAGGAGAAACAGAAATGGCC
>JBBKWQ010000351.1:0-3044 GCA_037969115.1 Ilumatobacteraceae bacterium
CTCTGCGACGGACCGGGCCTCGCGGGCGGCTCGACGGAGCCGACCTCGGGTGCGGTCTTCTCCCTCCCGGCGACCGACACGAGTCCCGACCCGTACGCTCTCGTCGAATTGGGCAGCGACCTTCGTCCGCCCGATTACGCCACGGCCTTCGTCCGCCTGTCGGTGGAGGCGTCCGACCTCGACGAGCCCATCACGGTCGCGGCGATCTTCCGCCCGTCGTGGCTCGAAGCCGTAGTGGCCGAGCTCGGCGTCGCCACGACATCGTCGATCGCCGACGCGCTCGAGGCATACGCCTGACGAACGAATACCTGCCGCGGCACTGGGTAGCGTTGTGTTCATGCAGACGTTGGCGCTGATCGTCGCGGCGTTCGTGGCGATGGAACCCCTGACTGCGGCGACGCATCGGTGGGTGATGCACGGATTCGGATGGATTCTCCACCGCAGTCATCACCGCACGCTCACCACCCGCTTCGAGGGCAACGACGCATTCCCGGTGCTGTTCGCGTCGATCGTGTGCGTGGCGTTGTTCGTGGGATTCAACGTCGACGGTTGGGGTGTGGCGATCCCGGTCGGCGTCGGTGTCACTGCGTACGGCGCCGCATATGCGCTCGTGCACGACGTGTACATCCATCAGCGATGTCGCTTGTTCGGCGACCGCCGGACCGACGTGCTGGAACGCTTGGCGGCCGCGCACCGGCTTCATCATCGGTTCAACCAGGCGCCGTACGGAATGCTGCTACCGATCGTTCCCAGGCACATCAGGCGTCGGGCCGAGCGGGTTGCGGCCACCCCAGCTGCCTGACGAGGCGAACGGCTCGAAGCGGGCGAACAGTTCTTCGCCGTACCAGTTTTCAGACCGAGTCCGACGAATCACCTCGATGTGGTCAGGCATCGTGGTGGCGAACGCGCGCGCGGATGCCGACGATTCCCACAGGCTGAACGTTCCGAGGCGGCCGACCGGCGCTTCCCCGATACCGACCACAGCCAGGAGCCCGTCGGCTTGCCGAAGCTCGTCACTCACGGGTCGGCCCGCAGCGCTGAACGCCCGCCACGATCGGAGTTTGATGTTCGCACGCGTCACGACCGCAATCGGCCCGTCGGCGGCGCCTGGTCGGAGACCGTCGAGCACCGGATACCCGCTCCACTGTCCGTGACCACCCAATCCCCGCAGCCGAACGTGCCACGACTCTGCTGCATGTTCCCAGCGTCGAGCGATCGGGTGATCCGCGAGAAACCGATCGAGCATCGCCTCGTCGTCCCACACAGCGAACAGCGCCGAGCGCCGCAGGTCGCTCGAGGGAGCGGTCTCGTCGCCGGCGCCCGTGCCGAGCAGCCGCCAGAACCGAAGCCCCGGAACGTTCCGCAACCGCAATCGATCGGTGCCGAGGCGCGCCAGCACGAGCGGTGCCCGATACGGACATTCCCGCACGAGGTGGAAGGAGGCGATGCGCGTCATCATCGGCCATGCTGTCATCTGTGTCGACCACGGTCATCGTTCTCCGCGAAGTCACACCGGTGGTCACAGCGGCGGTCACGCCCTTCGATGTGCTGACCGCGGTGTTCTTCGTCACCACCGTCGTCACCACGGGATACCTGCTGGGCTCGATCCCGGTCGCGAATCTCGTCGCCCGTGCGAACGCGGGTGTCGATTTGCGCGACGTGGGCGACAGGAACCCCGGCTACTGGAATGCGAAAGGGCAACTCGGACGGCGAGTTGCAGCCGCGGTGTTCGCCGGTGACGTGGCCAAGGGTGCGATCGCCGCGCTGTTCGGCCTCCTGATGGCGACCGATGGCCGCTGGTGGATGTGCTACCTGGGCGGCTTGGCCGCGATGGTCGGGCATGCGTGGCCGTTGTTCGACGGCTTTCGGGGAGGGCGAAGCGTGCTGACCTTCGTCGGTGCCGTGATCGTGTGTGCGACGGTTCCTTCGATCGTCGGCATCGCCCTGCTCGGCGCGGTCTGGATTGCATCTCGAAATTTCGCCTGGGCGGCTCGTGCCGGAATCGTGTCGTTGCCGATCATTCAGCAGGTGTTGCAAGGCCCGTTCCGAACGGCGGCAACCGGGCTGCTGATGGCCTTCATCGGATTGCGTTTCTGGCAGGCGGCGCTGGAGTCTCGTACCACCGCCCACGCCAACTCTGACGCGACCTGAACATCGAGAGCGCGACCCCGATCGTGGCGGGTAGATCGGCCACCGGTGACGCCCAGTATCCCCAACCTCCGCGCACGTAGGAACGGCGTGTTCCTGCGAGGGTGCCGAGGCGCAGCAGGATGAGTACGACATCGAGCAGGTCGCCTCGGCGAGCGACGAGGCGCGGCAGCGGTAGCGCCTGCACGACCGACAGCAACGCGAGATCGAGTAGTTGCCGGCGACGCGCCTCCACCCCCGGCAATCCGATCGAGCGGCCCCATCCCGTCCATGTGTCGCCGAGCGATTCGTACATCCGCACGGACAGAAGCTCGGATGCATCGAGGAAATCGACGTTCCACCCAGCCGCCGAGACACGGCGCGCGAGGGCGATGTCCTCGACGACGTGGCCGGCAACCGCCTGGAAGCCATCGGCATCCAGCATGGTTCGTCGCCGAAACGCCATGCACTGTCCATTCGCCATCATGCGATCGGGGTCGGGTCGCACGGCCGCGCCGGGAGCACCGAACCGGTAGACGAGCGTGGTGAGCATGGCGGCGTGCATCCACGTTGCACCGGGCGTCGGACAATCGAACCGTCCGCCGACAGTGAGTAGATCGGTGCCGTCCTCGATGCACCGCGCCACGAGGGCGGCCGGCAACGTCGGGTCGGGCCGCGTGTCGGCATCGAGCGTGACCACCCACGTCGACGTGGCTGCCTCGACTCCCTGCTGCATCGCCCACGGCTTGCCCGCCCAGCCGTGCGGCCGCGACGCACCAGCGACAACGACGGCGCCCGCAGCGCGCGCCACCGCAGCTGTGTCGTCACTCGATTCGTCGTCGACGACGATCACCTCGGTGACGCCTCGCGCCCCGACTGTCGCCGCCAGCACATCGGCGATCCGGCGCGACTCGTCG
>JBBKWQ010000352.1:0-2550 GCA_037969115.1 Ilumatobacteraceae bacterium
ACTCCAAGTCGACGGTGCCGGCTGGCAGGGTCAGCCGACGACACCGGTTGCCGAAGAGATCGCGATACTTGGCTGAGGGCACCGGGGGGTCGGTGGAGAACCGAGCGTTGCTCACTCGCCTCTCTTCATCGACGTGCGGCTCGACGAGGACCAGAGCGTGAGTCGGTTCGGCCACGTCGAATCGGAATCGGCACCCGATCGAGATTTCCATAGGCCCACCCTGCCACAGGTATCGCAGGAGTGGGTCGGATCGGGCGTTAATCGGGAAGGGCTCGTTCGTGGCATCGATTCGAGAGAATCGGGTACCTGTTCGTCATGAGCGAACTGATCCCGTCCCCGTCCTCGCCTGACCCGTTGGTCCCCGACCCCGATCCAACACATACGCCGGTGATCCCGGACCCCGACCCGACGCACACCCCCGTCGTTCCGGAGCCGGATCCGACGCACACTCCGGTGATCCCGGACCCCAACCCGTCGCCCCTCGTTGCGGAGCCCTGACCGAGTCGGTCGGGATTCGCACGTCGATGAGCCGCGCCAGAATCTCACTGGTCTGCGACAGCGACCTGCTCCGAACTCTCGATGGCGGCCTGGCCGTATTCGGCAATCAGTTCGAGCATGGCATCGACGTCTCCGGTGGTGACCGCAGGGTTCATGAACAGCATCCTGAAGGCGTTCAGACCCTCGATCGGTTGGAACCCGACCATCACCGTTCCCGCAGCCTGCATCTGAGCCTTGATCACCGGCGGAAGTGCGTGGAGCCGCTCGAACAACGCTGACGGGAGTTCCGAAACCGGCGTGTGTGCGAAGTCCAACGCCCGGTCGTCCTCGGGTATCCAGGCGAACACGACGTTGGTGAAGGTGCCCGATACCAGGGGAGCGAAGGCGCCACCGGAGGCAGCGATCCGCCCGCGGGTGTGGTTCGCCAGGTCGACGGCATGGTCGATCCGAGCGGCGAAGCCAGCGTCGCCGTGATGGTTCCAAGCAAGCCACAGCTTCAACACGTCGACTCGCCGCGCGCATTGGAATGTGCGGTCGCCCGAGTCGAAGTCGGCGTTGAGCTTGTCGGGTTGGAACAGGTAGTCGGCTTTGCCGGCGAAGCAGGCGGAGAGCTGGTGGGGGTCCCGTACAAGGAGAGCAGTGCACTGCTGGGTCATACCCATCATCTTGTGGAGGTTCCAGACGAAGGAATCGGATCGGTGGACGCCGTCGAGGAGGTGACGGTGCTGTTCGGAGAAGAGAGCAGATCCGCCGTAGCAGCCGTCGACGTGGAGCCAGAGTCCGGCGGCTTCGCAGATGTCGGCCAGCTGGTCGAGGTCGTCGAATGCAGAGGTGACGGTCGTGCCCGACGTGGCGATGACCGCGAAGGGCAGGTCGCCAGCTGCTTTCGACGCATCGATTGCCGTCTGAAGGGCGCTCGGGATCATCCTGCCGCCGGGGTCGGCGTCGACTTTGATGACGGCGTCGGTCCCCAACCCCAATAACGCGGCGGACTTCGTGGCTGCGTAGTGCCCGGCGTTCGACACGAACATCGTCAGGCGCTCGCCGGAGGCACCGACGCGGACCACGTCGGGATGATGGCGGTGCCGAGCGAGCTGTAGCGCGTACAGCGTCGCTGTCGAGCCTCCCGGACAGAACAGGCCGGGCGGGAGGGTTGGCACTCGGTCGTCGTCGGGGGAGACGTAGCCAGCGATCCGGCCGAGCTTGGAGAGCACGGCACTCTCCATGAGCGTGAAGACGGGGGCTGCCTCGAACGTGGCTCCTGTGGTGTTCAACGCGGCCCCCAGCCAGTCACCGACGACGGACACAGGGTCCGGCCCGGCGAAGTTCTGGTTGATGAATCGAGGGTGACTGGTGTGGACCGAGTGCTGTACGACGAGATCGACTGCGGCGAGCAGCGCGGCGTCACTCTGAGCCGGGGCAACATCATCGAACGCAAGGTCGACGGTTGCTGCAAATGCTGCGATGAGATCGTCGGGCGAGGCCAGGTCGATGACGGTGTCGTCGCCGGTGGGTGCGTCGACGACGTAGGCAAGTGCTCGGCGAGCGATCTGCTCTACCAGTGTCTCGGTCACGACGGTTTCTTCAAATGGAACGGCGCTCGCCTCGGACATGGTGGACGCCACGCTAGGCGCAGCGTGCCAGCGCGACGGCGAAGTGTTCCAACGTCTGGTCGATGTCGGCTTCGCTGGTCTGCCAGCTCGTCACCAGGCGGATGATGCCGGGGCCGATTCTGTAGAAGAGCAGGCCGGACGCTTCCAGCTGGGTTGCCACTTCATCGGGGATCCGTACGAACACCATGTTGACGTCGGGCGGGTCGAGGAACTCCACACCCGCGTCGAGCAGGCCGGCGGCCAAGCGCTCCATCTGCCGATTCGAACGACCGGCCAGCCGTAGCCAGAGGTCGTCGCTGAGGTAGGCGATCAGTTGCGCCGACTGAAATCGCATCTTGGACGTGACATGGCCCGAGCGCTTCGTGCGGTAGACGAGTTCGTCCGCTGCCTGGTCGTCGAAGACGACAATCGCCTCGGCGGAGAGCGCTCCGTTCTTGGT
>JBBKWQ010000353.1:0-3092 GCA_037969115.1 Ilumatobacteraceae bacterium
TCGTCGTTCTCGGCGATCTCGATGGGGATCAACGAGTTGTACCTCGGCGACAGCGACCTGGTGATCGCCGGGGGTGTCGACACGATGAACGACATCTTCATGTACATGTGTTTCTCCAAGACGCCTGCGCTGTCCAAGTCGGAGGACATCCGACCGTTCTCCGACCAGGCCGACGGCACCATGCTCGGCGAGGGCATCGGGATGGTGGCGCTGAAGCGGCTCGACGACGCCGAGCGCGACGGCAACGACATCTACTGCGTCGTCAACGGGGTCGGCGCCAGCTCAGACGGCCGATCGAAGAGCGTGTACGCCCCCGTGTCATCGGGCCAGGCCCGAGCGCTCGAAAACTCATATGCCAAGACTGGATACGGTCCTGACACCGTCGAACAGGTCGAGGCACACCGCACCGGCACCGTTGCGGGCGACGCCGCCGAATTCGGTGGGCTCGAACTCGCCTTCAACGCCACGGACCGCGCCGACCGGCAGTGGTGTGCGCTCGGCACGGTCAAGAGCCAGATCGGGCACACCAAGGCCGCCGCCGGCGCCGCAGGTCTGTTCAAGGTCGTGATGGCACTGCATCACAAGGTGCTTCCCCAGACCGCCAAGATCGACAAACCCAACCCGAAGCTCGACCTGGAGAACTCGCCGTTTCACCTGAACACGACGACACGACCGTGGGTGCGCGGATCGGATCACGAACGGCGCGGATCGGTCAGTTCGTTCGGATTCGGCGGATCGAACTTCCACATTGCGCTCTCGGAATACACGGGCGGTGGCACTCGCGCGCCCCGGCTGCGGAGCGCCGACGTCGAGTTGGTCGTGCTCTGCGGCTCCGACGCAGCTGACCTGATCCGCCAGGCACGACACCATGGCGAAGCAGCCACGGTCGACGGATACCTGAGCTTCTTGGCACAGACGAGCCAGCGGTCGTATGCGGCGGACGCCGGAGCGCGACTCGCCATCACCGCGAGCGACGAGGCGGACCTCCGGACGAAACTCGACCAGGCGGTCGCGCTGATCGCCAGCGATCCCGCGCAATCGATATCGACACCCAGCGGCATCCACTACGGAACGGGCGCTGCGTCGGGTGACGTCGCGTTCGTGTTCCCCGGTCAGGGCAGCCAGTACCTGTTCATGGGCGCCGACCTCGCGATGAACTTCTCCGAGGCGATGGATGCCTGGGATCTCGCGGCCGATCAGGACTGGGACGAGACCGCGCTCCACGACGTGGTCTTCCCGATCACGTCATTCGAAGAAGGTGCCGACACCGCCAACCAGTTGCTGCTCACGGCGACGCACTGGGCGCAGCCGGCGATCGGAACGACGAGCCTCGGATTGCTTCGGGTCCTCGCCGCGATCGGGCTCGATGCGCAGCACGTCGCTGGACACAGCTTCGGTGAGATCACCGCCCTGCACGCTGCGGGTGCGTTGTCGGAGGCCGACATGATTCGCGTCGCTCGACAGCGCGGCATGCTGATGGCCGAAGCCGCACAGACCCCCGGTTCGATGACGGCGGTCACCGGATCGATCGATGCGGTGCGCGACATCGTCGAGCAGTCGGGCACGGACGTGGTCATCGCGAACCACAACAGTCACAGCCAGGTCGTGTTGTCTGGTCCGACCGACGCCATCGAGCAGATCGAAGCCGTGTTGAACGCAGCTGGGGTGGCCGCCAAGCGGCTGCCGGTGGCCACCGCGTTTCACTCGGCCGTGGTCAGCGGAGCGAGCGATGCCTTCGCACCGTTCCTCGATGACGTTGCGTTCACGCCGCCCGTCGTGCCGATTCATTCCAACGAAACCGCTTCGCCGTACCCGCACGACGCTGATGAGATGCGTGCCCAGCTGGCGCGGCAGTTGTCCCACCCGGTTCGGTTCGTCGAGATGATCGAGTCGATGTATGCAAACGGTGCGCGAACGTTCGTCGAAGTCGGCCCATCGTCGGTCTTGACCGGTCTGATCGGCAACATCCTGGATGGCCGCGAGCATCTGGCTGTCCCACTCGACAAGAAGGGCCGCGGTGGCCTCTCGGCCCTGTTCGACGGGCTCGGTCGACTCGCGGCTGCCGGGGTCGACATGCACCTCGACGCACTCTGGCGCGAGTACGGCGACATCGCGAATCCGCACGACTCGTCGCAACCGAAGCTGGCGATCGCCATCGGCGGAGCCAACCACGACAGCCCATACCCGCCCGAAGATCTGAACGAACTCGCCGAGGCGAACCCTGTGACCACCGCCCCTTCACCACATGCCGCACCTGCGACGCCGTCTCTCGCGCCCCCCGTGAGCCAGGCGCCCGCCAAAGCAGCCCCGGCAACGCCGGCACCTGCAGCGGCGTCTGTGGCTCCAAACGTTCATGCCGTACCCGTCGTCGCACAAGCACCGGACACCGCCGTGCTCGCGGCGTACCAGAGCGCCCAACAGCAGACCGCCGCGGCACACACGGCGTATCTGAACTCCATGGCGCAAGCACACAGTGCGTTCCTCGACGCGGCCCAGCAAGGAATTGCCGTCCTCGGTCAACTGGCAGGCACGTCGGGCATCGCTCCGGCCACTGCGGTCCCCGCCCCCGCTGCTCCTCCCGCCGTGGAAGCTGTCCCTGCGGCCGTCGCCCCGGCTCCATCGGCGCCCGAGATCATCGTCGTTGCCCCGACTCCGGACGTCGCAAGCGTCGCCGCTCCGAGCGTCGATCCGGTCGCCGATCACACCACGCCGGTGCCGGTGGCGGGTGGGGTGACGTCGGCGGAGATGACGCCGCTGTTGTTGGGTGTGGTGTCGGATCGGACGGGTTATCCGGCGGAGATGTTGAGTCGGGAGATGGAGCTCGAGTCTGATCTGGGGATCGATTCGATCAAGCGTGTCGAGATCTTGAGTGCGATGCAGGATCTCGTGCCTGATCTGCCTGATGTCGATCTCGCTGTGATGGCGAGCCTCGCGACACTCGGTGAGATCGTCGACTATCTGAGCGACCAGATCGTTGCGGCCCCGGCGGTGATGACCGAACCAGCGAACGAGTCGGTGCCGGTGGCGGGTGGGGTGACGTCGGCGGAGATGACGCCGCTGTTGTTGGGTGTGGTGTCGGATCGGACGGGTTA
>JBBKWQ010000354.1:0-6702 GCA_037969115.1 Ilumatobacteraceae bacterium
GACCGAGACCTCGTGGCCGGTGACGGGGTCCGTCCCGACGATGGAGAGCACGAACGACACGTCGTCGTGTTCCTCCTCGAAACGCGTCACCAGCGTCGACTGACCGTGGCGCAACCTCCGCATGAGATCACACAGGGTGATGAGCGCGTCTCGACCCATCACCTTGTCACCGGTGAGGTGGAAGACGAGATCTTCGGAGAAGAGACCCTTCACGTTCTCTGCCGCGGTCCCCTCCTTCGTCTCGTATTGGCGACGGAAGTAGTCGCTGATGAGGTCTCGGCGAGCGGTCACGGCAGGATCCTCCATACGGCAAGGTGGTCCGCACGTTCGGCAGCGGCCACGAGTTCTTCTGTGGTCTCGAGAGTCATGCGCCGATCAGCCCCGTCCCACCGGACGCCAGCGTCATGACTGACTTCTCGTCGGCGACTTCTGCAGGCAGCGTCCCGACGATCCGTCCATCGCGTACGACATGGATGATGTCGGAGAGTTCGAGGAGTTCCGGCAGGTCTGAGCTCACCACCAGCACCGCGGTGCCAGCCTGAGCGAGGTCGCGAATCAGACGATGGATCTCGACCTTGGCCCCGACATCGACACCGCGCGTGGGCTCGTCGAGGACGATGGCAGTGGGCTTGCGACCCAACCACTTGGCGAGCACCACCTTCTGCTGATTGCCGCCGCTGTATTCGCCGACATCGCGCTGGATCTCGGGCGGTCGGAGCCCGACGACGTCAGCGAGATCCTTGGCGAATCTGGCGATCTTTCGACGCAACAACACCGTGCTGCGCGACAACTCGTGCCGGTTGGGCAACGTGATGTTGTCGGACAGTGACATGGTCAGCGCCAGGCCGTCGGTGCGGCGCTCTTCTGGAACGTACGCCAGCCCGTTCGAGACGGCGGAGCCGTAACCGCTGATCCGCTTGGTCGTGCCTCCGGCGGTCATCGTCACATGACCGGCGGATTTGATGTCGGCGCCGATGATCGCTCGAACCAGTTCGGTGCGGCCTGCGCCGACGAGGCCGCCCAACCCGACGATCTCCCCCGCCCGCACCTCGAGATCGACATCGTTCACCCCGTGGGCCCTGATCCCGCTGGCGGACAGAACCACTTCGCCGGGAGTCGTGTCTCGGCGGGTTTGTAGATCGAGGCTGAGTTCGCGGCCGACCATCTTGTCGACGAGCTCGTCGGGCTTGGTGTCCGAAATCGAGACGGTGTCGA
Organism: Ilumatobacteraceae bacterium; assembly: GCA_037969115.1. GTDB lineage: Bacteria > Actinomycetota > Acidimicrobiia > Acidimicrobiales > Ilumatobacteraceae > JBBKWQ01. The sequence goes on from JBBKWQ010000354.1 coordinate 1,216, forward strand.
CGAGTTTGCCGTCCCGCAAGACGGTGACTCGGTCGCAGATCTGGAAGACCTCCGGGATCCGATGCGAGATGTAGATGATCGCCAGGCCACGCTCGGCGAGGCGCTGCAGCATGTCGAGCAGATAGTCGGTCTCGGCCGGCGTGAGGGTCGCGGTGGGCTCGTCGAGGATCAATACCCGAGGGTTGCGCGCGATCGCCCGAGCGATTTCCACGAACTGGCGGAGCGCGACCGAAAGCCGCGCCACGGGCACATCGAGATCGACCGATACGCCGATTTCTTTCAGCGCGTCGGCAGCGATTCTTTTGACCTCACGAGTCTTGATGAAACCCGCCTGGCTGGGAGTCGAACCGAGCACGATGTTCTCGGCGACCGTCAGTTCGGGCACGAGGCTGAGCTCCTGGTGGACCAGTGAGATGCCGGCCTCGAGTGCCGCCCTGGCGCCGCCGTGGAGCGGTTCACCGTCGACGAGCACCGTGCCCTGTGTCGGGGTGAGGATGCCGGCGAGCACCCGCATCAGGGTCGACTTGCCAGCACCGTTCTCGCCGACGAGACCGTGGATCTCACCCGGCGGGACCGCGATGCTGACCCCGTCGACTGCGAGGGCCCCACCGAAGCGCTTCACGATGCTGCGCGCCTCGATGATGAAGCGGGCGCCGTCGCGCCGGTCCGCTCGGATCGAACCCTCACTCATGTTGAAAACTCATGTTGCCACGGCTCCGGATCTGGGTGCAGGTGTGCGTCGGGCATGGATGTACGGTAACAGTCACTGCAAACGATTGCAAGAACTATCTCGGTACGGCGTTCGTCGGACTCTCATCTCGGATCGGTCTATTTCGGCCCTGGCCATGCAAAACGAAGAGATTCTCTAGCCGCGATCGGTTCTCAAAGAGGTCAAGAACTTGCAATCGATTGTAGGAACATCTAAGGTGTAACACGTGAAACGAGGGGCAAGAGAAGTGACGGCACGAATGCCGTCCAGACGATGTTCGACGACACAGGAGAAGGCGACCAGATGGCCGAGTTTGCGATAGCGGTGACACCGTCCCCGGGCGGGATGGCGGTCGACTTCGAGAAGCGTGTCGATTTCGATCGGCTACGGGATTACCGACTGTCACGGGTCCGCGCCGCCCTCGATGCGTCCCCCGCGGGCGCCCTGCTGTGTTTCGACACGAACAACATCCGATACACCACGAGCACCCAGATCGGTGAATGGGCTCGCGACAAGATGACGCGCTACTCGTTGCTCGCTCGAGAAGGCGACCCCATGGTTTGGGACTTCGGATCCGCAGCGGCGCATCATCGGCTGCACGCGCCATGGCTCAAGCCCGAGAACTGCCGGGCCGGGCTCAACGGGTTGCGCGGCGCGATCCCGCCCGACAACGAGTTGTTCAAGCGCAGTGCCGGCGAGATTGCCGAGTTGCTGCGGGCTCAGGGCGTCGCCGATATGCCGGTCGGAGTCGACATCGTCGAACCACCGATGCTGTTCGCGCTCCAGGCCGAAGGCCTCACCGTCATCGACGGTCAGCAGATCATGTTGGACGCCCGCGAGATCAAGTCGCTCGACGAGATCATGCTGTTGACCACCGCCGCTGCCATGGTCGATGGCGCATACCAGATGATCTCGGAGGTCCTGAAGCCAGGAATTCGGGAGAACGAGGTCGTGGCGCTCGTGAACAAGAAGCTGTACGACATGGGCTCGGACGACGTCGAAGCGGTCAATGCGGTTTCCGGCGAACGTTGCAGCCCCCACCCGCACAACTTCTCCGACCGCATCATCCGCCCGGGCGATCAGGCATTCTTCGACATCATCCAGTCGTTCAACGGGTACCGGACGTGTTACTACCGGACCCTCAACGTCGGACGCGCGACCACCGCCCAACACGACGCATACACCAAAGCACGCGAGTGGATCGATGCGGCGATCGAGATGATCAAGCCGGGCGTGAGCACCTCCGACGTCGCCGAAGGGTTCCCCAGCTGCGAGGAGTTCGGGTTCACCACTGAATTCGAGGCCTTCGGCTTGCAGTTCGGTCACGGACTGGGTCTCGGTCTGCACGAACGACCGATCATCAGTCGCGTCAACTCTCTGGCCCATCCGATGGAGATCAAGGAGAACATGGTGTTCGCACTCGAGACCTATTGCCCGGCGACTGATGGCGTCTCAGCCGCTCGGATCGAGGAAGAAGTCGTCGTCACCGCCGATGGGTGCAACGTCATCACGCTCTTTCCCGCCGAGACGCTCTTCATCGCCAACGAGTACTGAGAGGAGCTCGAATGACAACGATGCCGTCCTACGAGGACTACGGAAACCATCCGCCGGTGTTCCCCACGGCGGTCGACGAGTCCAACGCGGATCTCGCGATCACACCCGAGGTCCGTCTGCACCTGTACGAGATGCAGCAGCAGATCCGGCAGTTCGAGAAACGTGCATACGACCTGTTCCTGAAGGGATTGGTCAAGGGCACCAGTCACCTTTCGCTCGGCCAAGAAGCCATTGCGGCCGGGTTCGGCGCTGCGATGCGCCCCGACGACTGGACGTTCGCGACCTATCGGGGCCACGCCCACACGATTGCGCGTGGCGTACCACTCACACCGATCATGGCCGAACTGCTCGGACGCGCCAACGGATTGATGAGCGGCAAGGGCGGGTCGATGCATCTCACCAGCGTCGAGCACGGCGTGATGGGCAGCTACGCGATCATCGGCGCCCACCTGTGTGTCGCCAACGGCGCCGCGTGGACATCGCAGGTCAACGACACGGGCCAGGTTGCCGTCGCCTTCTTCGGCGACGGGACCACCAACATCGGCGCCTTCCACGAAGCGATCAACTTCGCCAAAGTGTGGGACCTGCCCACCGTGTTCGTCTGCGAGAACAACCTGTACATGGAGTACACGTCAATCGCCCACGTCGCTCCGGTCACCAATCCCGCCGCCGACCGAGCCAGCGCGTATGGTCTCGAGTCGATCATCGTCGACGGCAACGATGCCGACGCGGTGTACATCGCCGCAAACGCTGCGCTCGACAAGGCTCGGTCAGGGGGCGGGCCGTCGCTGATCGAGGCGCAGACCTATCGGCATCACGGACACAGTCGCGCCGACCCGGGCACGTATCGACCCAAAGAAGAGGTCGACGCGTGGATGCAGCGCGATCCGATCCCGATGTACCACCAGCGTCTGCTCCAACTCGGCGTCGGCGAGGAAGCACTCACCACGATCTCGCAGCAGGTGTCGCTCGCCGTGCAGACGGCAACCGACGAGGCAACCGACGGGGCACTTCCCAGCCTCGACAAGATCTTCACTGACGTATGGGCCGATGGAGGCTGGACATGGCGCAACTGACCTATCGAGACGCGATCAGCATCGGCATCGCGCAGGAACTGGCGCACGACCCCAACGTGGTCTTCCTCGGGGAGGATGTTGCCGGCGCCGGTGGCGTGTTCAAGGCGACCACTGGTCTGCTGGAGACGTTCGGGCCCAAGCGAGTCCGAGACGCACCGATTTCCGAACAGGCGATCCTGGGCGCCGCGATGGGCGCCGCCATGACAGGTCTGCGACCGATCGCGGAGATCATGTTCAGCGATTTCCTCGCCGTGTGTTGGGACATCGTCGCCAACGAGATCGCCAAGAGCCGATACATGACCGATGGCCAGATGACGTTCCCACTGGTGATCCGCACAGCGAATGGCGCCGGGTCTCGGTTCGGCGCACAACATTCCCAAAGCGTCGAGAACTGGGCGATGATGATCCCAGGCATCAAGGTCGTGGCACCGTCCACGGCCGAGGACGCGATCGGCCTCCTGGCGGCCGCCGTGCGTGACCCCGACCCGGTGTTGTTCTTCGAACACAAGTCGATCTACCCGATGAAGTTCGAGGTTCCCGACCGCGCCGGCGACATCGTCGACGAGCTCGGGAAAGCAAAGATCGTCCGTGAGGGGACTGGTATCACGATCGTTGCGTTGGCGCTGATGGTTCCCCGCGCGCTCGAAGCCGCCGAGCGGCTCGCCCTCGAAGGCATCGATGCCGAGGTGATCGACGTGCGCTCACTCGTACCGCTCGACACCCAGTGCATCCTGAAGTCGGTCGCCAAGACGAGCCGGCTGTACACCGTCGAGGAAAACCCTCGACTGTGCGGTTGGGGTGCCGAGATCGCGTCGATCGTCGCCGACGAGGCCTTCTGGGACCTCGACGGTCCGATCGTCCGCATCACGACCCCCCACGTTCCCCTGCCGTCGGCAGCCAACCTCGAAGATGCCACGATCCCGTCGGTCGACCGCATCGCAGAGACGATCCGAAAGACCGCCAACGCATGACCACCACCGACGCACCGATCGACAGTGACCTCCTCGAGGGCGTCCCGACCGACCTGTATCTCGACGGAACGTGGCGGCCCGCCTCGGACGGCACTCGCCTCGACGTACACGACCCGGCAACGAGTGCGCTGATCGCGGCGGTGGCCAGTGCCACCGTCGATGACGCGTTGGCCGCTGTGAGCGCCGCACACGAGGCGTTGCGGTCGTGGGGTGACACCGCACCACGCCAGCGCGGCGAGATCTTGCGTCGCGCGTTCGAGATCATGACCGCGCGCGCCGACGAGATCGCCGCACTGATCGTGCGTGAGAACGGCAAGACATTCGCCGACGCGAAGGGTGAGACCGCATATGCGGCCGAGTTCTTCAGGTGGTACGCCGAAGAGGCCGTTCGTTCGCTCGGTTCGGTCTCGACGGCCCCGAGCGGCGACAAGAAGATCCTCGTCCTCCATCAGCCGGTCGGGGTGGCCGTGCTCGTCACGCCCTGGAACTTCCCCGCCGCGATGGCGACCCGCAAGATCGCACCGGCGCTCGCCGCCGGCTGCACGGTGATCCTCAAGCCCGCCTCGGAGACGCCGTTGACAGCGCTGCTAGTCGCACAGATCCTCCAAGACGCTGGCGTTCCGCCGGGCGTGGTCAACGTGCTCCCATCTCAAAGTTCGGGCGCAATCGTCAGTGCGATGCTGCACGACGAGCGGGTTCGGAAGATCTCGTTCACGGGCTCGACCGAGGTCGGCAGGATTCTGCTCCACGAAGCGGCGGACAATGTCGTCAACACCTCGATGGAGCTGGGTGGCAACGCGCCGTTCATCGTCTTCGACGACGCCGACCTCGACGCTGCGATCGACGGGGCGATGGTCGCCAAGATGCGCAACGGCGGTGAGGCGTGCACGGCGGCCAACCGGTTCTACGTGCAGCGGGGGATCGCCGAGGCGTTCACGGCGCGCCTCGTGGAACGGATGGATGCGCTCGCGGTCGGGAGCGGTTTGGAGCCCGACACCGAACTCGGCCCGCTGGTCAGCGCACAGGCTCTCGCCGACGTCACGAAGATGGTCGACGATGCCGTGAATGCTGGCGCACGAGTGGCCACCGGCGGCGCACCGCTTGCGGGCCGCGGACATTTCTACCCGGCAACCGTCCTCACCGACATCGCCCCCGGCTCGGAGATCCTGCGTCAGGA
>JBBKWQ010000355.1:0-3400 GCA_037969115.1 Ilumatobacteraceae bacterium
TCATCTCCCACGCCGGCGGACCCAGCGGCCTGGCGAGTCAATCGGCGGACGCGATCTTGTGCGGCCACGCACCGTGCTCGCGCCTCACCGATCTCTGCATCGCTCTCTGTGTGCTCATCGAGGTCACAGATCGCCGACCGCAACTGATTCAGTTCACGCTCCAGCGTCGGATCGTCGGACGGGAGCACGGTGCGTGGCCGCACAAGATCGCGTCCGCCGATTGACTCGCCAGGCCGCTGGGTCCGCCGGCGTGGGAGATGATGCAGACCCGTTGGCGGGGCTACTGGACAACGCCGATTGCCCGGTCATCATGTTCGTCGAATCCGAACAACGGCTGCATTCGATCTGCGTCGAGCGTGGGCGTGTCACCGTCGTCGAGATCGGAATGCTCCCAGAGTTGCAGCGACTGGTCTCCTCGTTGCAGGCGAGGTTCGCGATGCACCTCATCGCAGTCGGTCGGGGCCTCGATCGCGACCCGGCCGCGCTCATCGCCGACGCGGCGCTGCTCGACGCCGCGTTGTTCCCGAACGGTATGTCTCTGGGCGATCGAGCGGTGGTCTGCCCAACCGGTCGGATCTACGACCTTCCTTGGGGTCTGCTGCCGTCGTTGTCCCAGACGGCCTTCGCGCTCGTGCCGTCGATCGAATCCTTCCACAGGTGTGCGTCGATGGCCGACGCTCCGCCACGCTCGGTCCTGTCGATCGCAGGGCCTGGCCTCGACCTCGCCGAGGACGAAGCGCGGGCAGTCGGTGCGGCGTATGAATCGAGCGAAGTCCTCCACGGGGGAGCAGCGACCGTCGATTCCGCAAAGAGACACATGCGGGGCGTCGACGTGGCGCACTTCGTTTGCCACGGGCGGTTCGTCGCCGGGAATCCGATGTTTTCATCGTTGGGACTTGCGGACGGGCAGATGTTCGTTCACGAAATCGAGCGGGTTCGCCCTGCGCCGACGGTGGCGGTTCTGTCCTCATGCAACGCCGGCCTGCACTCGTCGCCGACCGGTCGCCAGGCACTGGGGTTGACGACCTCGCTCCTCGCCGGTGGATCGAGGTCGGTCATCGCGGCGACGGTTCCGGTGCCGGACACGGTGTCCACGGTCGATCTGATGCGGTCGCTCCACTCCAGTCTCATCAGCGGGCACGGTGTGGCTGCGGCGTTGCGCGACGTTCGAACCGTCTGGCCCGTGCTCGGCGGCGCGTTCTCCTGCCACGGCGCTGGCTGGGCGTCGTCGGCGTAGACCTTTCGTAAAGGCAACTCTCCGCGTATCTCGACTGGGGTTCAGCGAGTTGGCGTTTGAGATGGGGCCCGGGCTCTTCGCACCGTACTGACGACTTCGGAATCTTCTCGTCGGGTGCAAGCGCTGCAGGTCGCTATCGACGGGCCGCGGCAGGCGGCTTCCGACGGATCTACGCGGCGAGAACATCAGCCTTGCTGCCTGAGGACACGATGTTGTCTAATGAGCGAGAGCGTTGCCTGAGCAGGGTCTTCGTAGTTCTGAAACGCCCCGGTCAAGAGCGGCGTGCCCTCGACGTGCCCACCGATGTGGGCACGCGTGGCCATCGAAGCCGAATGCGAACCGCCAAAAAATGGCCTCTGACCTGGTGTTTTCGAGAGCGGATGACGGGAATCGAACCCGCGTTCTCAGCTTGGGAAGCACTTCGAGGCTGAGCGCATCGTACCTGCATACGGACTATTTTCGCTGATCAGAGTTCGTTTCCGATGCCCTGGGATGTGCTCCCTGTTGTGCGTGAGACCACCCTCGTCAACGCTGCTCTAGGCACGAATTAGGCACGGCCACGACACCGTCATGACAGGTCGGCAACAGCTGCCGACGGGCATCTGAGACGATTCCGCTGGGGCGCGTCCGCGATGATCCGACCGACGACCAACCTTGTCGCCCTTGCGCGCTTGTCTGGGTGGTTCCCGGAATGATGTGTCGATCACCGCTCAGTACTGCTGCGGTTAGCCTTGTACAACCGGCCGAGGCGAATTGCTGTCGGCTTGATCAGGAAGTACCCCTATGGCGATCGCATTGAACGTTCAGAACCTCGTGTTCGATGCGGTGGATCCTCAGCTCCTTCCCTCATTCTGGCCAGCGGTGCTCGGGCGTCCAGTGGTCGACGATTAGCAGGGTGCTGAAATTCGGCTGAGGTGCTCGCGTTTGTCGTTCGGATCGAAAAGAATGGGGGCATGCGTGGAACCCCGGATCCTCAGTTGGCGATGTTGACGACGTTGAGCACCGAGGATCTGATCCCTCCGGATCATCCGATCCGTCGGATTCGGGTCGTGGTCGACACCGTGCTTGGCGAACTCGACGACGTGTTCGACGCGATGTACGCGTCGTCGGGCCGCTCGAGTGTCCCACCGGAGTCATTGTTGAAAGCGACGGTGTTGATGGCGATGTACTCGATCCGCTCCGAGCGAGCGTTCTGCGAACGGTTGAACTACGACTTGTTGTTCAAGTGGTTCCTCGACCTGCGGATTGATCAGCCAGCGTTCGACGCGTCGACGTTCTCGAAGAACCGTCAACGACTAACGCCGAGAAGTGTCCGCGCCCTCTATCGATGTGAGGTTCGCACCAGGAGTATTCGCCGCGAGGTATTCGGCCCACGTGTGAGCTGCTTGCCAGCCTCGTAGGCCGTGCCACACGTGTGCCGGCGTGTCGATGGTTCCGAGGTCGGACCGCGCGGCGACAACTTTCGATTGCACCTATTGCGCGTGTGGCGCAAGGTGAGGCGACGCCTCGTCTGGCGATTGCGGCCTGGCTTTGCGTGCGGGTGGTACATTGCCAGCACCACGGGGGCGTGGAAAATTAGCTGCGCAACGGGGGCGTCGGCATGACTCCTACATTTCAGGTAGCAGCGGTCTCGCGAATCGACGGGGCCGGAGCCGAGGGCATTCACCTGCTGTGGACCGCTCCTGGGGCGGCCGGTTACTCCGTCAAGGGATTGGACATCCAGCGGCGGGAAAGCCGCCACAGGTCGAGGGCCATTTGCCACACGCTGAGCGCGGCCGAGCTCGCCGAGCTACACACCGCGCTGCGCGTGAGCTTGCCGATCGCCGCGATCGCGGTGTCCCGCTCGCCGTGTCCCGGCCCACCGGGAGCGGTCCCCGATCAACCGTTCCATCCCGATGGTGGGAAGGCGCGCCGGTGTGTGGACTACGGGGAACAACGGGTGGGAGATCATCCCAACCCGCACACGACGAGGCTAGTCGACTGCATTGTGTCGGGCGCCTTTGGTGTGCCCGGAGCCCACACCGAGATCCGAATGGTCGGTGAGCTGACCGGTCTGCACTGCTCCCGCCACACGGAGGTGCGGCTCACCGCGCCGGCCGAGGCGGTTCAGATGAACCTGGTGTGCTTCGCCAGCGGGGTTCGCGTCGAGGCACGAGAGGCCGA
>JBBKWQ010000356.1:0-2847 GCA_037969115.1 Ilumatobacteraceae bacterium
ATCCTCGTCGAGGCGACGTTCGGCCTCGGCGAGCCGCTCGTGACCGGTGCGGTCGAGCCCGCAGCGGCACCTACACAGAGCGGCAGATGGAGCCGGTCCCGAACGACGCCCGCGACCGGTACTTCACCACGACCCCCACCGGATACGTGTTCCGACCGGATTGCAGGCGGTCGGTGATCTTCGGTCGCAACGACATCACCGCCGACGCGCCGATCTCGCGACTGGATCTCCTGACATGTCGCAACGTGCTCATGTACTTCGTGAGCGAGACCCAGCGGCGGGTGCTGAATCGATTCCACTATGCACTCGCCGACGGTGGCTCGTTGTTCCTGGGCAAGGCCGAGACGATTCTCGCCCACTCCCAGCTCTTCGAGACCGTGAGCACGCCACTGCGGATCTTCGCCCAGAACCCGGCCATTCCTTTGCGCAACGACATCCTTTCCGCCCGGGCACCCGACGTGCCTCGGCTTGGCGTCGGGTCGAGCGTCTTGGAGTCGCTTGCATCGTCGGCGAGTCCGGTGGCCCAACTCGTGATCGACCTCGATGGCCACCTCGCGAGCGCCAATCCGAGGGCTCGTGCGATGTTCGGTCTCAGCCTCGGTGATCTCACGGGCCCGTTCTGGGACCTCGACGTGTCGCGGAACCCGGTCGATCTACGTGCGCACGTCGAGCAGGCCTACACACAGGGCCATCCAATGGTGCTGCGCGATGTCGTCCGAACCCTCGCTGACGGTCAACGCCAGTTCCTCGAAGTCGGCATCGCACCGTTGTGCGATTCAGCCGGAGCCGACCTGGGCGCGAGCGTCACGTTCACCGACGTGTCCGAACTCGGACGGATGCGCAGCGAACTCGAAAACTCGAGTCGAGAACTCGAATCTGTGAACCGGGATCTGGTGTCGGTCAACGAGGAACTCGAGACGACCAACGAAGCACTGCAATCGACCAACGAAGAACTCGAGACGACCAACGAGGAACTGCAATCGGCCAACGAGGAACTCGAAACAATGAACGAAGAACTGCAATCGGCCAACGAGGAACTCGAAACACGGAACGAAGAACTCATCGGCCAGTCCAGCCAGATCGAGCAAGGAGAGCGGTTCCTCGCGTCCATCCTCGACAGTCTCGTCGTCGGCGTCGCAGTCGTGAACCGCAGTCTCGATGTCGTCGTGTGGAACCGCGCTGCGGAGAATCTGTTCGGTGTGCGCCTCGAGGAGGTCACCGGCCGGTCCTTCCTCGCCCTCGACATCGGGCTCCCCGTCGGCGAGATCGGCCCCCTACTCCACGCTGCGCTCGGTGGCGGCGACGGCGATACCGGCAACACCGAGCATCTCCTGCTCGACGCTGTGAATCGGCGCGGTCAGTCGTTCGTCTGCCGGGTCAGCGTCGAACGACTGACCGGTACAGCCGGGCCCGATGCCGACGTGGTCGTGTTGATGGACCCACTGCCGGAGTTTCCGACATGAGCGACTCTTGGTCACACGAAATCAATGACCTCCAGACTCGTCTCGGGTGCCTGATCGGTCGGACCGAACTGGGTGACGACGCGCCCGAGTTGGCGTCAGAAGCCCTGGAGGAGCTCGCAGTCGTCATCGAGGAACTGCAGTCACAGAACTCCGAACTCATCGCGAGTCGCGGTTCGCTCGATGACGAACGCCGACGCTACCGAGACTTGTTCAACACGGTTCCGGACGCCTACCTGATCACCGACTCCGACGGCATCATCACCGAAGCAAACACAACGACCTGTGAGACGTTCGGGCGGCCACTGGATCGAATCGTCGGTAAACCATTGGCGACGTTCATCGAAGCCCCGGACCAGCGCGCCTTCTACGGGCAACTCAATCTGATTCGAGACGCCGGGATCGGCGCGCACTTCACCATCGACCTCGCCGTCCACGACGGCGTCGCCATCGCTGCGAATCTCCGCGCCACCCGTGGCGAAACCAGTTCGACTGGACACGGCGACATCCGTTGGTTGATCCACGATCGACGTGACGAACTCGTCACTGCGGAGCTCCGCTTGAGCGAGGAACGCCTCCGCGCCCTGTTCGATACTGCCGCCGTCGGCATCATCTTGTGTGACACCCAGGGCCAACTGCTGTTCATCAACCAGTACGCAGATCGCATTCTCGAACGACAACCCACCGACAGCACCATGCCGGAGTGGCTACGAAGGACCCACCCCGACGATCGACGCCGCGTCGAGGCGACGCTCCGAGAGGCCGCCGCCTTCGGTGTCAGCGGCTCGCTGCGCCACCGACTCGTTCACGCAGACCGCTCCATCTCGTGGGTCGACCACAGTGTGGTGCCCTTCTGCGACGCTGCCGGTCCGGTCACCGGATTCGTCTCCACGATCGTCGACGTCACCACCGAACACGTCGCCACCGACGACCTGCACGACAGCCTCGACTTCACCACCGCACTCCTCGACACCGTCGGCGCGCTCGTCATCGTGCTCGACCCCGAGGCAACGATCCTCAGGTTCAACAAGACCTGTGAATCGACGAGCGGGTTCCGCGCCGACGACATGATCGGCCGATCCTTCATCACGACGCTCGTTCCCGTAGAGCAACGCGACGATGTGAGTGCGATGTTCGCGGAGCTCACCGCCACGGCGACGAACAGCTTCGAGAACGACTGGCTCACCGCCGACGGCCAGCGACGTCGGATCGCGTGGAGCAACACGAGCCTGATCGGCTCCGATGGTGAAATCAGAGCAGTTATCGGTACCGGGATCGACATCACCGATGAACGGCTACTGAGGTCGCAACTGGCGCAAACCGATCGTCTGGAATCGATCGGGCGCCTGACCGCAGGGATTGCCCACGACTTCAACAACACGCTCAC
>JBBKWQ010000357.1:0-3900 GCA_037969115.1 Ilumatobacteraceae bacterium
GTCGGAGTCGCCCGGACCGGCCCCGAGCTGGACGCGGTCCGCGAGCGGGTCAGGCAGACCGGGGACGAGCTCCACGGCCGGCTGCGGCTGCTCGTCGGCAAGCCCGGGCTCGACGGCCACTCCAACGGTGCCGAGCAGATCGCCGTCGCCGCTCGCGATGCCGGAATGGAGGTCGTCTACGCGGGAATCAGACTGACGCCCGAGCAGCTCGTCGCCTCCGCGATCGACGAAGATCCGGACGTGATCGGGCTGTCGATCCTGTCGGGTTCACACCTCCAGCTCGTTCCGGACGTGATGACGAGGATCACGGAGGCGGGTCTCGACTGTCCGGTCGTCGTGGGCGGCATCATCCCCGACGACGACGCCGCAGCGCTCCGCGAACTCGGAGTCGCAGCGGTCTACACCCCGAAAGACTTCGAGATGGTCAAGATCATGAACGACATCACCACGCTCGCCGAACGCCACCGCTCGGTTCTCTCCACACCGTGACGGCCAACGATCGCAAGACCCTGCTGACGATTGTCGTCATCGTCGTCATCGGCGGACTGGTCGCGTGGGCAGGAAGCAGCGGAAGCATCGACGTCGGTGCGATTCCGCTGTTCGTGGTCTGCGCCGCTGCAGCCTTCATGATCAACTGGATCGCGTTCGTTCCGGCGTATCTCGCGCAGACCGAGCACTACTACGACCTGACGGGGAGCCTCACGTACCTGACTCTGGTCGCGCTCGGCTTGTTCCTGTCGAGCGATATCGACGCCCGGGCCGGACTCGTCGCCTTCCTCGTCACGGTCTGGGCCCTGCGCCTCGGCACGTTCCTCTTCCGTCGGGTCAAACACGACGGCGGCGACGGACGGTTCGACAAGATCAAACGACATCCGCTCTGGTTCCTCCAGGCCTGGTCCTTGCAGGCGTTGTGGGTGCTCCTCACACTCGCGTGCGCGCTCGCCGTGCTCACGACGAGCGAGCACGAGGAATTCGATGTGTTCGCCGCCGTCGGCGCGGTCATCTGGCTGGCCGGATTCGCCATCGAGGTCATCGCCGACCGACAGAAGCACATCTTCCGCGCTGACCCGTCGAACGCAGGGCGCTTCATCACCACCGGTCTCTGGGCATGGTCGCGTCATCCGAACTACTTCGGTGAGGTCGTGCTCTGGGCCGGCATCGCCGTGATCGCCCTACCCGTGCTCTCGGGCTGGCGGTGGCTGATGCTGATCTCGCCCGTGTTCGTGTACTTGCTACTCACCCGCGTGAGCGGCGTGCCGCTCCTCGAGGCGAGAGCGAAGCAGCGATGGGGCGACGATCCGTCGTTCCAGTCGTATACCGCGGCGACGCCGTCACTGATTCCCAGGCCACCACAGTCGCGCTGACGCCGTGTTCGACGCCGGACGGGGCGTCAGGCGTTCACGGATTGGCGCTGCGAATCGATCCAGGTTTCCAGCACCGGGCTCGACTCGAAGCTCGTGATCAACGCGTAGCGGGGAGCATCGCCGTGGTGCACGACCACGTGCCAGAGTCGTTGTGTGTCGACGACGAACCGTGCACCGCGATGCAGCGGGACGCGTCGCTCGGTCGACGGGTCGGGGAGCCCGTCGGGCCCGTTGTCCATGAGCAGCATGTAGCTGTCGGGGCAGTCGGTGAGCTCGACCCATGAACGCACGACCCAACCCTCGTCGTCGGGGTTGAACCGATTGTTGTCGTCGCGATGGATCGACCGGAACGCCAGGTCGCGGTCTTGCGGCTCGAGCTTGATGACCCGAACGCGGCCGAAGTTGGCGCCGACGCCGTCGACGTACTGCTTGAGCACCGGTGTGCGCTCGGCGTTCGACGTCCACAGCGCATCTTTGTCTGTTTTTCCCTTGTCCCAGAACCCTCGGCAATCGAGCTCACCGTCCGCAGACGCGAGCGGCGCGAAGTTGGTGTCGCCGCCACTCTTCCAGTCCATGTATTCGAGCGATTCCCACTCGGACACGGGCACGTCGACCGGCATGTCGGCGAGGGCGACCACGCCATGCTCGGCGAGCACCGACATCCGTTGATGCGGGGTATCGAGGGGGATGGAGACACTCCAGTGATCCTGGTTCGGCCAGAAGCTCATGGGCACGAGTCTACGAACACCGGCGCCCGAGCGCGAGGGCACAAGGTCATTCGGTTTCGCGACGAACCGTTCGCATCGAATCGGCGGCGACGACGCAGCTATTCGTCGAGCGTGGTGGTGGCGGACGGGAACTCGGTGACGAGGCGAATACCCGTCGGGATCTCGAGAATCTGGCCGATCTCGAGGTACTGACCGCCGTCTTCCAGCTGATTCAGTTCGATGATCGAGTTCTTGGGAACGCTGAACTGTGATGCGATGACCGCGACATTGTCACCGGGCTGCACCTCGTAGAAAAGGCGATCGTTGTTCGTCGTCGTGGTCACGATCGCGCCGGTGGTCGTGGTGCGCATCGGCGGCAGCGTCTCGATCGAGGATTCGTCGTCGGCACCACACGACACGACGACCAGCATGAGGGCAACGGACATCGCCGGAATTACGATCAGTCGACTCATGAGCAATTCACCACGGCAAAGCCTAGGCGGCGACCCGTCCGCCACCCCCACACGCCGATCGGCTGCCGCGACCGTGTACCAGGGGACGAGGTACCCCGACCGCCAGACATCGGTGCAATCAGACGGAGTCCGGATCGCGGTCCACGAATGGGGCGACGCCGACGCGCCACCACTGCTGCTCGCCCACGGCGGTTTCGACTTCGCCCGAACCTTCGACGGCTTCGCTCCCCGGTTGGCCGATGCGGGATGGCGCGTCGTGAGTTGGGACCACCGCGGGCACGGCGACAGCGAACATGCTCACCTGTACTCATGGGACGCCGATCTCCGCGACGCCGTGGCAGTGTTCCAGTACGCGGCGGGCGACCAGGCGGTCCCGGCGATCGGGCACTCCAAGGGAGGCGCCATGATGATCCAGCTCGCCGACGCCCACCCGTATCGCTTTCGTCAGATCGTGAACATCGACGGCATACCGTCGCGGAGACCGACGCCCGACGTCGCCGAGCACGAACGCACCAAGATGTTGTCGAGCGAAGTCGGCGGATGGCTCGATCATCGCCGCCGCACCGCAGGGTCGCAACGCAAGCCCGGCACCTTGAAGGAACTGGCCCAACGTCGGGCGCGCATGAATCCACGACTCTCCAGCGAGTGGCTCGAGTACCTGGTCACGGTCGGCGCGACGGAGTCCGACGACGGCTGGCGATGGAAACTCGACCCGTCCATACGTTTCGGCGGCTTCGGTCCGTGGCGGCCGGAGTGGGCGCTCATGAAGCTGGCCGGGCTCTCGATGCCGTTCCTCGGCATGCTGGCCGAGATCCAGGAGGAGATGGGGTGGGGCACGCTGTCGAAAGACGTGCAGCCCTACATCCCGGCCGGGAGTCGCCTCGAACTCCTCGACGGCATGGGACACTTCGCCCATGTCGAGCAGCCCGACATGATCGTCGACATGGTCAGCGAGTTCATCGGAGCGCCCCGATGACCGGAACCGTGCCGAACAGGTCGACCGCGACGACGAAGATGCTGTCGCACAACCGCATCGACCTCGCGCTGCACCTCCTGCGCGACGCGCCGGGTCGCGCGTTGCTGCTGCTGCACGGGCTCGGCGAACAATCGCCCTCGGCCACGCCCGACTTCGCTGTTCGGTGGCCCGGGCCGATCTACGCTCTCGACTTCAGCGGCCATGGCGCGTCGACCGTTCCGCGGGGTGGCGGCTACACCGCCGAGATCCTTTTGGCGGACGCCGACGCTGCGCTCGCTGAGGTGGGCGAGGCCACCGTTGTGGGGCGTGGACTCGGCGCGTACATCGCGCTCCAGCTCGCCGGCGCCCGCGCCGAGTTCGTGCACGGCGCCGTGCTCTGC
>JBBKWQ010000358.1:0-2873 GCA_037969115.1 Ilumatobacteraceae bacterium
AGCCCGCGGCCCTCCAGCCGTTCGGTGGCGACATCACCAGCGAATACGTCACGCCCAGTGGCGTTCGCGTCGCCGGAAACGGAACCATTGGATGGGGTCACTTGACACCCGGCTGGGGAAAGGGGCAGTTCTTCCGATTCAACCTCGACCGCGTCCAACCAGTCCTGGACCGTGAACCCGACTGACTTCTCCTGTGCCGACATCGCGACCCGCCGGTACTGTCCTGATCATGCGTCTGCTTGTTCGGAGGATGTCTCGAAAGACCACGGAGAAGGACTTGCGGGATCTGTTCGAGTCGTTCGGTCCGGTCCAGTCCTGTGTGATCGTGAACGATGCGAAGACGGGGCAGTCGAAGGGATTCGGTTTCGTGGACATGCCCAAGGTCGGCGATGCCAAGGCGGCGATTCAACACCTGAACGGTCACGAGCTCGACGGCGAGATTCTTCGGGTCAAGCGGTCCACCTGAGCATGACTGAACATCCCTACGACTTCGACATGCCGCTCGGGGACGCCATGCGTACCCAACGTGCCATCCGGCGCCTGACGACCGACCCGGTGAGCGATGAGCTCCTCAAAGAGCTCATCGGGCTGGCAACGAAGGCGCCGACGGCCCAGGGCCAGGAAGCGTGGGAGTTCATCGTGGTGCGTGACCGCGCGACGATCGCCCGTATGGCCAAGCTCAACCGTCGGGTCTGGCGCCTCGTTGACAAGCCGGTGGCGTGGTTGAACCGGAAGAACGAGAAGTTCGTTCGCACCCACCGCGCAACCGCACATCAGGCCGACAACTTCGAAGACGTCCCGGTGCTCATCGTGTGCTGCATGACCGCCACCCGCCACGGCCCGAGCCCGGTCGTCGCCGCGAGTTCGTATGGCTCGGTCTTTCCCGCCGTTCAGAACCTGCTGCTCGCCGCGCGCGCGGCCGGGCTCGGGGCGAACCTGACGACAATGCCGCTCACCATCAACTTCGCGGCCCGACGAGTGCTCGGCCTCCCGTGGAACATCACCCCCGTTTGCGTCATCCCACTGGGTTGGCCCACGGGCAAGTACGGACCGACGACACGCAGGCCAGTCGGCGAGGTCACCAGCATTGACCGGTACGGAAACCGATCATGGCTCGGGACCGAGGGAGCGAGTTGAGTTCGACCCCTTCGAGGCTCGACTTCCGACTTCGCCAAACCTCCGCGAGACTGGCCCCAGAACGGAGAACGACATGGGTGAAACCGAAGACAACAACAAGGCGATCGTCCAGCAGTACTGGGACACGCTCGCGGCACGCGACTGGGAAGGGTTGAAAGCATTCGTGACCGACGACGCGCACTACACCGATGTGGGCGTTGACGGTGTCGGCGGCACAGGGCCCGACGGTGTCGTGAATCGTTTGATCATCGGGCTGGATCCGCTCGACGCCTACGAGCACCTGCCGGGCACGAACGTGGTCGCGGAGGGTGATCTGGTGATGACCGAGCACACCGAGCGGTGGACCTTCCGTACCGGCGAAGTGATCGACCATTCGTTCGTCTCGGTCACGCAACTGCGGGACGGGAAGATCTGCCGGTGGCACGACTACTCGCATCTCGGCAACATCTTCGACAATGCCCCCGCGTGGTGGCTCGAGCACATCGCCAAGGCATCGACCAGCGGCTGAGAATGCCTCAGAAGATAGCGACCGGGTTCAGCGGGCTACCGGTTCCGCCCTCGATGCGCAAGGGCTGAAGACTGAGGAAGAACGACCACCGATTGTGCTCGGCCGCTGCGGTCGCGACGCCTTCGAGGTCGAGGTTGTCGATCAGCCAGAGTCCCATCGCGGCGATGCCGATCGAGTGGACGGGCAGGTTCAACCCTTCAGCCTGGTAGCCGCTGGGAGTGACGTCTTGGCCGGTGTCGCAGCCGATCGCGGCCACCTCGCGTTCATGGATCCAAGGAAGCGCCGAAGCATGCCATCCGGGCTGACCGCGGCTGGTCTTGCCCGGACCGTTCTCATGGCGTGCCCGACTGTGGCCGGTGCGGAGCAACACGATGTCGCCCGATCGCACCTGGACGTTCTGGGCGGCCTCCGCCAGTTCGAGATCGGCCGGCGTGACCGGCGTGCCGGGTGCGAGCCACTCGACGCCTTTCGCTCGAGCGACGTCGAGGAGTACACCCCGAGTGGTGATGCCGTCCTTGATGTCGGTCACGGCAAGCCTCGTTGCCCCCAGCTGACTCGTGACCAGCTCGGCGGCATAGCCGTTGTACATCTTGCGATCCCAGAAGATGTGCGACAAGGCGTCGAGGTGGGTCACGTTCAGGCCGTGAAAGACCAGGCCGAAGAACTCGCTGGCCCCGAAGCCGCGATCGTCGGGATTGCGGTGGGGCGGAACGACGCGGTCGGGATCCGCCAAACCCTGGCCGTGGTTCAACATGTAGCGCTGCGGCGTGCCGAACAGGTCGCCCTCCTGGCGCTGGGCCACGATGTCCCACGCACACGAGACGCTCTGTCCGGTCTGGATCTCTGTCGCCGCCGCCCTCGTGGTTTCCGGCGTGATGAAGTTCAGGGTGCCGCGGGCATCGTCGTCGCCCCAGCGTCCCCAATTCGACAACTGCTCGAAGTAGCCCAGAACTTCCGATGCGGAGGGGAGTGGGGAGGTCGGGCCGTCAGTGCCCACGGTCAGGCGTTCTCGCTGAACTCATCGGAAGTCACCGATCCCTTTCTGTCGAGACGCACGCTTCACGACCTGCGAGACTTTGATCGCCCAAGACAAGCATCTGAAGGACTCTGTGTCGACCAACAGTGCAGCCAAGTTCACCGCCAGGCTCGAACAAGCCCCAGGAAAGAAGGCGACCGGCAAAACGATGCCGGTCGCCGTCTTTGGTGGGGCGTGGTCGAGCCTGGCGGT
>JBBKWQ010000359.1:0-46764 GCA_037969115.1 Ilumatobacteraceae bacterium
GGAAGCGCTCAAAGCTTCTTGGCGACCGATCCATTCACCGTGATCCGGTTCTGAATCCGCTCAAAGCGCATTCCGTACCACCGGTGGTTCCGGAAGCGCTCAAAGCTTCTTGGCGACCGAATTGCGGTCAGTCGCGGCGAGCTGAGACGAGCAGGAAGGGCGGTCGGTCCCGCTCGACGGTCCACGAAGGATGTTCGGCGATCTGAGCGTCGGACGGTCCCCACTCGACCATCGCAGTCAGCTCGAATCCCGACCGGCGCAGCAGGGTGACGTAGGTGGCGATCGTACGGTGCTGCTTCACGACGCCGGGTGCGAGCCAGTCGGTGGTGCGCGGTCCCTCGAGCAGGTAGTGATCGACCGGCCAGACCCGGGGGCCGTCCGGGAGATCGACGAACGACGGATTCGACGGCGCGGTGAAGAGCGGATGTTCGACCGAGAACACCAGGCCGCCACCGGGGCGCAGCGACCCGTGTACCTCGCGGAACAAGCCGTCGAGGTCGACGATGTAGTGCAGCGTGAGTGAGCTGTACACAACATCGAAGTGGTCGGTATGAAGCTCGAGATGCTCCAGATCCTGGCGCTGGTACACGATCTCGTCGTCGCTGGTTCGAGACGCTGCGTGCGTCAGCATCTTCTCGGAGAGATCGATGCCGAGCACCGAAGCGGCGCCCGCCGACATGGCCCACCGGGCGAACCAGCCGTATCCGCACCCGAGATCGGCGACATGTGTACCGTCGAGGTCAGGCAGCATCTCGACGAGGGTGGGCCACTCTGGAGCACCATCGAGCCCGTTCACAGAGCGGGGAAGACGAGAGTACGCCTCGAAGAACTCGTCATCGTCGTAGATGTTCTGCGCCACGGCCTGAAGGTACCTGGCCGAAGGGACACGGGGTTGCCGGCGCAGCTAGGTTCGCAGCCATGACTGAACGACCGGGCACGCTTGGCGAGTTGCGAGCATCTGGATGGGTCTCCCGTTCGGTGAAGGACGAGATCCGGGCGAACGCGGTCGAGAAGATCGCTGCCGGTGAACCGATGTTCGCCGGCGTGCTCGGCTACGAACACACCGTGATGCCACAGCTCGAGAACGCGCTGCTGGCTGGTCATGACGTCATCTTCCTGGGCGAGCGCGGCCAAGCCAAGACGCGCATGATCCGCTCGCTCACCGACCTGCTCGACGAGTGGATGCCCATCGTCGCCGGCAGCGAGATCAACGACGATCCCTTCTCGCCGAGCTCCAAGTACGGCCGCGATCTCGTCGCCGAGTACTGCGACGAGACCCGTATCGATTGGGTGCACCGCGACAAGCGCTACGGCGAGAAGCTCGCCACCCCCGACACGTCGATCGCCGACCTGATCGGTGAAGTCGACCCGATCAAGGTCGCCGAGGGCCGCTACCTCAGCGACGAGCTCACGCTCCACTACGGCCTCGTGCCGCGCACCAACCGTGGCATCTTCGCCATCAACGAACTCCCCGATCTCGCCGAGCGCATCCAGGTCGGTCTGCTGAACGTGCTCGAGGAGCGCGATGTGCAGGTGCGCGGTTACAAGATCCGCCTTCCCATCGACGTGATGCTGGTGGCGTCGGCGAACCCGGAGGACTACACCAACCGGGGCCGCATCATCACGCCGCTCAAAGACCGCTTCGGCAGCCAGATCCGTACGCACTACCCGCTGGAGACCGCACTCGAGTTCGCGATCATGAAACAGGAGGCACGGTCGCTATCGGTGGCCGGCGTTGCATCGGTCGACGTGCCCGACTATCTGGGTGAGGTCGTGGCGACGTTCAGCCAACTCGCCCGGGCCAGCAACCACGTGAATCAGCGCAGCGGTGTCAGCGTGCGGTTGAGCGTGGCCAACTACGAGGCACTGGCGGCGAATGCGCTACGGCGCGGGCTGCGGGCGGGTGAACACGACGTGGTGGCTCGGGTCGATGACCTCGACGCACTCGCCGCCAGCTCGATCGGCAAGATCGAGATCGAGTCGCTCGAAGAGGGCAGCGAAGGGGCGATCTTCGAGAATCTCGTTCGGGGTGCTGTTCTCACTGTCTTCAAGGACCGGGTCGACCCTTCGCACACCCTCGAGGTGGTCGATGCGTTCGAGGAGGGCGCCGTAGCGCACACCGGTGAGGATCTCGACAGTGTCTCGCTCGCAGGGTTGATCGAACACATGCCGGCACTCGCAGCACCGGTGGCGGCGCTCACAGGCGGAGCGGAGTCTCCTTCGGCGGTAGCGGCAGCAATCGAGTTCGTGCTCGAAGGCCTGCACCTCTCGAAGCGTCTCAACAAGGACTCGTCCGGATCGAGAGCCACCTACCGCAGTCGGCTCTGACGCCGATCGAGCTCTGCGTACGCAATCGGGCGGTCGACTGTCAGCCGAGTGCCTGCTTGAAGTCGTCCCACAGATCATCGATGTCTTCGCATCCCACGCTGAGCCGGATCAAGGAGGGCGGGATGCGTTCCTGGCCGGGGATGACGGCTCGACGTTCCATGGTCGACTCGACCCCACCGAGGCTCGTGGCGTGGTTGACGAGCTGAACACGTCGGCAGACTTCGGTGGCACGTTCGCCGCTTCCGACGGTCTCGAACGACAGCATCGCGCCGAACCCGGTCATGAAACTCTTCGCCACCTCGTGGGTGCCATGGCTCGCCAGCCCCGGGTACAGCACGCGTGTGATCGCCGAATGACGTTCGAGTCGACGGGCCAGTTCCATAGCGTTCTGTTGCGCCCGCTCGAGACGGAGACCCAATGTTCGGGCACCGCGGATGGTGAGGAACGCTTCCATGGCTCCGATCGTCGCTCCGTAGAGCAGCCGTCGATGGTGGAACTCCTCGTACAACTCGTCGTCACGGGTGATCAGCGCCCCCGCGAGCAGGTCGGAGTGCCCGCCGATGAACTTCGTCGCCGAATGCATCACCACGTCGGCGCCGTAGTCGAGTGGCTGCTGAACGAGCGGAGTCGCAAACGTGCTGTCGACTGCCACGAGCGTGCCGGCGGGGCGCGGCGCTCCGCAGATCGTCGGTAGGTCGGCAACGGTCATCAACGGGTTCTCGGGCGACTCGAGCCAGACGAGATCGCAGGTTTGGACCGCGTCGAGCCATCGTGGAGTGTCGGCCTGGTCGAGGCGGCGAACGGTCCACCGCCCCTGCGCCTCTCCTTCGTCGACGATGCCGGACACGCCGTGGTAAGGGTCTGCCGGCACGGCGATCTGCGATCCGACCGGGAGTCGGTGGAACACCACGGCGGCCGCGGCCATGCCCGACGCGAATGCCGACGCACGGCCGTGTTCGAGGCCACCCAGGAGCTGTTCGAGCGCATCGGTGGTGGGGGTGCCGTCCGACCGGCTGTAGAGCCGGTTGTCGGGAAGGTAGAAGTTGGACGCGAAGACCGGTGGCACGTTCAGTGGCTCGCCCGACGTCCTCGTTCGTCCCGAGGCGATCAACCAGGTCTGTGGGGTCCAGTCAGACATCGGGTCAAAACTAACTCGTGACCGCTCCAGGCCGAACTAGGCGATCGGAATCCAGGTGGTCGCGGCTGTTGTCGGAGTGCCATCTGGTTTGAACAGACCGAGTGAGTCCGTGCCGTCGACCGCTTCGGCGAGAAACGCTGCGTCGATCCGCACCCCGTCGCTCACCGCGTCGGCCAGCGCCGCGTCGAGGGCTTCCAGCGACGCACCGAGATCGTCATGGTCGCGCTGCGGGTGCTCCGCGTTCGTGACGACGATGGGGAGCGCCGCGGAGTGTTCGGCAAGATCACGGATGAGCGTGCCGATCCGCTCGGCTTCGAACGCACTGTCGTGGTGGTCGGATGATCGGTCGTCGTCGACCCCGATGAGTGAGAGCCCCAGGTGGGTCGCTTCGGCATCGTCGTCGGGAAGCGAGTCGCGGTCGTCCGGGAGTCGGAACGAGCGAACGACGGGGGTGTTGCCGCCAACGATGGACCACGTGTCGGACCACACCGATGCGACCGAACTCGGGGGCGTGAGGAATGGAATCCAGCCGGCCACTCGATCGCCGAAGTGTTCAGCAGCTGCTTCGACCCAGCGCGGCCACCATTTCGCGGCGGCATCGTCGTCGCCGAAGCCACCTTCGTTGTCGAACCACTTCGGGACCCCTGCTTCATGCAGACACACCCAGGTCTGTGATCCGAGCGCTCGGGAGGCGTCGAGCAGTGAACCGTAGAACTCGACCCAGCCGGCGTCGATGCTGCCAGGTCGGGGCAGGAGGCGACTCCAGTCGAGTGTGACGCGCACGGTGGAGATGCCGTGTTCACTCAGGTGTGCGAGATCGTCGACCCAGCGATTCCTGAACCCGTTGCCGGCGGTCGGTCCGAGTGTGTTCGACTCGGCGTGGCCCAACGTCGCCGCGGTCGAGAACATGGCGCCGTGCAGCGGAGCTGATTCGTGCTCACTCATACGGAGATCGTCATCGCACGGTCAGACGAACGGTGAGCGTGCCCAGGGCTCGCTGGTGTCGTGGTGTTCCACGCGGGTCGGCACACCCGAGAGCAGAACGATCTCGACGGGCCCGGGAAAGCCGTGCAGGTCCAGCTCGCCGTGTGGGCTGGCGGTGATGCCTTCCGGCAAGCGGTCGAGATGCATCGTCGGCATGAGCACCTCGGACACACCGGCGCGGTCACACAACCGCGAGGCCAAGTTGACGGCGGACCCGATGTAGTCGTCACCCTCGAAGAGCAATGCGTGACCGGTGGTGATGCCGGCGCGCACGGTGAGTGGGGCGCAGACTTCACTGCAGCGATGGTGGAGTTCGAGCGCGAACGAGATCGCATCGAGGCGTTCGACGCCGACCACCATGCACCCGTCGCCGAGCCATTTCGCGATCCTGACGCCACGATCTGACGCGACCTCACGGACAATGGTGCGAAATGTGTGCAGGAGTCGACCGGCGGCATCGTCGCCGAAGGCAGCGGTGTAGTTGGTGAAACCCGAGAGATCGACGAAGACGAACGTTCGGGGGACCCGCATGGGTTCAGGCTACGGCTCGCGAACTCGGCTGCATGCGCATCGTGATGAAGACCGGACTACGTTCTGCACATGGCGCCGCGATTCACGTATTCACGATGGGACGGGACCCAGCGGGGTTTCGACCTCGATGCCGATGCGCTGCTCGCCGAGATGACCGACGAGCTCCTGTACCACGGTGACGTGAACGCGGCGCTGCGTCAGATGATGCAGAACGGGTTGACCGACCGAGAAGGCAACCGAATGCAGGGTTTGCGCGAGCTCCTGCAGAAACTGCGCCAGGAACGACAGGAACGACTCGAGCGTTTCGATCTCGGCGGCGTGTACGACGAGATCTCCCGCGAGCTCGATGACATCATCGACGAAGAGCGACACGCGATCGACAACGCGGTGAGCGACGCCGAGCACAGTGGTGACGAGCGCCGCGCCGACAACGCCCGGACTGCAGCGTTCGAGCGCAACATGCGGCTCGACATGATGCCGAACGATCTCGCCGGAAAGTCTCGCGAGCTCGGTGAGTACGACTTCGAGTCGAACGACGCCCGGCAACGGTTCGAACAGTTGATGGACCGCCTCCGTCAGGAATTGATGCAACAGGCGGTCGATCAGATGAGCGGCGCGATGGAGAACATGTCGGCGGCCGACATGCAGGCGATGAAGGACATGCTCGCCGGTTTGAACGAGATGCTCGAGCGTCGTGAACGAGGTGAAGATCCCGGATTCGACGAGTTCATGGACCGGTTCGGTCAGTTCTTCCCCGAGAACCCAGAGACGCTCGACGAGTTGCTCGAGCAGATGGCCCGGCGCATGGCGGCGATGCAGGCGATGCTGAACTCGATGACACCCGAACAACGAGCCCAGCTCCAGCAGCTCTCCGATCAGCTACTCGGCGACATGGATCTGCGGTGGCAGATGGAACAACTCGGCGGCCACCTCCAACAGCAGTTTCCACAGATGAATTGGGATCAGTCGTACGACTTCGATGGTCAGGACCCGATGGGTCTCGCCCAGGCGATGCAGGCGATGGCCGATCTCGGCGATCTCGATCAGCTCGAGAATCTGATGCAGAACGCGACGAATCCGGGTGCCTTGGCGGAGGCCGACATGAGTCGGGTCCGCGACCTCATGGGTGATGACGCAGCCCGCTCGCTCGAGCGTCTCGCCGAACTCACCAAGATGCTCGAAGACGCCGGGCTCATCAACGCGAAGGACGGACGTCTCGAGCTCACGCCGAAAGGTCTTCGGGCCATTGGCAACAACGCATTACGTGACCTGTTCTCGAATCTGTCGAAGGACAAGATCGGCCAACACGAGCAGAACGCCATGGGGCAGGGGCACGAGCGCACCTACGACACCAAGCCGTACGAGTACGGCGACTCGTTCCAACTCGACCTCCACCGAACGATTCGGAACGCCCTGCGGCGTAACGGCCCGGGAACGCCGGTCCGTTTGTCGCCCGACGACTTCGAGATCGATCGCACCGAACATCTCACGCGGTCTTCCACGGTGCTGATGCTCGACCTGTCGATGTCGATGCCGATGCGCGACAACTTCTTGCCGGCCAAGAAAGTGGCCATGGCGTTGCACACGCTCATCTCGTCGCAGTTCCCGCGCGACTTCCTGGGTCTCGTCGGGTTCTCGAAACTGGCGCGGGCGATCACGCCGCAGGAACTGCCCGGAGTGTCATGGGACTTCGACTACGGCACCAACATGCACCACGGCTTCGCGCTCGCGAGGCAGATGCTCGCCCGGCAGCCCGGCACGAAGCAGATCATCATGATCACCGACGGCGAGCCGACCGCCCACATCACGCCTCGCGGCGACGCCGTGTTCAGCTACCCGCCGACGCGTGACACCGTGGAGGCGACCTTGCGTGAAGTGGTGAGGTGCACGAAGGCAGACATCCGGATCAACATCTTCGTGCTCGATGCCACCAGTGCGCTCGCCGCCTTCATCGAACAGATGACCCAGCTCAATCGCGGGCGGGCCTTCTTCACGACGAACGAGTCGTTGGGCGACTACGTCTTGGTCGACTTCATCGAACACAAGCGCACGATGACCCGGAGTCGGCGAGCCGGCTGACGTTCGCGCGACGCCCCTGGTCACCGCAGGTTCGAAATGCTCTCTTGCGTTCTTGTGATGTGATATGCGAGAATCACATGCACGTAATTACATCGGTGTAAAGAGACTTGTACCGACAATCGCGTGCACGACCAAATTCGAAGGAAACAATCGCGACCGCCGATCACCGAGCGGCACCGGACCACGGCAGGGGTCCACACTATGAACGACAACATGCTCATTCCGATGGAAACCGCTGAGAACTGGCAAGACGACGCCAACTGTCTCGGCGTCGACCCTGACCTGTTCTTCCCCGAACGTGGCGCGTCCACGAGAGAGGCGAAGGAGGTCTGTCGGGGCTGCGTCGTCCGCGAGGACTGCCTCGAATTCGCCCTTCAGAACGGGGAGAAGTTCGGTATCTGGGGTGGGCTCTCCGAGCGCGAACGGCGCCGGATCCGTCGCCAGCGCGCCCAGGCGGCGCGCAGCATCATCGGCGCCTGAACGGTAGGCTGTTCGTATGCCTAGTGGCCCCGAATGGATCATCGTCCTCGTCATCGTTCTTCTCGTGTTCGGCGGCTCACAGCTGCCGAAGCTGGCAAAGAACCTCGGTAAGGCCCAGAAAGAATTCAAAGACGGACTCGCCGAAGGAACTGCCGAGACCGACAAGGACACCGGCGCCGACGAGAGCTGAGTCGACCGAACCCGTCGACCGAACCGTACGCGCCGGTCGACGGCGCTCGCGATCGTCGACATCGTCACAAAGACAGCCGACCCGTGAACGGGTCGGCTGTCTCGCGTTTTCGGTCGATTCTCGAACTGGCTCGATCGGGGGCGGTCGCCCGGTCAGTCAGCCAGGATCGCGATGCGCCTGCGCTTCAGGATGCGGCGACGCTCACGTTCGCTGCACCCGCCCCACACCCCGTGTTCGATGCGGTTGTCGAGTGCGTGATCGAGACAACGATCGATGACCGGACACGTCGCGCAGATCTTGCGGGCCCTGTCGACGCCGACGCCGTCGCTCGGGAAGAACGTCGCGGGCGCGTACATCCTGCAGTTCCCGTCGGCCATCCATGCGGTCGGGGAATCGGGGTCGGGTGGCGGGCTGTTCTCCATGGGGGTCACCTCTCCAGTTCGGAGCCGACGATGATGTCGGCGGGTATTCGTCGTGATGGGTGTCGTCGGTGGTTGTCGTTGCTTTCGTTGTTGAGACGCCCGTGGGACCTGAACGGTTCCCCACATCGCGACCAGTGTAACGTGATCGTAATGTTGGGGCCAGTACCGTCGCCAATGTCTTACCCTGTTCTTACCTTCGTACCCGAGGTATCGTCACACATTCGTCACATTGTTGTTCGTCACGGAGGGCGGACGACCGTCCTGACGGCGATGCTCTGGTGCTATCGAACCCGGCTGAGAGCGGTGCGGAACGGCGGCGCTAGACTTCTTCGACATGACCGAAACTGTCGAAGGCGCAGCGCCTCGTGCACACGCCCGCATCGTGTATCTCGGGCCTGTGGCGCCCCACTGGGAAGTGTTCGGCGATTGGGGCGACCGGCAGGTGCTCGAACCATTCCGCGCCCGTGCACTCGCCCGGCTCGTGCTGTTGCCCCGCGACGATCCGCAGTTCCGCCGCAACAAGGAACGAATCAACCGCGATGGCGAACGCGAACTGATCTCACTCGAATGGGAACTCGGCCTCCCTCACGGCGTCGACGCCTGATCAGACTGCGCGAACCCGACGGATGGCCGCGCTGTGACGCCAAAAGAGATCGGGGACCCGGACGGACGCGACGGCGATGCCGCTCGCTCGGCAGAGCCGAACACACACGGTGAGGTTGAACCAGACCACGACGAGCACCGGATTCTCAACCGCGAGCTGAGTTGGCTCGAGTTCAACGACCGGGTCCTCCAGCTCGCCACGGAGCCGGGCATCCCCTTGCTCGAGCGCGCGAAGTTCTGCGCGATCTTCTCGACGAATCTCGACGAGTTCTTCCAGGTTCGTGTCGCCG
This sequence comes from Ilumatobacteraceae bacterium, assembly GCA_037969115.1. GTDB lineage: Bacteria > Actinomycetota > Acidimicrobiia > Acidimicrobiales > Ilumatobacteraceae > JBBKWQ01. The sequence continues at coordinate 9,046 of JBBKWQ010000359.1, forward strand.
CCCTCCACGACCAGATCGCCGCCGGTGTCAGCGACCCCACCTGGGACGGCCGCACGCCCATCGAGACGCTGACCGCGGTGAGCGACCGGGTGGTCGATCTCGTTCGCCGGCAGGAGGAGATCTTCAGCGGCCAACTCCTTCCCGGGTTGGCCGAGGCGGGGATCTCGCTCGTGAAGTGGGACGACATCGACGGCCCGTCGCAGAAGAGACTGACCGAGTACTACGAATCGCGCATATTCCCGGTGCTCACACCCCTGGCCGTCGACCCGGTCCACCCGTTCCCGTACATCTCCAATCTCGCGCTCAGTCTGGCTGCCAGCGTTGCCGACCCCGATACGGGCGAACGGCGGTTCGTTCGGTTGAAGGTTCCCACCGTGTTCCCGCGGCTCGTGTCCGTCGGAGATGGGCGTTTCGTGCCGGCCGAGCAGCTCATCGGTGCCCACCTGCACACGCTCTTCGTGGGCATGATCGTCGAAGACTGGTCGATGTTCCGTGTCACCCGGAACGCCGACCTCACGCTGGAGGAGGAGGGCGCCGACGACCTGCTGCAGGCAGTCGAGCTCGAACTCCGCAAACGCCGGTTCAACCGAACCGTGCGCCTCGAGATCGACAACACGATGAGCGCCGAGATGCAGGAGCTCATCGCCGGCGAACTCGACGTCGATCCGCGAAACATCTTCCGGTACCAAAACATTCTCGACCTCAGTTGCATGTGGCAGCTCCAGACGATCGACCGCCCAGACCTCAAGGATCACGCGTGGCCGCCCACCACGGCCGGGCGACTCCTCCACGCCGAAGAGACGGACCGTCCCATCGTGTCGGTCATGCGCGACCGGGCGATCCTCGTGCATCACCCGTACGAGAGCTTCTCGAGTAGCGCCGAGGCGTTCATCGAGCAGGCTGCCGACGACCCACGGGTGCAGTCGATCAAGATGACCCTCTACCGCTCGGGCGGCGACAGTCCGATCATCCGAAGCCTGATCCGCGCCGCCGAGCGAGGCGTGCAGGTCGCCGTGCTCGTCGAACTCAAGGCACGGTTCGACGAGGCCAACAACGTGCAGTGGGCCAAAGAGCTCGAACAGTCGGGCGTGCACGTCGCCTACGGCATGGTCGGGTTGAAGACCCACTCCAAGGTCGTGCTCGTCGTACGTGACGACGGCGATCAGCTCCGTCGGTACTGCCACATCGGCACCGGAAACTACAACTCCAAGACAGCGCGGCTCTACGAAGACATCGCTCTGTTCACGTGCGACCTCGACATCGGTGCCGACTGCACCCAGCTGTTCAACCATCTCACCGGCTACAGCCGCAGCTCTGAGTACCGAACTCTGCTGGTCGCGCCTCGTCACCTCCGTCAGCAGCTCATCGATCTGATCGAACGCGAGACGAGTTACGGCCCGGATGGCAGGATCACCATCAAGTGCAACTCCATCGGTGACCTCGCCATGATCGAGGCGCTCTACGCGGCGAGTGCGGCCGGGGTCAAGATCGACATGGTCGTGCGCGGTATCTGCATGCTCCGCCCAGGGGTGCCCGGATTGTCAGAGAACATCACGGTGCGATGCATCCTCGGCCGCTACCTCGAGCACAGTCGCATCTACCGGTTCGACCATGGCAACGATGACGACGGTCCGATCTTTTTCACCGGGTCGGCCGACTTGATGCCGCGAAATCTCGATCGGCGCGTCGAAGTACTCGTGCCGATCGACCACCCGAGGCATCGGGCCTGGCTCGACCAGGTTTTCGAGTTCGATCTCGCCGACGACATCGTCCGTTGGGAGTTGCTACCGGACGATTCCTGGGTCCGCCGCGGGCCGCCCGACGTATTCGAACCCGATGCTCAGGAACGGATGTATCGATGGGCGTTCGCGCACCAGCAGGCCGCCCGCCGGCAGGCGGAAGTCGGTTAGGCGACTGGTTCGCCGTACGCCGCCGATGCGTGATCGGTGATCCACTGGTCGACCCGTTCCCACTGGTCGACCAGCCAGGCGCCGAACTCGGCATGCCCGGTCGGTATCTCGTGGCGAGGGATCGTCCAGTACGCACACTCCACCGTCCGCCGGAGGGGGATCTTGCCCCAGATCTCGCTCAGGTTGAACAGGTCGTCGAGGCCGACGTGAGCCACGAACACCACCGTGACATCGTCCCGTGCGCGCACGGCTGCCAGAGCGCCCGCAGTACGCGGCGGCAGTACGTGGGTCATCGCCGATGCACGAACGGCTCGCTCGTGTCGACCGCGCGACTCCAGCTGCGCGATCGCGCCGTCCCACCGCTGCGGCGTCCAGTTTCCACCTTCCGGGAAGATGATCAGCACGCTGTCGTCGTCCATGGTGGTACAGAGATCTCCGATGGCGGCGAGGTCGGCTGACGCGTCGGCCGGATTCTGGTCGCAGAAGTAATAGGGAAGCCGCCGGAGCATGTGATCGATGAACGGATCCCACAGCAGCTTGGTCGTGCCGAGCATGCGCAGCTGCCGGTCGTAGTCCTGGATGACGGTACGGGCGAGCAGGAACGCATCGCCGGGCCCGGCGTGCCGGGCGAACGTGACGATCGGGCCGGTGACCCGTTCCCGCGTGGGAATCACGAATGTGAACCCGAGATAGAAGCGCAGGGCTCGGGTGAACAATTCGAGCCACCAGCCGAACGCGCGATTGTGCGCGCGCCGGAATGGTCTCGTTCGGAGCGCCACTCCGAAGCCGGAGGCAACCCAGAGCGCAAATGCCATGAGCAGCCCGACGAACTCGGTGACGCACATGGCGATGCCGAGGCCGCCGAGCCTGCTGAACCGCCAGCGCTTTCGATCGACCAGGTCGATCATCAGCAGGATGAGATGGAGGATCGGCGAACAGATGGTGATGATGGCGCTGAGGACGAAGACCACCGGGGTCACCACGACCAGGCGAAACCACCGAGGTGGGACCTTCGTCGCCAAGTTCACCGGCACCCCCTCCACGTCGCCGCGGTTGCGCCGGCGAGTCGGATGAATTGTAGACCGATCGGCGTGGTCGCCGACCCACTCGCTGGGATCGGTCACGGACACATCGCATAACCTGCCACCGTGACGGATCGCTCGTGCGCTGAAACCGCGGGGCCGACAGCGTTCGTCCTCGGCGGCGGCGGTCTTCGCGGAGCAGCCGAGGTCGGCATGGTCAAAGCACTCGCTGAAACCGAAATTCGACCCGACATGGTGTTCGGCACGTCGATCGGTTCGATCAATGGGGCGATCATCGCGTCCGGACCTCTCGAAGACACCGCGTTGCTGCTCGAGACGGCCTGGAAGGACATGGTGTCGGGCAGCATGCTGCGAGAGGGCATCACCGGCAGGATCTCGAACATGGTCAGGCACCGGACGCATCTGCATTCCAACGCAGGTCTGCGCAGCCTGCTGCTCGACTGGTTACCGCACGAGCGTTTCGAAGACCTGCCCGTCATGTTCCAGTGTTCGGCGGCTTGCATCGAGACATCATCGGAGTGGTGGTTCGATTCCGGTCCGTTGATCGACCCGATCCTCGCCTCGTGCGCCGTTCCGAGTCTGCTCCCGCCCGTCGAGGTGCACGGCCGTCACTTCATCGACGGCGGCGTCGTCAACTCGATCCCGCTGTCGCGAGCCATCGACATGGGAGCGACCACCATCTACGTGCTCCACGTCGGCAACATCGACACACCCCTGCGATTGCCGCGTCACGCGTGGGATGTCGCCTTCGTCGCCTTCGAGATCGCCCGCCGACACCGGTTCAATCGCGACCTGGCCACCCTTCCGCCCGGGATCGAGGTGCACGTGCTGCCCACCGGCAGTGACCCCGCGGCCAAGTACAACGATCCCTCGAAGCTGCGCTACAACCACCGCTCGACCATCGACGCAGGGATCGAGCGTGCCTACCGCGAAACCGTGGCGTATCTGGCAGGCATCCAGCGTCGGGACTGACGCTTCGCCGTCGGCGACTGTTCACCTGTCGTTCATCCAAGTCGCCCGGCACCGTTCACCTTTGTTCCGTACCGTCCGGGACGACGTTGTGAACCGCTTCGCGATATTGCGACGGCCACGAGCGTGACCACGAAGTGAACCCCCTGGTGAATGGAGAGCGGCCCGTGAAGATTCGCAACAGGCGTGTGCATGCATGTTCGGTGATCGTGGCGCTGGCACTCACCGCGTGCGGCGGCAGCGACGAGGCAACCGAGGGAGCAGGCGGCACATCGGATGCATCGGGCGTTGCGAACGGCGACGCCTCTGGCACGTTGATCGGTGCTGGTGCGTCGTCACAGGCAGCGGCGATGCAGGGCTGGCAAGCCGGTTTCCAGACTGCGAATCCCGACGTCACCGTCGAGTACGACCCGATCGGTTCCGGTGGTGGCCGCGAGCAGTTCCTGTCGGGCGGCACGTCGTTCGCAGGCTCTGACGCCGTGATGAAAGACGACGAGTTCGACATGTCCAAGCAGCGATGTGCAGGCGACCAGGGTGCGATCAACCTCCCGCACTACATCTCACCGATCGCCGTGACGTACAACCTGCCATCGGTGGAAACACTCGGCCTCAGCCCCGACACGATCGCCGGAATCTTCGCCGGCACGATCGAGACGTGGGACGCGCCAGAGATCGCAGCCGACAACCCCGGCGTCGAACTGCCCGATACGGCCATCAACCCCGTGCACCGCAGTGATGAGTCCGGCACGAGCGAGAACTTCACCGAGTACTTGAGCGCCGTGTCGCCGGACGTCTGGACGTACGGTTCCGTCGAGGTCTGGCCGATCGAGGACGGCGAGGGAGCGCAAGGCACCTCCGGCGTCATCCAGGCCGTCAAGGCGGGTGAAGGTTCGGTCGGTTATGCCGATTCGTCGCAGGTCGGCGATCTCGGCGTGGCGGCCATCGGCGTCGGTGACGACTTCGTCGGCTTCAGCCCGGAAGCCGCGGCGAAGTCCGTCGACGTGTCCACCCGTGTCGAGGGTCGCGGCGAGTTCGACTTCGGCTTCGAACTCGATCGTACGACCACCGAAAGCGGCGTGTATCCGATCACGCTGGTGAGCTACCACCTGGTCTGCCTGCAGTACGGCACCCAGGAAGAGGCCGACCTCGTCAAGGCATTCATGACCTACGTGGGGTCTGCGGAGGGCCAGGCGGCTTCGGCCGCGTCGGCCGGTTCGGCGCCGATCTCGGACGAGCTGCGTGCCCAACTCAGCTCCGCCATCGCCCAGATCTCGGCGGGCTGATACTCCGATGAGTACCTCGCCCGACGACATGACGATCCGCGAGATCGAGTTCGCGGAGTTCACCTCCGACCCTCGTGACCGTGTCGGTGATCGTGTGTTCGGGTCGCTGTCGACCGGAGCGAGTGTGTTCATCCTGGTGGTCCTCGTCGGCGTCGCCGGTTTCCTGATCGCCGAGTCGTTGCCCGCCTTCACAGCCGATCAGAACGAGATCGGCGGCGGGGACGGGTTCGTGCAATACGCGCTCCCGCTCGTCTTCGGCACGGTGTGGGCAGCGTTCCTCGCGTTGTTGCTCGCCACGCCGTTGGCCGTCGCCGTCGCGCTGTTCATCAGCCACTACGCGCCGCCTCGGCTGGCTCGACCGCTCGGATACGTGGTCGATCTGCTGGCCGCCATCCCGAGCGTCGTCTACGGCCTGTGGGGGATCATCGTGCTCGCTCCGGCCCTGAAGGACAGCGTGTACCCGTGGCTGAACGAGAAACTCGGGTTCATCCCACTGTTCGGCGGCCCGATCTCGCCGAGCGGTCGCACGATGTCGACCGCAGCGATCGTGCTGGCAGTCATGGTGGTGCCGATCATCACGGCAATCGCCAGGGAGGTCTTCCTGCAGACGCCCGAACTGCAGGAGGAGGCCGCGCTCGCGTTGGGTGCGACTCGATGGGAGATGATCCGCACGTCGGTGCTGCCACACGGGCGATCGGGCGTGATCAGCGGTGCGATGCTCGGTCTCGGGCGTGCGCTCGGCGAAACCATGGCTGTCGCACTGATCCTGTCGACCGCCGACGTGATCAGCTTCAAGGTGCTGACGAATCAGAACCCGAACACGATCGCTTCGAACATCGCCCTGCAGTTTCCCGAGTCGTCCGGGCTCGAAGTCAACACGCTCATCGCGACCGGACTCGTGCTGTTCGGCATCACGCTCGTCGTGAACCTGGTCTCACGACGCATCGCCCGCGGCAGCGTCGTATGAACACGAGCACGACGCTGACAGAACCCGATCTGCAACGGCAGAATTCGGAACCGACGACGTTCGAGCGACCCCCCCTCTCGACTCGTCGCCAGGTCGTCGCCGGCGTCTTTGCGGTCGCGTTGGGCGCCCTCACATGGATCCCCTCCGGCACGGTCAGCCCCGTTCGGTGGGTTGCCGCGTCGACGATCGTCTTCGCACTGGCGATCTACGTGTTGTCGCGTCGGCAAGAAGGCCGTCGCAGGGCATTCGACCGCGTGGTCACGTTCGCCATGTACGGCGCGTTCGCGGCGGTCGTGGTCCCACTGATCTCACTGCTGTACACGGTGATCACACGGGGAGCAGCTCGCTTCGATGCCGAGTTCTTCACGTCGTCGATGCGCAACGTGGTCGGCGAGGGCGGTGGCGGCTATCACGCCATCGTCGGCACGATCATCGTCACCGGTCTTGCGACGATCATGTCGGTGCCGGTCGGGATAATGGTGGCGGTCTACCTGGTCGAGTACGGCAACGGCAAGCTCTCGAAGCTGGTGACCGTGATGGTCGACGTGATGACGGGCATCCCCTCGATCGTGGCCGGGCTCTTCGCCTACGCCCTCTTCGTCATCTTCCAGGGTCCCGGTGCCCGCTCGGGTCTGGCCGGCGCTGTTGCGCTGGCGGTGCTGATGACGCCAGTGGTGATTCGCGCGACCGAAGAGATGCTCAAACTCGTACCGATGGAGCTGCGCGAAGCTTCGTACGCGTTGGGCGTTCCCAAGTGGAAGACCATCGTCAGAGTCGTCATGCCGACCGCAGTGGCCGGCATCCTCACCGGCATCACCCTGGCGATCGCACGCGTCATCGGCGAAACGGCGCCGCTGCTCGTCGCCGCCGGCATCGCACAGGACGCCAACTACAACCCGTTCTCCGGACGCATGACCACCCTGCCCGTCCAGGCGTACTACGGATACCAGACCCCCGGACTGCCCGCGGAAGCCGGCTACGACCGAGCTTGGACGGCCGCCCTCGCCCTGATCATCATCGTCGTCTTTCTCTTCGCGCTCGCGCGTGTGATTGCTACGGTGTTCCAGCCGAAAGGACTGCGATGAGCCCGCACAGCGAGCCCACCACCTTGCTCATGAGCGCCCACCAATCCACCACGACCACCGCGAACCACGCCTCGACCGGTGCTCCACATGACGGCAATCGGATCGTCACCACCGATCTCAGCATCTACTACGGCGCGTTTCGTGCAGTCGAAGACGTCTCGATGCACATCGAGCCACGATCGGTCACGGCGCTGATCGGTCCGTCAGGCTGCGGCAAGTCCACATTCCTTCGTTCGTTGAATCGGATGCACGAGGTGATCCCGGGTGCCCGCGTCGAAGGTCGAGTAGAACTGAACGGCATCGATCTGTACGCGCCGAGTGTCGATCCGGTGTTGGTCCGCCGCAAGGTCGGGGATGGTGTTCCAGCGTCCCAACCCGTTCCCGACCATGTCGATCGCGGAGAACGTGCTCGCCGGGAAGCGCTTGAACACCAGACGCATGAACCGCGCCGACGCCGACGAGGTGGTGGAGTCGTCGTTGCGCGGGGCGAACCTGTGGAACGAGGTCAAGGACCGCCTCGACAGACCTGGTTCGAGTCTGTCGGGTGGCCAGCAACAACGGCTGTGCATCGCCCGCGCCATCGCCGTGAAGCCCGACGTGTTGTTGATGGACGAGCCCTGTTCCTCGCTCGATCCGATTTCGACTCTGGCGATCGAGTCGCTCATGCAGGATCTCAAGACCGACTACACGATCGTGATCGTGACCCACAACATGCAACAGGCCGCCCGCGTGAGCGACCGAACGGGCTTCTTCAGTATCGAGGGCACCGGCAAACCGGGCAGACTCATCGAGATGGACGACACCACGGTGATCTTCTCGAACCCGTCGCAGCAAGCGACCATCGACTACGTGACCGGGCGGTTCGGATGAGCGGCGATCTGCGACCCAGCTTCCATCACGATCTCGAAGAGATTCGCAACGGCGTCGCTTGGCTGTGCGCGACGGTGGTCGAGCTGATTCCCAAAGTCACCGACATCTTGTTGCACCAAGATCTCGAGGGGGCCGAATTCGTCATCCTCGGCGACGACGAGATCGACTCACGAGCGATCGAGATCGAGGAGCGTGCCTTGTCGCTGCTGGCGCTCCAATCGCCGGTTGCCGACGACCTGCGTCAAATCGCTTCCGCGCTCAAGCTGGCTCCGGAGGTCGAACGATCGGCCGATCTGTGCGTGAACATCTGCAAGGCGACTCGCCGTATGTACGGGCATCCGCTCGACCCGCGTCTACGCGGCCTGATCCAGAAGATGAGCGATCAGGCGCAGAGCGAGTACCGCGAGGCGACCGAGGCCTACATCGCGGTCGACGGTGTGCGCGCCGCCGCTCTGCACGACATGGATTCGTATCTCGACGACCTGCACCGCGAGTTCATCCAACAGATCTTCGAGAGTCATGCTGCGGGCAACATCGATCTACAAGTCGCCGTGCAGCTGGCCATGGTGGCTCGCTTCTACGAACGCATCGGCGATCATGCCGTCAACGTGAGTGAGAAGATCCGCTACATCGCGACGGGCTGGATGCCCGAGCACGACGCCGCGGCCCGGCATCGTGCCCGGATGGCCGAGCAGACGCACACGACTCCCGAGGAGCGAGGCGGAGCCTGACCGTGACGGCAGTCTTCGTGGGTGTCATGGCGGGGGCAATCTCGGCAATCGTCGGATGGCAACTGGGACGACGTCGCCAGTACACAGCGGCGAACTCGTCGTTGCTCGACGCAGCTCCGCGGGGCTCCCCGAGTAACGACCTGAACGAGCTCCTCGGCCGTCACCCGACCGGCATCCTGCAATGCTCAGCAGCGGGTGAGATCGTCTATCGCAACGATGCCTCGAACGCGGTGACGGGCTCGCACACGGGAGTACTGATCGACGAGGCCGTCGAGCGGGTGTTGTTTCGGGCATTGAGGGGCGACACCACCGACGAAGCTCTCGAACTCTTCGGTCCACCACCGGTGGCCGTCGTCATCTCGGGACATCCGCTGCCGTCCGGTGGCGCCGTGGCTTTCATCGACGACAACAGCCAGCGTCGGCGTCTCGACGCGGTTCGCACCGACTTCGTCGCCAACATCAGCCACGAACTGAAGACACCCGTGGGAGCACTGGCCGTGCTCGCCGAGACGCTCAGCGGCGAAGCCGACATGGAGGTCGTCAACCGACTCGCCGCACGAATGGTCGCGGAAGCACATCGTGCCACTGTCACGATCGACGATCTGCTGGAACTCTCCGAGATCGAGCTCGGAGCCGAACCCGGGCTCGAGCCGTTACGCGTCGCCGACCTCGTCGAGGCCGCGGTCGCGCGACTGTCCGAGACCGCTCATTTGCGAGGCATCGAGCTGGCGCCGACGCTCCCCGCCGCGGACGTGACCGTGCCGGGCGACCGTCGTCAACTCGTCTCGGCGCTCGGGAACCTCATCGAGAACGCCATCAAGTACTCCGATGCCGGCGATGTCGTTCGCGTCCGGACTCGAACGGTCGACGAACACGTGGAGTTGTCGGTGATCGACGAGGGTGTCGGAATTCCCCAGCGAGATCTCGACCGCATCTTCGAGCGGTTCTACCGGGTTGATCTTGCGCGCAGCCGCGGTACCGGCGGTACCGGCCTGGGCCTGTCGATCGTGCGTCACGTCGCCACGAATCATCGTGGAGAGGTACGCGTGACGTCGAGCGAGGGGTCGGGAAGTGAGTTCGTGCTGCGTCTGCCGGTCGCGTCGCCGAGCGGGCACCGGCCGGCCGCCGATGATCGTCACCGTGCGACGACCGACACGGTCGCGAAAGATGCCTCATGACCCGCCCGGTGATCTTGGTGGTCGACGACGAGGAGAGCTTCGTCGAGGCGTTGCAGGTCGGGTTGGCACGCGAGGGATTCGACGTTGCCGTGGCGCGAGACGGTGCCGAGGCCCTCGTCGAATTCGGCCGAGTCGATCCGGACCTCGTGCTGCTCGATGTGATGCTTCCGCGGCTGACCGGCATCGACGTGTGCCGCGAGATCCGCCGTGACAGCAAGGTGCCGATCATCATGGTCACGGCAAAACGCAGCGAGATCGACACGGTCGTCGGGCTCGAGGTCGGTGCCGACGACTACGTCACCAAGCCGTATCGCATGCGCGAGCTGGTGGCCCGAATTCGTGTGGCTCTCCGGCGTGTCGGAAACGGTGACGACGTACCTTCGTCGGGCGATGTCGAAGAACCGGCCATTTCGGTGGGAGACGTGTCATTGCATCCCGGCGAGCACGTGGTCACGGTCGGCGGGGTCGAGGTGGCGATGCCCCTCAGGGAGTTCGAGGTGCTCCATCTGCTCCTGGCGAACGCCGGCCGCGTGCTGACCCGCGAGACACTGATCGTTCGGGCCTGGGGGAGCGACTACGTGGGCGACACCAAGACGCTCGACGTGCACATCAAGCGACTCCGATCGAAGATCGAGCCCGATCCGGCGTCGCCGAGCCGGATCGTCACCATTCGCGGTCTGGGCTACAAGTACGAACGGGGATAGTCGGCCGGTCTGGCCAGACCCCGTACTATCGGCTCACGTGAGCCGACCTCGGATGTCCAAGTTTCGTCGGCTCGCGCTCACGCACGCGGCGATGATGGCCGGTGAGGCGGCCATGGTGGTCGCTCTCGCCGACTCGTTCTTCTTCGACGTCGACCCGAACGGGGCGCGCAGCAAGGTGCTCGGGTTCCTGTTGGTGAGCTTCGCGCCGTTCTTGTTGGTTGCGCCGTTCATCGGTCCGGTGATCGACCGGATCAGGGGTGGACGCCGTTTCGTGGTCGAGTTGGTCGCCGCAGCCCGCATCGTGCTGCAACTCCTGATGGTGCAGTTCACCGACGACATTGCGCTCTTCCTGCTGATCTTCCTCGCGCTGGTACTCCAGAAGACCTACGTCGTCTCCAAATCGGCGCTGGTGCCCTCGGTCGTTCGCAACGACGAAGAACTCGTCGAGGCGAATTCGAAGCTCGGTCTGATCGCCGGCGTGACCGGCGTGGTGGCGGTGATTCCCGCCGGCGCGCTCCAGCTGATCTTCGGATCGTCGGCAACGCTGGTCTACGGCGCCGCACTGTTCGGCGTTGCCCTGGTGGCTGCGACGCGACTGCCCCGAGATCGGGCAACCAGCGTCAGACCGGGCCGTCAAGTCGCGATCGCATCGATGCCGTCCCGTCTTCGCGCCGAGGCACTCGCGATGCTGACACTTCGGGTCTGTGCAGGGCTGTTTCTGTTTCACCTGGCGTTCTGGTTTCGCACGCAGGACTCGGGAACCGTCTGGTTCGGTGTCGCGGTGGTGCTGTCGTCGCTCGGAACCATGGCGGGCAACGCCACCGCGCCGATCATGCGGCGACATCTCACCGAGAAGCAGATGATGACCGCCGCCCTCGTCCCGCCGTCGGTGTGCGGCCTCGTCGCGGCCGCGGTCAACGGCCGGCTCGCCGCGATCGGACTTGCTGCGGTGCTCAGCTTCTCGGCAGCGATCGGCCGGTTGTCGTTCGAGAGCATCGTTCAACGCGACGGACCGGCGACGGGGCGCGGCGAGCTCTTTGCCCGATTCGAGACGCGATTTCAGTTCGGCTGGGTGGTCGGGGCGTCCGTCCCCGTTCTGTTCGAGATACCTGGTGCGCTCGGCTTCTTCATGATCAGCGTGCTCACACTCGCCGCCGTGTCGTATCTGTGGATCGCCTCACCGACTCGTGCCGAGATGCGATCGCCGGCGAAGGGTGCGACGCGGGGCCACTCCGGTCGTCGACCAACTCGACAGCCTGATCGACAGAGCGGGTCGCAACAACGCCGTCGCGGATCGGGTGGAGCCTCGCCTAGTCGCCGGTGACCCGGGCCAGCCAGAGTCCGGGAGCGTCGACCTCGGGTGGGGTCGGCATGGAACCGGCCGTGGTGAGCAGGATCGCGAGTCCGGTGTCGCCCGCCCGGTCGACCACGCCCTGCACGAACGCCTTTCCGCGTTGAACCTGTGCTGATCCGAGTCGAATGCCGAGTAGGCGCTCGACGAACACGTCGTCGGGTGAGGTCTCGACGCGTCGACGGCGCACTGCCTCGGCGAGCTTGAGTGCGTCACCACCGATGACCCGGGCGGCCACGGCGTCGACGACCCAGTCGGTGTAGCCGACCACGGTGGCAACGGCGGCATCGAGGGCCGGTTCGAGATCGAGCTGCTCGGGAGACCGCACGGCCCCGAGGAGCACCTCCGGGTCGGAGAACGCCTGCTGCAGTGCTTGGAACGGGTCGTCGCCGCCCATCTCGAGCCCGCCGAGCTTCTCGGCGACGGCGTTCGGATCGGGTCGAAACGCACCGACGTGACGGCGAACGAGTCCGGCGAGCAGTTCGCGGATGTGATCGGCGCCGAAGATCACGTTGCCGGTGAGTTCCTGTGCGAGGACCCAAAGGCGCATCTCGTCGACGGGGATGTCCCACTGCGCCGCGAATGCGTCGATGGCCTGCGGGAGTACGACCACTTCGGACTTGGTGCGTGGAATGGGAAGATCGTGTACGCCGAAGGCTCGCTGCGCGAGCGTGCCGACCATGGATCCGACGGACATGCCGAGCATCGCCGGCGCCATCATCTTCGACAGCCCCGCCATCATCTGGGCCATGGGATCGCCGGTGACCTCGGCCGGTAGGTCGGGGCTGGCGCCGAGCGAGGTGGCGAGTTCGGTGAGCAACGGCCGGTATGCCTCGAGGGCCTCGTGGGCCCAGGTGCCGGGAGTGACTGCTCGGACCTCGGGGAAGTGATGATCGACCTGCGTGACATCGCGCACGTGCAGCGCTGCGATGTCGGCGAGGTTCGAGTAGGCGACCCGCACAGCCGGGTCGATGTTGCTCTCGCTCTGGCCTCCCGTGGCGCCCAGCATGGCGAATTGCCGAGCAGCGTCCCAGTTCAAGGGGCCTTGGCCCGACAACGCCCGAGACAGATCACCGAACATCGGGAACGCCGCGAACGGATTGTTGTCTTCCGGTTCTTCCGGATCGGGGCCACTGGCCATGGCATTCAGGTTACGGCTCCCGCGACGAGTAGCGTCGCCGTTCATGGGAGAGGCTCACACAGCGGTCTTCGACCGTCTGTCGGCCCCGACCAGACGAGTGGTCGTCCGGGGGGCCGAGAGCCGACTGGGGTGGCGCGTGATGACCGCCCTGTCGGGTTCGGCGGAATCGCTCGAGGTTCGTTCGCTCGATGATGCGATATTCGGCAATCCGGGCGACACGTCGACCTTCGAGGGCTTGCGAAGCGGGGGAGCGTCGGTGGAGACGGCAGTGATCGTCGATGTTGCCCTCGGTGACCACGATGCGTTGGCCGTCCGACGCGAAAGCGTCACCGAAGGCGCGGCTGATCTGCTCGCACATGCCGAGATGCTCGGGGTGCAGCATCTGGTGGTCGTGTCGTCGGCCATGGTCTACGGCGCCTACGCCAACAACCCGCTGCCCATCACGGAAGCCGCCGTGCTGAGGCCCGATCCGGAGTTCGTGTTCGCCAGGCAGCTCGCTGCCGTGGAGGGCCTGATCGAGGAGTGGCGTCGATCGCGACCGGGTCGCTCGGTCACGATGTTGCGACCGGCGATCCCGATCGCGAGCGACGGCACGTCAACGCTCGCCGGCGCACTTGCTGCCGCATACGGCTACCGCTACGGCGAGTCCGACCCGGGTACCCAGTTCGTGCATCTCGACGATGTGGCTTCAGCGGTCCGGATCGCGGTCGAGCAGCAACTCGACGGCGTGTACAACGTCGCGCCCGACGGCTTCATCCCTGGTGACCGGGTTCGGGCGTTGTCCGGCCATGGAATGAGACTCCCTCTGGCCGAACGCGTCGCCGAGGTGCTGCTTGCACTGCAATGGCGCTTCCAGCGAGGTCCGATCCCGCCGGGCCTGCGTTCCTACACGCGGGAGACCTGGGTCATCGCCAACGACAAACTGCGCGCCACCGGGTGGGAGCCCACCGTGACCAACGAACAGGCCTACGTAGAAGGAACCGACGCAAGCTGGTGGAGCATGATCACGCCGCAACGTCGTCAGGAACTGGCGTTGGGTGGACTTGCTGCGGCCATCGTCGCGGCAGCGGGCGTCGGCTTCAGTCTGTATCGGTACTGGCGGAAGACGCGACTTCGAGGGTCGTAGTCGGCGCTTCAACGGCAGTGTCGACCGCGGCGGGGTCGATGCTCGCCAAGCTCGCGCCGTCGTCGTGATGGACGACACAGAGTCCGACCAGGTCGCCGTCGAGGTCGAGTACCGCGGTACCGTCGCGCACGAGTAGCTCGTCGAGGTCCGAGAGCGGCACCTTGGTGGGCGGGTACGTCATTACCAACACGATGTCGTTCGGGTCGGGTTGCTCGGCCGCGATGACGTGCGAGTCGAGGTCGCCGGGCTGGACGCCGTCGAGTCGGATGAGCGTGACCAGCGGTGTGCCGACATCGGCCAGCGCGACCGCCGAACCCCACCAGTTGTCGACTTCGACCGTGAGACTCTCGTCGGTCCGTCGCGAGTCGGCATGCTGCTCGAACGCCTGCGTGGTGACCAAGGCGATCGTGCCATCACCGATCGGCGTGGCAAGCGGCCGAACGACGATGATCGATGTCGTGACTGGCGGGCCCTGTTCGATGGCCCCCGAAGGGCGGAAGACGAAGCGCTCCGCGCTCGTGAACTGACGAGCGCCCGGGTCGACCGCGACGGAGACGGTGCCTGCCGAAGCCACCAGAGGCAGGGTGGTGGAGCTCAGCGCCACCGGGTTCTCGGGGCGTGCAGGAGCAATGGACAGCACGAGCAGACCGATCAACAGCAGACCGGTCGTGCCCACGGTGATCGCGGCGACCCGGGTCGAAGTGCTCGCCCGTTCCGCGTTGACTTGGACCTTCAGCTCGGCCGCAACTTCAGAGGGATGCCGCCACGCACGTTCGTGCCGGGGAAGGGGTGCCTGCTCCACGAATGTGAAATCGTACAACTGACCAACGATGCGCGGGGGTCGGGCAGCATTGGCACGGCTACGATGACGCATCGTGCAGGCCCCTCACAACAGCGACGACTGGATCGGTCTCACCGAACATGCGTTGCCGGTCGGAGGTGCCTACGAATGGGCCGTCCGGCCCGACTGCGGCGCGGTCGTGTTGTTCAGCGGCACCGTGCGTGATCACGCCGAGGGACGCGACGGAGTCGATCACCTCACCTACGAGGCCTACGACGAACACGTCACGCCGCGATTGCAGGCCATCGTCGACGAGACGCGGACCCGCTGGCCGGTCGTGGGCCGTCTTGCGCTGCTGCACAGGGTCGGGCGTGTCGAACTCGGCGACAGCTCGGTCGTCGTCGTGGTCTCGGCGCCGCATCGCGCGGAGGCCTTCGTCGCCGCCCGGTTCGCGATCGACGCCTTGAAGGCATCGGTTCCGATCTGGAAGCACGAGGTGTGGGCCGACGGCGACGAGTGGGGAACCAAGTCGACGCCCCTGGTCGAGCCGAGTCAGGTCGCTACCGTCCTCGAGTCAGCCGACACCCACGGTGTCACCAACGACGTAGGGAGCGCCTGAGTGATCTCCCCCGTCGTCGTCGCGGTGGTGCTTGCTGCTGCGATCCTGGCGCTCGGATTGTTGGTGATGCGAAACCGACGCTCCGACAACATCGACTCGTTCCGTCGCCAGATCGACGCGTTGTCGCCTGAGGCCCGCCGTCCCGTCGTCGATCAGGTCAATCGTCTCGACCCCGATCTCGATCTCAACCCGACTCCGATCGAACGCACCACCGAAGCAGCGCCCGGTGAGGGCGATACCGACGATGTCGCAGGCTCGGCTGACGACGACGATCTCGAAGAGGAAGGTGACGGACATGGCACGTGACCTTGCGATCGATCTCGGTACGGCAAACACGCTCGTCTACATGAAAGGCCGCGGCATCGTGCTCAACGAGCCGTCGGTCATCGCACTCAACCGCCAGACCGGCGAGGTGTTGGCGACCGGACAGGAAGCCTGGCAGATGATCGGTCGGACACCCGGCTACATCGTCGCCGTGCGGCCGTTGCGTGGCGGAGCGATCACCGACTTCGAGATCACCGAGCGGATGATCAGGTTGCTGTTGCAGCGCGTGGGCGTGAGTCGCTTCACCCGGCCCAAGGTGGTCATCTGCGTGCCGTCCGCGATCACCGAGGTCGAGCGGCGAGCGGTCACCGACGCTGCCCGACGCGCCGGGGCGGCCGACGCGAACCTGATCGAACAGCCGATGGCGGCTGCCATCGGCGCCGACCTGCCGATCGACGAGCCGGTCGGCAACATGGTGATCGACATCGGTGGCGGCACCAGCGAAACCGCTGTCATCAGCCTGGGCGGCATCGTCGCACTCGAGGCCGTCAGAGTCGGTTCGTTCGACATCGATGCCGCGATCCAGAACTATGTGCGGCGCGAACACGGCATCGCCATCGGCGAACGCACTGCCGAGGAGATCAAGATGGCGATCGGCTCGGCCGATCCGACCGACGACGAGAGCCAGGCCGAAGTTCGTGGACGCGATCTCATGACCGGGTTGCCCAAGACCGTCGTGCTCACACCCGAAGAGATCCGCTACGCGATCGAAGACGTGGTGTCGTCGATCTCCGCCTCGGTCATCCGATGCCTGTCGAAGGCGCCGCCCGAACTGTCGCAGGATTTTCTCGTGCGCGGTATGTACCTCGTCGGAGGCGGCGGGTTGCTCCGAGGGCTGAAGGACCGCATCGAGCGCGAGACGCAGGTGCCCGTTCGTATGTCGAACGTGCCGCTCGAGGCCGTGGTGTTGGGCGCCGGCCACGTGATCGAGCACTACGACGCGCTGAAGGGCATGTTCATGGGTGCCCGTCGGTGACCCCGGTTTCGTCGCTCTGATGCACTTCGATCGCGTGGCAGCAGAAGCCATGTCGGGTGGTCTCGATCAGATCCGTGAGGAACTCGACATCGAGACCGACTTCTCGGCCGACCTCCTCGCCGCCGCGGAAGCTGCCGCAGCGCGGCCGATCGGCGACGAGCACATCGATCGAACCGACGTTGCATTCGTCACACTCGATCCAGAGACGTCGACCGACCTCGATCAGGCATTCGCCCTCGATCGGGACGGCGACGACCTGATGCTTCGATACGCGATCGCCGACGTCGGGTGGTTCGTCCGACCCGGCGACGAGCTGGACCGGGAAGCGTTCCGGCGAGGCGTCACCGTCTATCTTCCCGACCAGCGGGCGTCGCTGTACCCCGTCATGTTGTCCGAGGGTGCTGCGAGCCTGCTGCCCGACGTCGATCGTCCGGCTGTGGTGTTCATCGTCCGGGTCGGGCCCGACGGTTCGACCCGCCTCGACGGTGCCGAGCGTGCGGTCGTGCGGAGCAGGGCGAAGCTCGCGTACGACTCGGTTGGCAGCGAGGACCTTCCCGACGGTTTCGAGGAGCTGCATCGTCGCATCGCTGCGGCCGAAGCGGCCCGGGGAGCACCGCGCGTGGAGTTCCCTGAGCAAGAGATCGACCGCACCGATCACGGTTACGACCTCAGATTTCGCCCTCGTTTGGCTTCGGAGGAGCAGAACGCAGCGCTGTCCCTGGCGTCGAACATGGCGATCGCCGATGCGTTGTACGAGGCCGGAACCGGGCTCTTCCGTGTGATGCCGGATGTTGACGAGCGCCGAATCCGTCGTCTCCGGCACACGGCGCGCGGGTTCGGGCTCGATTGGCCCGACGACGTCACGCTCGATGCGTACGAGCGCTCGCTTCCACGTGACGATCCGCGCACGTCGGCATTTCTCCTCGCCGTCCGGCGGGCGAGTGGCGGAGCCAGTTATGCGCCGTTCGATCCAGACGCCCGTCCCTGGCATTCGGCCATCGCTGCGACCTACGCCCATGCCACCGCTCCCTTGAGACGGCTGCAGGACCGATACGTGGTGGAGGCGGCGCTGGCCGTGGCGAACGATCGGTCGGTTCCGCACGACATCGCGGCTGCCTTCGAGTTGCTCCCCGACGCCATGGCGGCAGGAGACACGCGGGCAAATCGCGCCGACCGAGCAGCGCTCGACCTCGCCGAGGCGGTGTTGTTGACCGGACGAGAGGGTGATCTTTTCGACGCGGTCGTGACCGATGAGGACGATCGCGGTGCACGGATCCAGATTCTCGATCCCGCGATCGTGGCTCGTGTCGCCGCGAAGGGGATCGATCCCGGAGACGACGTCCGTGTTCGCCTGACCGCCACCGATCCCGTCCGCAGAACGGTTCAGTTCGAACGGGTCAGCTGAACCATCGGGCTGAGCGCGCTACCCGTCCGCCGCGGTCATCGTGACGACCGTGCCGTCAGGCGACAGAATGTACAGCTCCTGGTCGGGTCCGGCCACGATGGACGTGACGCCCGCACGGGAGTCGAGCACCAGAGTTCGTTGTGTCGGTAGGTCGAGCGCCCAGATCGTGCCCGAGCAGTAGTCGCTGAACACGTACATGCCGACCAGGTCGGGGATCGCCGCGCCTCGGTACGGCGCCCCTCCGGAGATCGAGCAGCCGTCGCTGTGGTCGTAGGTGAGCACCGGAGCGGTGTGGCCGTCGGCGTCGACGTCGTCGTTGAACCGTTCGGTGCCCTCGAATGCACTCCACCCGAAACTCAGTCCGCGGCCTGGTGTGATGCCGCCCGCGTCTGCGGGCACGACATTGACCTCTTCGAACTCGTTCTGGCCGACGTCGGCGATCCAGAGGTCGTCGGTCGCAGGGTCGAAGGTGAACTTCCACGGGTTGCGCAACCCGAATGACCAGATCTCACCGCGCACTCCGTCGCCGGCGCCGACGAAGGGGTTGTCGGCGGGGACGCCGTAGGGACTGTCGCCGCTCGGCCGTGGGTCGATACGGAGCAGCTTGCCGAGCAGCGACGTGAGATCGGTGGCCCGGCGTTCCGGGTCGTCCGCCGACCCACCATCACCCATGCCGATGTACAGCATGCCGTCGGGTCCGATCGCCAGGTCGCCGCCGTTGTGGTTGCCGTACGGCTGGTCGATCTCCATCAGCACACGACGTGAAGCCGCGTCGAACGTTCCGTCGGCGAGCACCGAGTACTCGGCGATGATCGTGTCGCCAGAGCCGTTGTTGTAGTCCACGTAGGCGCGGTCGGATCCGTCGATGGTTCCCATCGCGAGGCCGAGCAGGCCGCGTTCGCCTGACGCCGAGGTCAGATCGGTGATGTCGAGGACGGTGACTTCGTCGCCGGCAGCTGGGTCGAACATCTCGATCGTGCCGTCCTGGCTGACGATGAACAGCTCGGGTGAACTCTCACGCCACGCCAGGTCGACCGGGCTGTCGATCATGGCCACCGTACGGAACGCAACCAGCGGGTTCCGAGGTCCCGCAGGGATCGTGGTCGTGGTGGGCGTGATGGTCGTGGTCGTGCTCGTCGTCGACGACGACCTGCCGTCGGTGGTCTCGGCTGACTCGGACGCGTCTGCAGGCGTCGAGGCGGTGGTGTCGGCGGTCGTCGAGCTGGTCTCGTCCGTGACGGACTCGGCGGTGGTCGTGACGATGACGGCGCTACCACCGACGTCGTCGTCGCTGCAGCCGACAGTGGCGACGAGCAAGACGGCGACGATGGCGGCCGGCCGGAGGGGAGGGTGCACCGTCCTGTGTTACCACCTCCTGGCGCCCGGTCCCCATCGTGCGGCCGGCCGATTCATTGTTTCCGCACCTGCGGAGCCAGTGCGACCGGGCGGAACGCGTTCTGACGCGGCACTATCGCGTGTTTCTGATCAGACCTTCCTGCACGACGTTGATCGCCAAATGGCCGTCCTGGGTGAAGATCGAGCCGCCGGCCAGGCCGCGTGCCGACGAACTCGACAGAGCACGCTGGCTGTAGAGCAACCAGCCGTCGGCTCGGAACGGCCGGTGGAACCACATCGCGTGGTCGAGGCTGGCCATCTGGATCTGGGCGTGCGGCCACTCGAGCCCGAACGGCAGCAACGTGGTGTCGAGCAACGTCATGTCGCTCGCATAGGTGACGATGCACGCGTGCAGCACCGGGTCGTCAGGCAGTGTGCCGTCTGCACGTATCCACACGCGTTGCTGGTCGCTCGGGTTTCCCACCCGATTCATCGGTGGGCGGTCGATGTAGCGAAGGTCGATCGGACGGGGACGGTCGTACCAGTCGCCGATCCGGTCCTTGTACGGCTCCATCAGGGTCTTGAAGTCGGGCAGGCTCTCCGGTGCGGGTACGTCGCCGGGAACCTCCGTCTGGTGTTGCAGACCGGGTTCTGTGGTGTGGAAGCTCGCCTGCAGGTTGAAGATCGCCCGACCGTGTTGGATCGCGACGACCCGACGGGTCGTGAAACTGCGACCGTCGCGGATGCGGTCGACCTCGTACAGGATCGGCACGAGCGGGTCACCGGGACGCAGGAAGTAAGCGTGCAGCGAGTGCACGTGCCGATCCGGTTCGACGGTTCGGGCAGCGGCGACCAGTGCCTGCCCGGCCACTTGACCACCGAACACCCGTTGCCGATTCTCGTCGGGCGACGTGCCCCGGAACAGATTCACCTCGATGGCTTCGAGATCGAGGAGCTGAACGAGATCGTCGAGGGCCTGCTGCACGACGCTCATGTTGTCAGATCGGGACTCGGGCGGTTCGCGATGTCGGTCAGTAGCTTGGCTGCGATGAGTCTCGATCCGACGCTACGGGCGCTGGCCCTCGCCACCAAGGGTTTCATGCCGGCCGACGAGGGCGATGCGCTCTTCGACGCAGCCCTGGAAGCGAGCGCATCGGTGCCAATCGCACCGTGGGTCGAGGTGGGCTCGTATTGCGGTCGCTCGACGATCTGGCTCGGGCAAGCTGCCCGCAGCGCCGGAACCACCCTCTTCGCCGTCGATCATCACCGGGGATCCGAGGAGAACCAGTCGGGTTGGCAACATCACGACGCCGAGGTCGTCGATCGACGGGTGGGCAAGATGGATACGTTGCCGTTCTTCCGTGCGGCCATCCACGATGCGGGGCTGGAAGACCACGTCGTCGGAGTGGTCGGCCGATCACCCATCGTCGCCCGGCACTGGTCGACGCCACTCGCATTCTTGTTCATCGACGGCGGTCACGGCGTCGAACCGGCCAAACAGGATTATGAGGGATGGACCCCGCTCGTTGCAGTCGGCGGGACGCTCGCGATCCACGACGTGTTTCCCGATCCCGCCGACGGCGGTACACCGCCGTACGAGCAGATCTTCCTGCCTGCCGTGGAGAGCGGGCGGTTCCGGTTGCGTTCGACGACGGGATCGTTGCGCGTCCTCACGCGTCTCGCATGACACGCGTTCACTCGGTGCCGACGAGATCGCCGATGACTTCGGGGTGGATGCGCCACTCGATGTAGAGCATCGCAATCGCCGCGATCAGGATGACGCCACCGCCTCCGACGCCCAGCGCGGTGGGCGAGATGCTGTACAGCAGTCCGCCGTACAGCGGCCCGAAAACTCGACCGAGGGCCATGATCGCCTGTGCGTCACCAGCCCGCTCGTCCGGGTAGTGCGACCGCTCGGCGAGCAGCGAGAACGCACCGGGTACAGCCATCCAGAACGAGAATCCCCAGAGCGGCAGCGCGATCCAGTAGACGGGTGCGACGGTCACCGACGCGAGCAGTACCGCGAGGATGCCGGTGATGCCCATCCACATACCCGGAAGCTGGCGCTGCCCGCGGAACCTGGCCGAGGGAATGCTCGCGAGCGCGTTCGCCGAGAATGCGAGCGACACGAGCACCGGGCTGAGGCCGACGAGGTCGGCTCCGATACTTGCAGCGAACACGAACACGGCCGAACCCCCAAAGGTGTTCAGGCCGAGCGCAACGAGAATCGCAGCCGCCGCCCTGGTGGGTCGATGCCGTTGTCGTGGCGGTCGTTTCGCAGCATCGAGGTGTGTCGACCGCACGAATGCGAGCGGCCACAGGTAGAGGGCGGCGAACCCGATGAACAACCAGTCGGTGCCCGAGGTGTCGATGACCGCGGCGATGATCGGTGATGCCACGGTGCCGACGATCGGGCCGATCACCGCGACGTCACCCACGCGTTCGGCGTCCCCGAACACCTCTGCCCACGAAATCCATGCGATCAGGCCGAGCGAGATCCCGCTGACGAATCGAGCGCCCAACAGCATCGAGAACGACGGCGTCAGACCCGAGACGAGGTTGGCGACGATGCCCACGATCGCGGCGATCAGCATCATCCGCCGACGTGGACGGAAGAAGCGCCCCGCTCCCCAGCTGGCGATCATGAACCCAGCGAGTTGGAACGTGGAGATGATTCCGACGGTTTCGACGTCGATGTCGAACTCGTCCGCCACGCCGTTCACCAGGAACGGGGTGGCGGTGAAGACGATGGTGCTGACCGCCGTGGCGGCGAAGACTCCCGCCGGGATGTTCGGCCGGAGTGTGTAGAGCAGCCGAACGGGCGCCTGGAGCATCAGGTGCCCTGACGCATCAACTCGAGTTCGGCCGCGATCCGGTTGCGCACCTGGTCGCGCAAACCCTCGACGTCGTGTTTGGTGAAGCCGTCGGTGCTGACCGGTTCGAGCACCCGAACCTCTGCATGACTCACTCCGAAGCGCCAGTCATGTTTGATGAGAGCGTCGCGGGTGCCGAGTACGGCGACCGGAAGAATGGGGACGCCGGCCTGAACCGCGACACGAAAGGCACCGTCACGAAAGGTGCCGAGTTCGCCGGTTTTCGACCTGGTTCCCTCTGGGAAGATCATCACCGAGACGTGCTGCTCGAGGCGCTCGCGGCACTCCACCAGTGCGGCCGCACCGGCCTTCTTGTCGCCGCGCTCGAGGCGGATGTCGCGCGCCAAGTGCATCATCCAACCGAGCGCGGGAATCTTGAAGAACTCCGATTTGCTGAGCCACTTCATCTCGAACGGCAAGTGCGAGATCAGCAGGATGTCGACGAAACTCTCGTGATTCGCCACGACCACGTACGGCCGCCGCGGATCGTCGGGCATGGTGCCCGACACCGTGAATTTCCACAACGGGTTGAGCTTCTGGTGGATGACGGCGACTTGACGGAACAGGTATCCGGCTCGGTACGCGCCCGGATCAGAGCGTTTGGTGACGAGCCGCGTGACGGCGACCAACGGCAGCATCATGACCACAGTCACGCCGAGCACGAACCAGGCCCAGATGCTGAAGATCGTGCGAGCCGGTGTCGACCTGATGAGTTTCGAACCGATCGGTCTGCCGCTCGTTGACGTCTGTTCCGTTCGCTCCGACACCCCGGCGAGTGTAGAACGACCCGGTGGTCCTGAATGCGCTCGAAGCGCCTGCCGAACCAACGGTGGTTCGGAGTGCGCTCAGAGCGGGTTCCGACCTCGAAGCCGACGGTTCCGCAGTCAGTCGAGGACGAGGGAGTGCACGAACAGGTCGGAGGCCGCCGACGCGCTCGTGATGGCATCGGCTGCGAGGATCACGGCTGCTGCCGTGTACGACGTGTGTTCCTCGGCGGGGAACAACTCGCGGGAGGGATACACGATGCCGGTCCAGTACGCACCGGAGTCGAGCCGGTGGGTGTTGGTCCAACGGAGGAGGTCGGTCGCCGTGTCGACATCGCCGATCGCCGCATACGCCAGCGAGGTTTCTGCCGTTTCCGACGCAGTGATCCAGGGCTCGTCGCTCACACAACGCACGCCGAGACCCTCCATGGCGAACACGTCCCAGCCCTCGCCGAGCTGTGCCTTGGCCTGCTCGCCGATGACCGCACCGGTGAGGACCGGGTAGTACCAGTCCATCGCCCACCGGGTCTTCGGCTCGAACGCGTTCGGTTCGTTCGCGATCACCGAGCTCATGATGTCGGCCGCTTCGACCCAGTCGGGGCGGGGTGAGCCGGTGGCCAGACCGGCAGCTGCGCCACAGCGCAACGCGTGCTGGATGCTCGACGAGCCGGTGATGAGCGCATAGTCCCACGGCCGAGAATCGGGCTCGATGGCCCAGATCGCGAGACCGTCGGAGCGTCGCAACGACAGTACCCAATCGAGGGCCCGTTCGACGGTGGGCCAGAGGTGATCGAGGAACCCGCGGTCCCACGTGCTGCGCCAGTGATGCCACACGCCCGTGGCGATGTATGCGCACACGTTGGTGTCGAGCTTCGTCTCCTCGACGGAACCGTCGGTGGCGTAGTAGTTGTGCCAGCTCCCGTCGCTCCGCTGCGTATCGGCGAGCCATTCGTAAGCTCGCTCGGCTGCGTCGTGCAGGCCCGTCACGTCGAGTGCCATCGCTGATTCGACGTGGTTCCACGGGTCACAATGACCGCCCGGGAACCATGGGATCATGCCGGTGTCGAGTTGCAGCGCCGCTAGGTGCTCGCCCGACCGGCGAATGTCGTCCGCGCTGAGGACGCCTTCGATGTGCGGAACGGTGCTCATGCTGCGGCGACCGCGACGTCTGCGCGCGACGACGCCGGAGTTTCGGCAGCGGCGGGTTTGTCGGCGTAGAAGACGGCGCTCTTGCCGAGCACCGGTGACAGGAGGCGCTCCGCGATGCGCGTGGAGCGTGGCTGCTCGACGATGTCCCATTCCAGGAACTTCCGGTACTTCGCCACAGCGGGGTGATCGTCGTTGTGCGGGCCGACGGCGCACTTCAACCACCAGTACGGCGAGTGGAGTGCGTGAGCGCGGTGGGAACCGGTGACGTCGAGCCCGGCGCTCCGCAGCTTGGCGCTCAGCTCGGTGGCCGAGTAGATGCGCACGTGGCCACCGGGGCTCTTGGGCGCGTGGTACTCGTCGGAGAGCATCCAGTTGATCTTCTCGGGCAGCCAGCTCGGCACGGTGCAGGCAAACCGTCCGCCCGGCTTCAGCACCCGGAACATCTCGGCGATCGCATCGACATCGTTCTGAATGTGCTCGAGCACCTCGGACGTGATGACGACGTCGAACGAGGCATCGTCGAACGGTAGACACGTGGCATCACCACGCAAGACCCCGAGAAACTGCTCGTCGGTGATCTCGCCGGCCTCGATCATGGCGCCGACGGTTGCGCGCGTCTGCACGACCTCCTCGGCTGCGTGATCGAGCGCGACCGTGCTGGCGCCACGTCGGGCGGCTTCGAACACGTGGCGACCGAAGCCGGCCCCCACGTCGAGCACACGATCACCCGGACGGAGACCCAACTCGTCGAATCGAATGGTCAGCATGAATTGATCACAGTCGACCGTTCCGGCGCAGCTTCTCGATGTTCTCGGGCATCTCGAGCACCTCGCGGTATTGCTCGACGGTCAGCTCGGCGCAACGGCGCCAGGTCCACCGCTCGAGCACCCGTCGCCTGCCGTTGGCGCCGACCCGGGCTCGCAGTTCGGGGTCGTCGAGCCCACGGCGGATCGCGGCTGCCAGATCTTCGGCATCGCCGGCCTTGCAGCGCAACACGGTGTCGCCGTCGGTGCCGGTGACCTCCGGTAACGCGCCGCCGTCGGTGGCCACCAAAGCCGTGCCCGAGCACATTGCTTCGATGGCAGGAAGACTGAAGCCTTCATACAGGCTGGGCACGACCGCCAACTCGGCTTCGGAGTACAGCTCGACGATGCGTTCGTCGGACACGCCGGACACGAAATCGATGTGCGGGACCAAGCCGCGCTCGTCGATGAGGTCCATGGTCTTGCCCGGCTTGGGCTTGCCGATGATGGTGAGCGTGATGTCACGGCCGTCGGCACGTAGTTTCGACATCGCCTCGATGAGGAACGACAGACCCTTCAACGCCACATCGGCCGACGCCGTGGTGATGAGTCGACCCGGCGTGTGGGCGACGGTGTCGACGGGCTTGAACAGATCGGGGTCGACACCGACCGGCACGAGGCGCATGCGGTCGAGATCGACACCCATGTCGGTGTGGATGTCCTGGATGGAGTTCTCGGACACCACGACGATGCGTGGCATCTTGCTGGCGACCTTGCCCTGCATTTTCACGAACCCGTACCAGCGCCCGATCGACCAGCGCTTCCACCAGTTGGGCGACGCTTCCATTTCGAGTATCCGGTCGCGGGTGATTGGGTGATGCAGCGTGACGATGGTGGGCATCATCGCTTCGATCTTCACGATGCCGTAGCCCAGGCATTGGTTGTCGTGCACCAGGTCGAATTCTCCGATGCGCGGCTTCAGATGGCGGTGCACGCGAGCGCTGAACGCCATCGGCTCGGGAAAGGTGCCCGTGAGATACTGGGCGATCTCGAGGAAGTCTTCGCGGGTCTTGAACTCCCAGAATGCCGGAAAGCGACCGGGGTAGTGGTCGTTGAACAGATCGAGGCTCGGCAACTTGGTGAGTTCGATGCGTTCGTCGAGTACGGGGTAGGGCTGCCCTCCGAACACCTCGACGGTGTGGCCCAGATCGGCCAGCGCCTTGGTGAGATGGCGGGTGTACACGCCCTGTCCGCCGACGTGCGGCTTGCCGCGATACGTGAGATACGCGAGCTTCAGCGGGGCGTCCTGATCAAGGCCCCTGTGATTCGACATCCGAACAAGGCTATCGGAGCCATTACCGATCGGTAACCAACGCTGGGGCGTGGGGGCGTGGTTCAGGTGGCCGCGATCGTTCAGCCGTCGACGACGATGAGCATCGAACCACGCCGTTGCTCCTCGCGCTCCAGAAGGCGCAAGGACTGGTTGAACGAATCCGGTGGTGCGGACTGTGGCTCGACACACGTTCCCCGGCTCAGTTCGTTGAACACCACCCAGTGGTCGCAGTCGGACGACACGGTCACGGAGTGCTCGGGGTACACGAGCCGCACCGGCCGATGGTTGATGAAGCAATCGTCCCATGGTGGTGGCGGCGGGGCGACGAGCTCGCCCGTCACGATCCCGTCGTCATCGCGCACGAACATGAGTGACGGCTCGAAGTCGAGCGACTGCGGTGGGAGGAACCACGGATGCCAACCGAACTCGGCCGGCATCGGTCGGTCGCCCGCCTCGATGGTGATCTGGCACGAGACTCCCGAGGGTTCGGCATGGAATGCCTGCGTGACGAGCCCGCCGAACGGCCAGTCACCGATGTGGTCGAGCGCGAGAGTGATCGTGGCCGATTCCGTCGTCGCCGCGGCGACGCGCCACGGTGCCGTGAACCCGAAACCGTGCATCGCATGACCGCGCTCGTTGGCCGGCATCCGATACTCGCGATCGCCGACGGTGAATCTCCCGTCGCGAATGCGCCCAGGCCATGGAACCATCGGATAGGCGCCCCACGCCAGTGGATCGGCCCCGGTCTCTGGTCCGAGCAAGAGCGGTCGGCCCGATACCTCGACCTGAGCGATCCGACCACCATGCTCCGGGTCGATCCTGACGATTGTGGAGCCGTTGCAAATTTCGATCACCGGTCCATTGTCGCTCGCGATCCGACCTGCGCGAGGCTCATCGGATGCGAGCATTGGTACAGCGGGTCACCTCTGCGTCCGTGACGGTGATCGACGAACTCGATGAGCGCACGGTGAGCGGATCGATCGGCGCTGGACTCTGTGCCTTCATCGGTGTCACGCATGGCGACACCGAGGTCGTGGCCGCCAAGATCGCCGAGAAGATCTGGCACCTCCGAATCTTCGAGGACGACGAAGGCGTGATGAATCGGTCGCTCGCAGACGGCTGCGGCGATGTGCTCGTCGTGAGTCAGTTCACGCTGTATGCGAACACGAACCGGGGTCGCCGCCCGAGTTGGGTCGAGGCTGCCCGACCCGAGGCCGCGGAGCCGCTGGTCGAGGCCGTCGTGCGCAAGTTGCGTGCCCTGGGTGCACACGTCGAGACCGGGCGCTTCCGGGCCGAGATGCAGGTGGAACTGGTGAACGACGGTCCGGTCACCTTGATGATCGAGCTCTGATCGAGCTCTGATCGGACCGGAATCGCGAGATGCCTAACGTCGCAGATCCGGGTCGGCCAGTTTCTCCCGTCGAGGCCTGGCGAACCATCGAGCCATCGCGAGCATGAGCACCATCGCCACCACCCATGGGCCGTCGCCGAGAGAGGTGTACCACGTGGTACCCGTGCGCGGTGGCACGTCCATCACGATCACCGTCTGTTCGCTGATCTCGGTCCGCTGGAACACGAGACCGTCTGGCGAGATGAATGCGCTGAAGCCCGTGGGAGCTCCTTGCACGATCCAACGGCCGGTTTCGATGGCACGGAGCCGACTCGACGCGATCTGCTGGGTCTGGAGCTGCGTGCCGGTGTAGCTCGCACCATTGGTCGGGTTGATGACGATGGCCGCATCGCGTTCGGCGCCGTCGCGGGCGCGGTCGCCGAAGAACACCTCCCAGCTGATGACCACGCCGAGCCTGGTTCCGTCGGGGAGATCGACGACCGCCGGTTCGGTGCCGGCGACGGCATCGGTGGGAATCTGGTCGATCGGAGCACCGAAGGCCTCGAGAAGACCGCGCAGTGGCACGTACTCGCCGAACGGTACGCGTCGGACCTTGTCGAAGCGGCTGGTCACCGATCCGTCGGGCAGCACGACGACTTGTGCGTTCGTGATCTTGCCATCGGGTCCGATACCGGTCTGATCGGCGTCCTCGGTGATGCCGACCACGAGGGGCACGCCGAGGCGTTCGGCCTCCGCTGCGACGAGCGCGTTGATCTCGGAACCTTCGAACGGCTCGTCGTTGATGTCGATCACGTTCTCCGGCCACAAGACCATGTCGAGTTCGTCGTCGGGCTCGATGGTGCGCGTGGCGTCGAGGTGGACCTGCGTGACCAGAGCGGAAGGCACGTCGAGTGCTCGTGTCCCCTGCCGGCCGCCGCCCTGGACCACGGCGATCGTGACCGGGGCGGTGTCGATGTCGACGCCGCTCGGGGCGAACGCCGATGCGATCCAGATCAGCACGATGACGCCGATCGCGACGACACCCTGGGGTGCGCTTCGGGCGCTCGCTCTGACGCGCTGCACCGTCGCGGGCACGAATGGTGCCGGGCCGGCGAGCGCGAAACCGACTTGGAACACCGCCCAGGTGAGCAGGATCACACCACCGACGCGGGCCATGCCGTCGAGCGGTCCGGACACCTGTCCGATCCCGATCGTGGCGAGCGGGACGCCACCGAACGGGAAGGTCAAGCGGAGCGCCTCGACCAGCGTGTGTGCTGCGGGTCGGCCGATCACCCGCCACCGACCCGTCGGCGCTGCCACCGCGGCGATGGCGTGAAACGTGGCGAAGATGACCCCGGCCGCGATGTAGCCGGGCACGGTGAGGAACCACATCCAGCCCATGCCCATGAACATCCACGACAGCCCGAACGACATCCCGATGGCGAACCGGTCGCCTCGGCTCGGGTTGCTTCCGAGGGCGATCTCGAACACCATCACGCCCACGAACGCGAGCGGCCAGAACCCCCACGGAGGCATCGAGAACGCAACGAGAAAGCCGCCTCCGAGCGCCAACGAGGCGCGTGCAAGTCGGGCTCGGCGGGCGGGGTCGATCACTCGGTGACGAGATCTGCGAAGACGACGATGCGTTGCTTGGTGCTGCCCGGTGGGTGGCACGCGAACAGTGTGGCGGTGGCGGTCGGTGTCTGATCGACGATCCAGATCGCGTTCGGATCGACGACCTGAACCTGGCTGACGACATACCGATGTTCGCCGTTGGCGTCAGTGAGCACGATGTCGTCGCCGCGTTCGAGCTGGTCGACGTGACGGAACACCTGGTGTTTACTCACGCGATGTCCGGCGACGACGACGTTGCCGGTCTGCCCCGGTAGGGCGGTACCCGGCCAATGACCCGGGCCGTGATCGAGCGTGGTGAGACGGATGCCCTCGAACATCGTGGCGTCGACACCGATCTTGGGAATCGTGATACGACCGACTTCGATGACCGGTTCGTCCGTGTACGGATCGTCCGGTGGGTCGATGGGAACCGGAAGAGTCGTACTCGAGGTACTCGAGGTGGTCGTGGAACTGGTCGTGGTCGTGGTTCGAACCGTGCTGGATGTCGACGTGGTCGTGTTCGGCGCAGCAATCGTCGTGGTCGTGGCCGTGGCCGTGGTCGCGGTCGAGATCGGCGGCGATGTCACGGTTCGGCTCTCGGCGACCGTCATCGCGAGGGCCTGGGGTTCTTGGCGGGCACCGCCGCACGCGGTGGCAGAGATGAGCGCTGCCACGGCGGCGGCTCCGACACTCGACGTGCGGGTGAACCCGCGTCGTCGTGCCCCATTTCGCTGCTCCGCCGGCATGGCGTCCATCATCGCATCATTCATCGGGATCGAACAGCCGCGCCTTGATCGCCGCGGCCGCTCGACAGCCGTCGGCGACGCAGGCCGGGATGCCGATACCGCGATAGCTGGCGCCTGCCAAGAGGAGTGAACGGGGCAGTAGCGAATCGATGTGCGCCACCCGGCCGAGGTGATGCGGCCGGTATTGCGGAAAGGCATCAGGCCAGCGCGACACGCGTACGGCTTGCGGCTCGATAGCTGTCTCGAGATGGACGTTGAGCTCTCGCACGGCGTGGTCGACGATCGCGTCGTCGGTGAGATCGAGGATCGGAGCACCGTCGCGCCCGAGCGACACACGCAGGATCTGGCTGCCATCGTCGGGACGCCAATGCGCCCACTTCTGGGATCCGAACGACACGGCGGTGACGCGCTCTTGTACGGGCTTGGGAACGAGGTAGCCGCTGCGATCATGCAAACGTTCCGGCCACGAACTGCCGTCGACCTGGAGAGTCACCAGCGCCACGTCGGCGAAATCGATCGACGCCAACGCACCGGCCACCTCGGGAGCGGCTTGTCGCAGCAGTGACGCCGACGCCCGTGCGGGAGTTGCGAGGACGACGATGTCGAAGTACTCGTCGTCGACGATCCAGCCATCCGCCGAGGACTCCAGCGACTCGATCGTGTGCCCCGTGCGTATGTGCGCCCCCGAGCTTCGTGCTGCCGCGGCCGTGGCGTCGGTGAGCGCCTGCATACCGCCTCGAGGCGCAGCGAAGATCGGATCGATTTCGGCCCGCGGAGGGTTCGCGGCCTTCGCCGAGCGAGCGCCGATCAACAGAGAACGGCGCCGAGCGGCCAGGTCAGCGAGTTGGGGCACCGCCGCAAGCGAGAACCGGTCGGTATCGGCTGCGTAGATGCTGCCGACCAGTGCATCGACGAGGCGTTCGTGGACCTCGTCGCCGAAGCGGGCGCGGACGAACTCGCCGATGGAGTCGGGCTCGACCGAAGTACGTGGCAGGAACGGTTCGAGCGCGGCACGTGCCTTGCCGCGCCACGACAACAGGCCCGTCGTCGCGAACGGACGGATCGACGCCGGAACACCGAGGACGACCCCGCGAGGGATCGGATGGAGACTGTGATGCCACACCGCTGCATGGGCCGACGTGGGTGAGGTCAGTTCGCTGTCGAGGCCGACGCGACCCGCCAACGCCATCCCAGCGGGAACCCTGCGCAGGAACGCATCGGCACCCTCGTCGATGCCGTCGATGCCGGCAAATGCGCCGGAACGAATCTTGCCACCGAGACGGTTGTCGGATTCGAGCAGCGTGACATCGATGCCGTCGACGTCGGCGAGTTGCTCGGCAACGGTGAGTCCGGTGATTCCTCCACCGACGACGAGCACACGGTGGAAGTCGGTCGCCGACATTCAGACCGATCCGCGAGCGAGAGCGTGGATGCGGTGGGCCAGTGCACCGATCACTGCCGGGTCGTCGTTCACGCAGGCTGTTCGCTCGAACGAGAGCCCGCGCTCGGTGGCGCGCCGGCGCGCTTCGAGGTCGAGGTCGTACAGCACTTCGAGGTGGTCGGCGACGAATCCGCACGCGCACACCACGATGCCGTCGGCCGCCTCCGAGGCGGCGAGTTCGTCGATCACCTCGAGGATGTCGGGCCCGAGCCACGGTTCGGGCGTGCGGCCGGCGCTCTGCCAGGCGATCGACCAGTCGGACCCCTCGCGCAGTCCGACACGGCGTGCGACGGCCTCAGCGGTGGAGCGCAACTCGTCGGGATAGGGGTCCCCGGTGTCGATGATGCGCTGGGGCAGTGAATGCGCCGTGAAGACGACCCTGGTGTTGTCGGGCATTCCGGCGAGCCGCTGGGCGAGGTCGTCGGCGAGGAACTCGACGAACGCCGGCTCGGTCGCCCACGACTCGACGCCGACGACTTCGATGCCGTGCGGACGGGCCGCATCGCTCGCGCGTCCCAGATACTGGCCGACCGAGAATGCCGAGTAGTGCGGTGCGAGCACGGCTCCGATCACGCGCGTGACGCCGTCGGCGGCGAGCGATTCGATCGTGGTCTCGATCTTCGGTTCGGCGTGCTTGAGTCCGATCGCGACCTGGTATGTGCCGGGTTCGAGTTGATCGAGCGCGTGTTGCAGCGCGTCGGCCTGGGCTTCGGTCAGCTCGGCGAGCGGTGAGA
The DNA here is from genome assembly GCA_037969115.1 of Ilumatobacteraceae bacterium. GTDB lineage: Bacteria > Actinomycetota > Acidimicrobiia > Acidimicrobiales > Ilumatobacteraceae > JBBKWQ01. The sequence continues at coordinate 41,571 of JBBKWQ010000359.1, forward strand.
TGCCGCCGATGGCGTCGTATCGCCGGACGAGGTCGGCGAGCTGCTCGTTCGTCGGCGGTCTCCCACGTCGGATGTCGGTGTAGTAGGCCTCGACCTCGTCGGCGTGCCTCGGGGTGCCATAGGCCATGAGCAACACGGCGGTCTTGCGGGGAGGGTGCACTTCGCTCACGCCGCGGTCCGTTCGTGGACGCGGTCGACCACGGCTTGCAGTACGGCGGGGTCGCTGTCGGGTTGCACGCCGTGGCCCAGGTTGAAGATGTGGCCAGGGTGCCCGTCGTTGTCGGCCAGGACCTCGTCGGTCCCGGTGAGAGCGGCATCGACGCCGGCGAGCACGAGTGCCGGGTCGAGGTTCCCCTGCACGACCGTATCGCCGCCGAGGCGGGCGCGGGCGTCGTCGATGCGGGTCCGCCAATCGAGTCCCATGACGGTCGACCCGGCCGTGTGCATCGACTCCAAGAGATGATCGCAGCCGATACCGAAATGGATGCTGGGAACCTCGGGAAACCGGCGATGCAGCTCGGTGAAGACGCTCGTCGAGTACGGGAGCACGAAACGGTCGTAGTCGCGACGTGACAGCGAGCCGGCCCACGAGTCGAACAGCTGGAACGCACCGGCACCGTGGTCGAGCTGTGCGCCGATGAACGTGATCGCGGAGTCGGCCAGACGGGTCATGACCTGGTGCCACAGGTCGGGATCGGTGTGGATGAGTGCCTTGGTGTGTTGGTAGGTGCGGCTCGGGCGACCTTCGATGAGGTAGCTGCCAACGGTGAAGGGTGCCCCGGCGAACGCCAGGAGCGGGACGTCGCGGGGCAACTCGGCCACGAGCAGATCGACGGTGTCGGTGACGTAGGTGATGTCGTCGAGCTCGAGCGGCCTCAGACGTGCGAGGTCGTCGGCGCACCGAAACGGATGTTCGGCTACGGGACCGGTTCCTGGCGCCACGTCGATGCCGAAGCCGACGGCGTGGGGTGGCACGACGATGTCGCTGTACAGCACGGCGGCATCGACGCCGTACCTGGTCACCGGCTGCATCGTGATCTGAGCGGCCCGTTCCGGGTCCTTGATGGCCTGGAGGATCGAACCCTCACCGCGTACCGCACGGTACTCGGGCAGGCTGCGACCCGCCTGGCGCATGAACCAGACGGGGGTGTGCCGTGCCGGCACCCCCCGGGACGCCGCAACGAACGGAGGCAGTGGCGAGTCGCTGGTCGTGCTCGGTTCCTGGATCGACATGCAGGGGATGACGCTACCTGTGGCGGTAGGATATTTGGCCCCCGATTCTGCCCGGTTCTGACCGGTCGACGAACAGGTTTCTCCCCGACTCCATGACTCAACAGCACCCGGAACTGGCCGCCGAGCAGGACCACATCGACCATGCCTACGCCTGCCTCGAATCGAGTCGGCAGGCTGCTTGGCGTCTCCGAGACCTGAACGAAGCAGACCTCGGAGGCACATTCCAGGCGCGTTTCGAGCGCAATGCGTTCGATGAAGCCGTGGTGAAGCGCCTGATCGATCTCGACCTCGGCGACGCGGCGCTCGTGTTCGGCCGGATCGATCGTTACGCGGAGTCTCCTGACGAACTCGAAACGTTCCACATCGGTCGACTGGCCGTTGCCGACGACGACAGCGAACCCGTCGTGGTCGACTGGCGAGCCCCGGTCGCCGAACCCTTCTATCGCGCCACGGGGCGCGAATCGATGGGCCTCGCGCGGCGTCGCCATTTCGTCGTCGACGGACGAACTCTCCTCGGTCTCGAGGACGAGCTCTTCGGTGCCGGTCACCTCGGAGTGGGGCACGACGAGGGCCTCGACGGCACCGTGGGCCTCGACGGCACCGTCGGCCCCGGCGAACCCTCCGAATCGGCAGAACCCGCGCTGCGCGGCTACAGCACGCTGATCGCCAGTCTCGAACGTGGTCGAACCGGAACCCTGGGCGACATCGTCGCCACGATCCAGGGCGAGCAGGACGACATCATCCGGTCGCCTCACTCCGGTGTGCTCGTGGTCCAGGGCGGGCCGGGCACCGGCAAGACCGTGGTCGCCCTGCACCGGGCGGCCTACCTGTTGTACACGCATCGTTTTCCGCTCGAAGACCAGGGCGTACTGCTGATCGGCCCGAACCGGGTCTTCCTGCGTTACATCGAACGTGTGCTGCCGTCACTGGGCGAAGCCGGCGTCCAACAGGTGGTTCTGGCCGACCTCATCCCTGGAGTCACGTTCGGGTCCGTCGATCCTCCGTCCGTCGCGCGGGTCAAGGGTGACACTCGCATGTCGAACGTCATCGACCGAGCAGTCACCGATCGTGAGCGGCCGCTACGCGCCGACGTGAGGGTTCCGTTCAAGTCGGGCTACATCGTCCTGCCTGCGTCCGAGACCGCCCGCATCGTGAAGTCCGCCCGCCGCCGTTTCCGTCGACACAATGTCGGCCGCAAATTCGTCGAAAACGAGGTGTGGTCGGCCATGGCGGCCACCTGGCGTGACCGCGACATCAGCCCGAGCGAGGTTCGCGCGTCGGTCCGGTCGCTCCCCGAGATCCGTGAGGCCCTCGAACGGATGTGGCCGATGCTCTCGCCGGCCGAGCTGCTCCACGATCTGTTCGGCTCCAAGGCGTTGCTCCGTCTCGCCGGGGAGGGTGAACTCACCGAGCACGAATCGTTGCTGCTCCATCGCCCCCGGAGCGCCTCGGTCGACGACGTTCGATGGTCGTCAGCCGACGTCGCACTGCTCGACGATGCTCGCGAGGTCCTCGGCCCGAAGCCCGGAAAGAACGGCCGGATCGACGAGTTCGACGAGATACGCACCTACGGTCACATCGTCATCGACGAGGTGCAGGACCTCACGCCGATGGAGCTCAAGATGGCTGCTCGTCGATCGTTGAACGGTTCGATGACCGTCGTCGGAGACATCGCCCAGGCCACCGGGTCGCTCGCGCCCGACGACTGGCCCGACCTCCTCCAGCATCTGCCCGAACGCAAGGATCCCCGCGTGATCGGGTTGTCGGTGGGCTACCGCATCCCCGGTCAGATGATGGATCTCGCGAACAGGGTCATGGCCGTTGCGACTCCGAGCTTGCGACCGCCTCGCTCGGTCCGTGTCGGTGACGCCCCTCCGCGCATCCGTCAGGTCGACGACCTGTTCGCAGGTCTCATCGACGAGCTCGGGCGGATGCGCGCCGAGATCCCCGACGGCAACATCGCCGTGGTCGCGCCCGACGACCTGTGCACCGAGATTTCCGAGCAACTCGGCGCAGCCGGGATCGAGCACGGTCGCGCCGCCATCGCCGGGCTCGACCAATCGGTGACCGTCGTGCCGGTCAGCGTCATCAAGGGCCTCGAACTCGACGGCGTCGTGGTCGTCGAACCAGCTCGCATCGTGAGCGATGAACCGCACGGTCTGCGAGCGCTCTATGTCGCCCTGACCCGGTCGACCCAGCGGCTCTCCGTCGTCCATCACGACCGATTGCCCTCAGCCATGACGATTCCGTTGGCGAGCTGAGGGCACATGGCGACGAGTCGGTCGATACCGACGGTCATCGTGTCGCGAACCGTGCGCCCGGGACGCGAACGCGAGTTCGAGGCGTGGCTCGATCGGTTGCTCGACGAGGCTCGCGACGCGCCCGGATTCGTCGGGCTCGAACGTCAACCACCGACCGACGAACAGCCAAACGAGTGGGTCGTGATCTACCGCTTCGTCGATGCCGAGTCGCTCCGTTCATGGGTCGGCTCGGCCGAGCGGGCGGCTCTCATGGACGTGGGCGTCGATCTCTGCGAGGGCCCCGCACGAGAACAGGTGGTGGTGCTGCAACGCGACGTCGATCCGGTCACGGCCGTGATCTCGGTACGGGTTCCCGAGCGACACCGCCACATGTACCTCGAGCGATACCACGAGATCGACGCCGCCATGACGCGGGCCCCCGGTTTCATCCGCACCGAGATGTTCGAGCCGGTCGAAGGGGTGCAGGACGAGACCGTCGTCGTGTTCACCTTCGACGGTCGCGACGACCTCGACGCGTGGATGACCTCGTCCGAACGCGCCGAGATCCTCCAGCGGATGGAACCTTTCATCGAAGGCTCACACACGGTGAACGTGATGGGCGGTTTCGGGGGGTGGTTCGATCTCGACGAGGGAACCGAACCGAAACGGTGGAAGCAGGCCGCCGTCGTGCTCTTGGCGCTCTATCCCACCGTCATGGCGATCACCTTGGTGAAGAATTGGCTCTTGCCGGGTGTCTGGTTACCCCTCGACATCCTCGGCGGCAACATCATCGGTGTGGCCATTCTCACCTGGGTGCTCATGCCCGTGCTCACGCGGCTGCTCGACCGCTGGCTCCGCAGCTGATCGTTCCTTCCGGGTGCGACCCGAGCCTCAGAGACTGGGGTCGTTGGTGGCGCCGTGCGCCGTCCAGTAGTCGTTGATCGAGTTCTGGATCTTCACGTACCAGACGATGTTGCCGATGATCGGCAGGAGGAACCAGAGTCCCCACAGCGTGGTGATCGGGGGTTCCTGACCGTCTCGGCGGTACAGCTCCTCGACCTCACCCGCGAGCAGGAACATCGTCACCGGCGAGAGCAGAATCGTGATCAGCAGGTACAGCCCGCCGCCGAGTCCGACGCCAGAGAACCGCTTGAGCTCTTCACCGTTCTGATACGACCAGACGAAGGTCCAGATGCCACAGGTCACGATCGACAGCAAGATCACCAGACCGACCGATCTGCGTTTCCCGACTGTTCCGGCGCCGCCGTATTGCGGCATGGGGGGCGCACCGTACGCGGCCTGAGGCTGCGTGCCGATGGGCGGGGGAGGCGGCGGTTGGCTGCCCGGCTGGTTCCCCTGCGGCGGCGGTGGTGGCGGTGGTGTGTTCATCGCCCCTGCAACCTACTTCGACTGCGTCACCACGTGCGCGGACCTGGTGGTCAGTGTGTGACGAGGATGCGTTCGCTGGCGAACGCTCCCACGCCGACATGCGTGCCCTCGATCTCGACGGTCAGGGTGCCGTCGGGCGATGTCGCTGTCACCACGCCCGAGCGACCCGGTGTGATCGAGCTCTCTTCCAGAAACTCGAGCAGGCCCGGGGTGAACTCGAGTTCCTCGGGAATTCGCCGGATCGTGAACGCGTCACCCACGCTGCGGTCGGACAGCGGATGCACGTCGGGTTCGACGTAGGCGGAACCCGGAATCGGGTTGCCGTGCGGACA